>JAYUZB010000105.1:0-31085 GCA_043752185.1 Chitinophagaceae bacterium
TCGGTACCGCCAATGTACAGGTCAACCTGGTTCCAGTAATCGCTGGCTTTGCGGTCGCAAAAAGTTGTTTCATTATTGGGGTCCATGTATCTTAAAAAATACCAGGAAGACCCTGCATATCCAGGCATAGTAGAAGTTTCTCTTCTTCCTTCGGGTGTATTTACCCATTCGGTAATATTGGCCAGCGGACCTTCACCTTCAGGACCGGGACCGTAAGAATCCACATGCGGCAAATTCAAAGGCAATTTATCTTCAGTTAATGCAAATGGAGTTTCTCCATTCCAAACAATTGGAAAAGGTTCACCCCAATATCTTTGTCGGCTGAAGCCTGCATCACGCATGCGGTAATTTACTTTGCGTTTGCCGATACCCAGTTCTTCTATTTTATTTACAGCAACACCAATGGCATCTTTCATCAACAGGCCATTTAAAAAACCGCTATTCTCTAAAGTGGCATCTTTGGTTGCATTGGCTTCTTCGCCATTAAAATGATTACCGATAATATTGGTAATGGGAATATTAAAATGTTTGGCAAAAGCAAAATCTCTTTGATCGCCGCAGGGCACAGCCATAATAGCGCCGGTGCCGTAACCCGCCAATACATATTCTGCAATCCAGATAGGAATTTCTCTGCCATCAAAAGGATTAATGGCATAAGCACCCGTAAAGCAACCGATAATGGTTTTTGCTTCGGCCAGGCGTTCCCTTTCGCTGCGGCTTTTTACATAATGCAGGTATTCATCTACTGCATTTTTTTGCTCAGCGGATACTATTTCTTTTACCATCTCATGCTCAGGCGCCAACACAAGAAAATCTACTCCAAAAATCGTATCAGGCCTTGTGGTATAAACCTTAACTCCCGACTCATAACTCCGAACTCTGAACTCCATCTCCGCTCCCTCACTCTTCCCTATCCAGTTCTTCTGCATTTCTTTCATGCTGTCGCTGAAGTCAACGGTTTCCAGGCCTTCCAGCAAACGATCGGCATAATCTGTTATCCTCAAATACCATTGTCGCATTTTCTTTTTTTCTACCGGGTGGCCGCCACGTTCGCTAACACCGTTCACCACTTCATCATTTGCAAGTACGGTTCCCAAAGCTTCGCACCAATTTACTTCGCCATATTTGCTAAAAGCAAGGCGGCGGTTCATCAAAATATCTTCCTGCTCTTTTTTGGTAAAAGCATTCCATTGTTCCGGTGTAAAATGTTTGTTTCCTTTTGTTTCGTATTTCTTTATAAGATCGGCAATGGGCCTTGCTTTTTTTTGTGTGTTGCAGAAATAGCTGTTGAAGAGTTGCAGAAAAATCCACTGTGTCCATTTATAATATTGCGGATCGCTGGTACGCACTTCACGGTCCCAATCGTAACAAAAACCAATTTTATCGAGTTGCGCTTTAAAGGTTGCAATATTTTTTTCGGTTGTGGTTGCCGGGTGCTGACCTGTTTCCAAAGCATATTGCTCGGCCGGTAAACCAAAACTATCAAAACCCATTGGGTGCAAAACATTAAAGCCTTTCAATCTTTTGTAGCGGCTGTAAATATCACTGGCTATATATCCCAGCGGATGTCCCACATGCAAACCGGCACCGCTCGGATACGGAAACATATCCAGCACATAATATTTTGGTTTGGCAGATTCGTTACTTACTTTATAAGCACCACTTTCTTTCCATGCTTTCTGCCACTGTTGTTCAATCTTTCTAAAATCGTATTCCATACCCCTATCCCCTAAAGGGGAATTTGTTTTATTGGTTTAAAAATATTTTTTCATCCTAACTTATTGCCAAAAATGTGAAAGAAAAGTTATTTACTTACTCTATCACTAATCATCTTGTACATTCATAAAAATAAATACGGCAGGCAATCGTTTTGAAGAGGGCAAAAATACGGCAAAGCAGCTAAAAACCTTTATTTTTGCCTCACTTGAAAAGGAAAGTATACTAACTCCCAAACAATAACAGAATATGGCTCAATTTGGAAAAGCAAGCAGCAAAAGAGGTAAACCAACTTATGCATACGCTATCATTGGTGTATCGCTGGTGTTGTTTTTATTTGGCATTGTTGGCTGGTTCTTTTTAAATCTTCGTAAAACCGGCGATTATGTAAAGGAAAACATACAGGTACATGCCTGGCTTAATCCCAATGCACAAAAGAAAAAAATTGACAGCCTGAAAAACTATATCAGTGCCATTCCGTATGCTAAAGATGTGCAGTATGTAACCAGAGAAATGGCCATGGCCCAATGGAATAAAGACAATGACAGTACCTGGAAAAAGTTTTTAGATGCAAACCCTTTACCGGAAAGTATTGACTTTTACATCAAAGCCAACTATGTTCAAAAAGACAGTCTGGATGCACTTTCTGCTGATCTGCTTAATCGGTATCCGGGGTTGATAAAAGAATTTCAGTTTCCTACAGAAACCATAACACAGGTTAGCAAGTTTGTAAAAACTGCTGCGTATATATTTTTAATTGCAGCAATATTGCTTACCGTGCTGGTGGTCTTTTCCATTGATAATACCATCAGGCTGGCCATGTACAGTAACCGGTTTTTAATTAAAACCATGCAAATGGTTGGTGCCACCCGGGGCTTCATTGCCCGGCCAATCAATATCAGGGCCATTATTAACGGTTTAATTGCATCCTGCATTGCCATTGTTGCAGTTTGGTTTACAGTATTATTGATAGAATCGCTGGCGCCCAGCTTTAAAGTGCTGCACGACAATACCAGTATGATTCTGTTGTTTTTGGTGATCATCGTTTTAGGCATCAGCATTACGCTGGTAAGTACCCATCGCTCGGTAATTAAATACCTGCGCATGAAATTGGACGATTTATATTAATTTGCGGTTTCAAATAAATTACAATGAGCGAACAAACAAAAAAAACTGTCAGTCCTGCCACTTCAACCCAGTTGTTTGATAAAGGAAATTATATGTGGATGTTGATTGGCCTGGGAGTACTGGCACTGGGCTTTTTTTTAATGGCCGGTGGCAAAAGCAGCGACCCCAAAGTTTTTAATGCAGATGAAGTGTACAGCACAACACGCATTACCATTGCACCCATGCTCATCATTGCGGGTTTCATTATTGAGATCTTTGCAATTATGAAGAAATCAAAATCCAATTAAGAATTAAGAATTAAGAATTAGGAATATATAGCGGAGTTAGCACTTCGCTTTTTTCTTTTAAAGCAAATTACATGACTACTGCCCAAAATATCATCATCAGCATTGTAGAGGGATTAACAGAATTCCTGCCGGTTTCTTCTACCGGGCACATGATCATCACAGAAAAAATATTGAATATTACCGAAGATGATTTCAGCAAAGTGTTTACTATAGCTATACAGCTGGGTGCTATTTTAGCGGTTGTTGTTTTGTATTGGAAAAAGTTTTTTGACTTTAAAAACTGGCAGTTTTATGCAAAAATTGCTGTGGGTGTTATACCTGCGCTTGTGCTGGGTTTTTTACTTTCAGATAAGATAGATGCATTGCTCGAAAGTTCAACCACGGTTGCTATTTCACTTTTGGTTGGTGGTATCATCTTATTATTTATAGATAATCTTTTTAAAAATCCTACCATTGATAAAGAAGAAGATGTTACTTTTTTTAAAGCCATTATGATTGGCACCTGGCAGTGTATTGCAATGATACCGGGCGTAAGCCGCAGTGCAGCATCCATCATTGGTGGTATGCAGCAAAAGCTAACACGCAACGCGGCTGCAGAATTCTCTTTCTTCCTGGCAGTACCAACCATGCTGGCAGCAACCGGTTACAAGCTTTTAAAATATTACAAAGATTATGGCGGTTTTACATCCAACGAAATAAAACAACTGGCTATTGGCAATGTGGTGGCATTTATTGTTGCATTACTTGCCATTAAATTTTTCATCGGCTTTTTAAAAAAGCATGGCTTTAAAATTTGGGGCTATTACAGAATAGTTGTTGGTATTGTTTTACTCATCCTCATCTATACGGGCTATATCAAATCTTAAAATACCCATTGCAGGGTATTTGATGGGCAAGCCAGTTTAGGTAACTATGCATTACTAAACGAACCAACATGAGAAATTTTCCACTCACTTTACTTACACTGATCGTCATCAGCATTAGCGCCTGTAACCAAAACTATGGTAAAGAATATAAGCTGGATAAAATGCACAATGTGTATTATAAAGGTGATGGAGTTAATGAAGCACTGGCCAAAAAATTAGCCAACTATTTAAAAGAGCAGGAATATTTTCAGGACAGTATTAATTCTACCGTTCAACTGATAAAAAATAAAGACACATTTAATTTAAATTTTGTGGTTGATGAAACCAAATTGATGTCGGGCTACGAAAACAATTTTTTATTATTTGGTGCCTTCATATCTGAAAGTGTTTTTGATAAAGCACCCGTTACCATTCAGCTTACCAACGATAAATTAGAGCCCTTTAAAAACCTGGGTTATGCAAAACCAGTTTCAGATTCTTCCAAATAAGGCCGTTACTAACTGCTCATAAATAAACACGGTACCCCTGCTCTAAAAAGCAGGGGTTGTTTTTTGCAGGGTTGCCAACCTTAATAAGGTTTATTTAAATATTGAAATCCCATTGCAGAGGTTGGCAACCCTTAAATAAGCCTCTGCAGTTTGAAATGCTGCTGGTTTTGCAGCTAATACGGCTATATTTCCTATATTCATTATTCCTTAAATAAAAACCATGCAAACTGCATCTAAAAAAATTATTAATGGATGGGCCATGTACGACTGGGCCAATTCGGTTTACAACTTGGTAATTACCACTACATTTTTCCCGGCTTATTATGCTTTTGTAACCAGCACTGAAAAATTTCCCGATGGCATTAGTTTTTTGGGAAGAAACTTTGTGAATACCGAGCTCAAGGATTATGTACTTGCCTTTGGATTTTTAGTAATTGCTTTACTCTCGCCTATTTTATCTTCTATTGCAGATTATAAGGGCAACAAGAAAAATTTCATGCGTTTTTTTTGCTATTTGGGTGCAGTATGTTGCAGCTTGCTTTATTTTTTTGATGACCAGCATGTTACTCTTGGCCTGATGTGTTTCATGTTTGCCGGTATTGGATTTTATGGCAGTCAGGTTTTTTATAATTCTTATTTGCCCGAAATTGCTTTAGAAAAAGACAGAGACCGCATAAGTGCCCGTGGTTATAGCTTTGGTTACATTGGCAGTGTAATTATGCAAATGATTGGCTTTGCATTGGTGCTGGCCATGCCCGATAGTCAAACCCCTTTAAAAATAACTTTTTTATTAGTGGGCATTTGGTGGGTGGCTTTTGCACAAATAACATTTACCCGCTTGCCAATCAGCCCTAAAACAGAAAGGAAATCTAAAAAAAATGCACTGGTTAATGGCTTTCACGAACTTAAAATTGTTTGGCACCAGGTAAAACAAATGCCGCAATTAAAAAGATTTTTAACCGCTTTCTTTTTTTATAGTATGGGTGTACAAACAGTAATGCTTGTTGCTATTGATTTTGGTATTAAGGAATTAAAATTAGAAAACAGTAAACTCATTATAACAGCAGTCATCATTCAGTTGGTGGCTATTGCTGGTGCCATCGGCATGAGTCGTTTATCTGCCTTGTACGGAAATATAAAAGTGTTATCATTAACTGTTTGCCTGTGGATAGGCGTTTGCATTGCCGGTTTTTTTATGCAAACAGAATTACACTTTTATATTATTGCATCACTGGTCGGTTTGGTAATGGGTGGCATACAATCGTTAAGCCGCTCTACCTACAGTAAAATGATGCCGGAAACGAAAGACACTGCTTCGTTTTTTAGCTTTTATGATGTAACCGAAAAATTTGCTATTGTAATTGGACTGTTCAGCTTTGGATTTATTGAAGGTCTTACCAATAACATGCGTAATTCCATTTTAGCATTAGTTGTATTTTTTGTGTTTGGATTGATATTTTTAATTCTTACCCACCAGGCACAAAAGAAAACAGCCCAAACTTTATAACATGAAATTATACAGCATAAATACCGGCTATTTTAAATTAGACGGCGGTGCCATGTTTGGTGTGGTACCCAAAAGCATCTGGAACAAACTAAACCCCGCCGATGAAAACAATATGTGCAGTTGGGCATTGCGTTGTTTATTGATTGAAGATGAAGGAAAATTAATTTTGATTGATAACGGTATGGGCGATAAACAGGACGAGAAATTCTTTGGCCATTATTATTTGCATGGCGATGATACACTGGATAGATCATTGGCTATTCATGGCTTTACCAAAGCTGATATTACCGATGTTTTTTTAACGCACCTGCATTTTGATCATTGCGGCGGAAGCATTGTAAGAGATGGCGACAAATTGGTACCGGCTTTTAAAAATGCCACTTACTGGAGTAATGAAAATCACTGGAAATGGGCAACAGAACCCAATGCAAGAGAAAAGGCCAGTTTTTTAAAAGAGAATATTTTACCGATACAGGAAAGTGGGCAGCTGAAATTTTTAAATGTGAGAGGTGAATCGTCAAACGTGAATGCTGATGTAGCCGAACGCTCTTTACTCACGACTCACGACTCAAGACTCTCGACTAATCTATCCTTCTTCACCGTCTCTGGCCATACCGATGCCATGATGTTGCCTAAAATAAATTATAAAGGAAGAACGATTGTCTTTATGGCCGATCTGCTACCATCGGCTGCACACATTCCGCTGCCATATGTTATGGCTTACGATATGTTTCCGCTTACTACATTAAATGAAAAGAAATTATTTCTTACCGAAGCAGAGCAAAATAATTACATTTTATTTTTTGAGCACGACCCTTTAATTGAGTGCTGCACACTGCAAATGACAGAAAAAGGAATAAGGGTGAAAGAAACTTTTAAGTTGAGTGAACTATAGTTGTCAGGCCATTACTAATACTTCATAAGTTTAATTACTTTGTATTTCATTGAGATTGCGAAGTTATAAGAACTCTTATAATGGCCAGACAACTACTACCTCAAACTAATTAACGAAGTCAACGGATGCCTCAGGTTTTTATAACTCATCATATCTACCTTAATACTACCTACAGCAATCGGGCTTTCTGCCCTTAATAATAAATGATTGGGATCATCACTGAGCCATGCCGTCATCTTTTCTCCTCCTTCAAAAATGGTTCCTTTAATTAACAGCGGCCTTATTTTAATGGCGTTAAATTTTCCGTATCGGGTTTTTATAGTCTCTTTACCCATGTACCTGATGTACATATGAAATACTTCATCATCCAAAAACATGTCGAAGAGTATTTTATCATTCACTTTGTACTTATCAAAATTGATGTTTCGGGTATAATAAACCATACTTACTACATCCTGTATACAATCGGTTACCTTAAATACACCGTTTGTACTAACAGCCGTTTTAGCATCATGGTTAAAGGTTACGTTGTTGTATATTTTATAGCCACCTTCATCTATGTTGCGTACAAATTTATAAGGCAGCAAATCTGTAGTGTCTATATAACTTTCGTATTTGTCTCTCACTTTAAAAAAACCATCAAAAAATGAATAGGTAGTTCCTGTCCCAATCAGGTGATAAACGGGCTTACCATTATACCTTTCCAACGAAGAAGTAAAAGTGGCTTCGCCTGCACCAACATACATACCCATGGTACTGTAAAACACTTTCATCTTTACTTCTTCATTTGCTTTAAAAGCATTATTTCTGATGTTACAGGGAGGAGGCATTTTTGCTGTAAAACTTACAGTAAAAAAAACGGTAAATAATAAACACGTTTTAAAGAATCTGATCATTTTTCTTTCTTTATTTTAATTCCTAAAATTAATAAACTTCCGATTAATGCAGGGATAAACAGATTAACAAACCAAATGCCAAAAGTTGCTGTCAATATTCCGATGGTATTACTGCTATACGAAAACAATGTTTTTGCAACCGTGCCCCTGATGCCTAAATCTGCAATTGCAAAAGAAGGTATGATTGCAAGTATCCAGAACATAACTGTAATAATCCAGAACCCCACCCAAACGCTTTGTTCTACCTGTAGCAACTGCAGCATAAAGATGTATTGTAAAACGAAAACAACATAGCGAAAGAAAGAAATAGATAGCAACCTTAACAAAATTTTCGCATCAAATGTTTCTAAAACGTTAATGTATTTCGAAAACCTGTTGGCATAAGGCAGTTTCTCCAACAACCGTATCAACCAGTTCATTCTAAAAAAGAAAACTATAAAAATAAATGTACCTAAAATGCTGCCACATAAAAAAATACGCAACCAAAAAGCAGAGATCCCTAGTGAAGTTGCTGAAGCATCTGAATGGAACAGTAAATATATCAACCCAAAGCAACCCATCAGCATGGTAATAATTAATTGTGCCATACCGCCGGCAATGGAGAGTGTAATGGCTTTAATGCGCTTGCCTTCGTCTACAAAAAGAATACGGCCTGCATATTCTCCCATACGGTTGGGTGTATTTAACGAAAAAGTTACGCCGCATAAAACAGATTTAAATGCAGTTATAAAAGACACAGGTTGCAATACCGTCAACAGCAGCTGCCATTTCCTAGCCTCCAACCCCCAGTTTACAAAAACAAAAACAATCACCATCCAGAATTTCCATGCATCCACACCAAATGGCAATGCTTTTATGATGGCGATAGAACTGTCTATATCGGGCTGGGCTTTCACTTGTTGGTACAACGAATAAAAAAGCCAAACTGCCAGCAAAGGCCCAACGAACCACTTGAGTAATATTTTGATACTTTTGTTCAATACACAATGTTAGTTCAATTATAAAGGCCGAAAAAATTTAAAGGATTTGCAAAAAAAAACAAGCATCATTTTAGGGATCGATCCGGGCACCATCATTATGGGTTACGGATTGGTAAAGGTAACCGGAAATAAAATTTCATTACTTGAAATGGGTGTTTTACAACCCGGCAAAGTAAAGGACAGTTATAAAAAACTGCAGTTAATATTTAATACAGTAAGCGGCCTTATCACCAAATATCAACCCGATACTTTTGCCATTGAAGCCCCTTTTTTTGGTAAGAATGTGCAGAGTATGCTGAAGCTTGGCAGGGCACAGGGCGTGGCTATTGCTGCGGCCATGCGTCATGGATTGGATGTGACCGAATACTCGCCAAAAAAAGTAAAACAATCTATAACCGGCAATGGTAATGCTGCAAAAGAACAGGTAATGAAAATGCTGCAGCAAATTCTGTGTTTTACCGAAGATCCAAAACATTATGATGCTACTGATGCATTGGCTGTGGCAGTTTGCCATTACTTTCAGCAAAAAACAGCTTTACCTGGTAGTGGAGAAAAAGTAAGCGGCTGGAAAGATTTTCTGGCAAAGAATCCAGATAAATTGAAAACAAAAAAGTAACCGGATTTACTTAACCTGCTGTTAACAAAACTTAAGCCAACGCAGTTTAATTTCATACTTGGTTTTAAAATTAAATACTAAATGGTCATTCGTTCAAAAACATTAAGGCTGGTAATTTTAACCAGCACGGTACTCATCACCATAATTGTAGCCATACAACTGGTGTGGCTGCAAAAAGTGTATTTGTACGAAGAGAAGCAGTTTAATATCAATGTATCAAAAAGTATCCGCAGTTTATACAGCGATATGGAATTGGTAAATGATGCATCTGACAATGTGCAAAAAGTAATTGAGAATATTAATCCGGATGTGTATTTATTAAAAATAGATTGCAGCCCCAATCTTGAACAGTTATGGGTAAACCTGAAAGGTGAGCTGACTGATTTTGATGTGTACACCGATTGCAGGGCAAATGTTTACGATACTGCAACTAAAAAATATATAGCAGAGCAGTACATTGACTTGCCCGATGCTTACTTCCCTTCAAAAAATGAAAAAGAGTTGCCTGTTTATGAACGGGATTATCCTTATATCGCTTTATATTTTCCGCACCGGGGGCAGTACATCTTAAAGCAAATGTTTTTCTGGATAGCTTCCAGTGGCTTTCTGTTGCTGGTTTTAATTGGATTTGGGTTTAGTATTTTTTACCTGTACCGGCAAAAGTTTTTTAACGAAACGCAACGGGATTTTGTAAATAATTTTACACATGAATTTAAAACACCGCTGGCCGTAATAAAAATAGCTGCCGATGTTTTACAACAACAAAGCACCATTGATAAACCTGAGAAACTAAAAAACTATGCAGGTATTATACATGACCAAACCTCTCATTTACAATCGCAGGTACAACGCTTATTGGAAATTGCTTACACCGACAGGAGCAGTTTGCCCCTTGAAAAGGAAAAATTTGATATTAATTTACTGATTGAAGAATCCATTAACGACCTGCAACCGTTAATAGAGCAGAAGCATGCTGTTGTTAAAACAAACTTTGCTGTGCAGGGCCCGGTAATTAATGCCGACAGATCTTATTTAAGGTTGTGCCTGATAAACCTGATTGAAAACGCCATTAAATATTCAACCGCACCGTTAATTGAGATAAGCACAAAGGTTGATGCCGCTAACTTATTTATTGTTGTAAAAGATAATGGCATAGGTATTGCAACTGAACATCAAAAGAAAATATTTGAACGGTTTTACCGGATAACAGATGGAGAATTGCATATCAGTAAAGGTTTTGGGCTGGGTTTAAATTTTGTGAAAAAGGTTATTGACACGCATCATGGTAAAATTGAAGTGATGAGCGAATTGGGGAAAGGAAGCTCTTTTACTATAAAATTATCCCTTAAATAAAAATGATACCATGCTAAAAGGAAAAGTATTGCTGGCAGAAGATGATCTTTCTCTTGGATTTGTAATTAAGGATTCATTGCAGGATGCTGGCTTTGATGTAACACATTGCCCCGATGGTGAAGTGGCCTGGCAGCAGTATCAAAAAAAAGAATTTGACATTTGCCTGCTGGACATTAATATGCCGGTAAGAGATGGCTTTTCGCTGGCAAAAAAAATAAGGCAGCATAGCGATGTGGTGCCCATCATATTTATAACAGCAAAAAGTTTGCAGGAAGATAAAGTGAAAGGTTTTCAGTCGGGTGCCGATGATTATATTACCAAACCTTTCAGCATTGAAGAATTAATTTTAAGGATAGAGGTTTTTTTACGCCGCACTAAAAAATTACAAGCCGATACCAAAGAAGTTTACCAACTGGGTAAATTGAAATTTGTGGTAAACGAATTAAAGATATACAACGGCAAAGAAGTAATTACACTTACGCAAAAAGAATCTGATCTGTTGCGCTTTTTTGCACAGCACGAAAACAAGGTTTTAAAACGAGATGAAGTTTTATTGAATGTGTGGGGAAAGGATGATTATTTTCTGGGAAGAAGTATGGATGTATTTATTACCAAACTGCGCAAACATTTTAAGTCGGACCCCAACATTGTACTGGAAACAATACATGGCGTAGGTTTCAGATTGCTGATTGACCAGTCTTAATATTTGCTTTTATTTTTTCCTGTACCGCTTTTAGTTCATCGGGTGTAGCATTAAGTTTTGGCCTGCTAAAATTTAAATCGTTTGCAGAGTTGATGGGTACCAGGTGCATGTGAGCATGCGGCACTTCAAGCCCAATAACACTTATACCACATCGGTTGCAATCAAAAGTTTTTTCAATAGCACGTGCAATGGGTTTTGCAAACACCAGCATGGCTGCCAGGTAATCATCAGGCACATCAAATAATTTATCCACTTCTGTTTTAGGAACAACCAAAACATGGCCGCTTACCAAGGGTTGAATATCAAGAAATGCAATAAATTTTTCGTTCTCTGCAATTTTATAAGATGGTATTTCGCCGTTGATGATCTTTGAAAAAATAGTCATAAAAATGTTTTAGTAAATATAAGGCACAAAAAAATCCCATACGCCGGGTGGAGAATGGGATAGAAATATTTTACTATTAATTACAGTTCAATTTTTTCAACTTTAAATTTAAGTACACCTGCTGGCACAATTACATCAACCACATCGCCAATAACTTTACCCAACAAGCTGTTTCCTATTGGAGAAGTAACTGAAATTTTTCCCAGCTTAAGGTCGGCTTCGTTTTCAGAAACAATTTTATACGTTACCTGCTTTTTGGTATTCATGTTGGTTAAGGTAACTTTGGTAAGAATAGAAACCTTGCTGGTATCAATATTGCTTTCATCTAAAATACGGGCATTGGCAAGCACACCTTCAAGCTGTTTTATTTTAGCTTCCAGCATACCCTGTGCTTCTTTAGCCGCATCGTATTCAGCATTTTCCTTCAGGTCACCCTTTTCTCTTGCCTCGGCAATGGCACTGCTTGCTGCAGGCCTGTCCACACCTTTCATGTGCTGTAACTCTTCCTTCAGCCTTTCAAACGTTTCGGCTGTTACATAATTGGTTGCGTTCATAAAATTCAGTTTAAACAAATAAAAAAAATACAACGCCTCAGGTGGCCTAAGGCGTTGCATGTACTACAAAAATAGTAAAAAAATTATATTCCCAGCTTTTCCAGTATAACCGCACTCATTTTATTAAACGCCTCGGTTGAGTAGCCTGCAATATGAGGTGTTAATATTACGTTGGGTTGTTTTATAAGATAATGCATTTCTTCCTGCTGTGTATAAGTAAAGCTGTTTAATTGTTCATTTTCCAGAACATCTAACGCTGCGCCTGCAATAATATTTTGCTCCAGCGCATTTATTAAGGCAGAAGTTTGCACAACAGAGCCCCGGGAAGTATTAATAATAAAAGGTTTTTGCTCTAGTGAATTAAAAAAATCTGCATTGGCCATATGCAGTGTATCATCTGCAAGTGGTACATGAAAACTAATTACATCGGCATAACGGCAAATATTATCCAGGTTGGCTTCTTTAACATGATCGTGGCTAAAGCCGTATTTATTTTTATCGTAGGCCAAAACAGTAACATTAAAAACTGATAGAAGTTTGGCAAAATTGCTGCCGGTATTTCCATAACCAATAATACCAACCGTTTTACCGCTCAGCTCTGTTCCCCTGTTTTCCTCACGAATCCATTTGCCGTTTTTTATTTCATCGAAACTGCTGCTTATTTTTTTCTGCAGGTTCAACAGCATACCCAAAGCGTGCTCTGCTACTGCATTGCGGTTTCCTTCGGGGCTGCTTACGCATTGTATTCCTTTGCTTTCGGCATAGGCCACATCAATCAATTCCATTCCGCTACCCAACCTGCCAATCCATTTGAGGCAGGTGGCTTTATCTAAAATAGTTTTATCAATTCTTATTCTTGTAGTTACAATAATTCCTGCTGCGGTATCAATAAGTTTAGTTAGCTCATCATACATTATTTCAGGCAGATACATTACTGTAAATCCTTTTTGCTGTAAAGTTTCAATCAATACATCAGGAACCCTGGAGGTAATGATCACCATTTTTTCGATACTCATTTTGAAGCTATCATGCTTATTTCTACATTAACATTTTTGGGCAGGCCCTTAACTGCAACTGTTTCCCTGGCCGGATAGTCGGAGGTAAAATAACTGCCGTAAATTTCATTAACAGCGCCAAACAAACTCATGTCGCTTAAAAAAATGGTTGTTTTAACCACCTGGCTAAAATCCATACCAGCCTCTGTCAGTATAGCTTTCAGGTTTTTCATTACCTGGTTTGTTTCTTCGGTAAGATCAGCATTTGCCAGTTCGCCGGTGCCGGGAATGAGTGCAACCTGGCCCGAAACAAAAAGCATATCTCCCGTCATCACAGCCTGGTTGTAAGGGCCAATGGGAGCAGGAGCATTGGGTGTGTTGATTATCTTTTTCATCTTTATTTTTGTTTATTTTCTTAATTGCAAATATATCTTTTCTCAACCACCTATTTTTGTAAAAAAATTATGATGATTGTTGTTGCAGCATCTGATGAGCAATGGAATGAGCTGACAGGTACAAGACCCGATATTGACTGGCAAAGGGTAGATAATGCCGCAGGCTTCAGTAAATACCAAGATGCAGATGCATTTTTCAGTTTAATTAACGATGAAATTTTACCGGAATTTGAATCTTTAAAAAAGCCTGTTTTTATTAATTCGGTTGTGCAAACACTTACTGAAGCAACTACCGCTAATAATATTTACCGCATTAACGGATGGGCTACTTTCTTAAACCGATCAGTTTGGGAAATTTCCGGAACTGCTAATGAAGAAGTTGAAACCATTTTTAAATCGTTTAATGTAAAAATAAATTTTGTAAAAGATGAACCTGGTTTTATTGCTGCAAGAGTTATTGCCATGATCATTAACGAAGCTTATTTTGCAGTAGAAGATAATGTAAGCAGTAAAGCTGAAATTGATACAGCAATGAAACTCGGCACCAACTACCCTTTTGGGCCTTTTGAATGGGCCGCTAAAATTGGCAACAAAAATGTACTGGCATTACTTCAACAACTTTATGCAACCGATAGCCGTTATAAACCATCAGAACTTTTAATTAAAGAAGCAACAGAAAATAATTAATGAGCCTTATACTCAATATAGATACCGCATCTGAAAATGCACATGTGAGCCTTGCCAAAGACGGGCTAATATTGCATTTGCTCAGCAATGAATCTCAAAAAGAACATGCTTCTTTTTTACAAACGGCTATACAGCAACTTACAAAATCAGCCGGTATTAATTTAAAAGATATTGATGCGGTTGCCGTTACGGCGGGCCCAGGTTCTTACACCGGATTAAGGGTTGGTATGGCCAGCGCAAAAGGTTTATGCTATGCCTTGAAAAAACCGCTTATCACAATTGGCACGCTGGAAGTATTAACAGCATCGGCTTTGCAGCTTTTTCCAACCGATAATAAAGATCTTTTGTATTGCCCAATGATGGATGCAAGAAGAATGGAAGTTTTTACTGCAGTTTATAAACATGATCTTACCATACACCTGCAACCATGTGCCATGATACTGGATGAATTTTCTTTTGAAAAAGACTTATTAAATAACCAAATAGTATTCTTTGGCATCGGTTCAGATAAATGGAAACTGGTAAACAAACATGCAAATGCAATTTTTAAAGCTGTCTCCATTTTACCTCAATCAATGAGCAGGTCTTCTAATATTTTGTTTTTTGAAAAAAAATTTACGGAGCTGGCTTACAGCCAACCGCTCTATCTTAAAGAATTTCAAACAGTTATAAAAAGCTAAAAAATATTCCCAAAAAAAATGTTATAAATATTAGAATATATATAGTTGCATAAGTAATTAATGGTATATTTGTAATGTTCAAACATTGTTCAAGCATATTTAAAATTTAATCTTATGATGGTTGCGTCACAAACACGTGAGCAGGACAACGCCGGTTCTGCAAAAAACACTCCAATTAATTTAGATTATAATGCACTTAAAAAAGCTGCATTGGTCTTACGTGCTTTAAACCACAAGCTGCGTCAGCAATTATTAAAATTAATTGAAGACGAAAAGAAAATTACTGTTACAGAAATTTATGTTCGCTTACGCTTAGAACAATCTGTAGCATCACAGCACCTTGCCATTTTACGCAAGGCCGGTATTGTAAATACAGAGCGTGATGGAAAATTCATTTTCTACACGGTTAATTACAAACGCATTGACGAAATCGGCCAGTTTGTAAAAGACCTGGTAGGTTAAAATTTTTGCAAATTTAATTTAAGCGTTTGGGCAAATTGCCTGAACGCTTTTTTGTTTTTACCTTTGCTTTTTACTTTAAGAAAATCATATACCATGTTCATCAAACAATTTTATACCAGCTGCCTTAGCGAAGCTGCATACTACATAGAAAGTGAAGGCGAGGTTGCCATTATAGATCCTCTGAGGGATACAGAGGAATATATTAAACTGGCTAAAGAAAAAAATGCCGGTATAAAATATATTTTTGAAACACATTTTCATGCAGATTTTGTGAGTGGCCATATTGATTTAAGCAAACAAACCGGCGCCCCTATCATTTACGGACCGGGAGCAAAAACCAGTTATGATGTACACAATGCAAAAGACAACGAGATATTTAAACTGGGTAAAATATCCATCCAGGTATTACATACACCCGGGCATACATTGGAAAGCAGTTGTTATTTATTGCGTGATGAAAATGATAAACCGCATGCCATATTTACCGGCGATACTTTATTTGTAGGTGATGTTGGCCGCCCCGATTTGAGCAGTGGAAATATGACCAGTGCTGATCTTGCCGGCATTATGTACGAAACCATACAAACTAAAATACTCCCGCTTGCCGATGATGTAATTGTTTATCCTGCACATGGTGCCGGTAGCAGTTGCGGAAAAAGTATGGGACCCGAAACCTTCAGCACCATTGGTGAGCAGAAAAAAAATAACTATGCATTGCAACCACAAAGCAAAGAAGAATTTGTTGCTGCAGTAACCGATGGACTATCTGTACCACCTAAATATTTTGCCATCAATGCACAAATAAATATGCAGGGTTACACTAGCCTTGATACTGTTAAGCAAAAGGGATTAACTCAATTGTCGCTTGTTGAATTTAAAAAACTTATAGACGTAGATGTGTTGATTTTAGATACACGTCATGCAAGTGTATTTACACAAGGTTTTATACCTGGCAGTATTTTTATCGGGCTTGAAGGCCGCTTTGCTGAGTGGGCAGGCAGCCTGTTATCTTTTGATAAGCCAATGATGTTGCTAACAGAACCAGGCAAAGAAGAAGAAACGGTTATTCGTTTATCAAGAGTAGGATTTGATAAAATACAGGGGTATTTAACAGGTGGTTTTGATGCGTGGAAAAATGCAGGTGAAACTGTGGACCTGATCATTGATGTAGAAGCTGATGAACTGGCTATGGATGTTCCGCACGATCCCAATTTAGTGGTGGTTGATGTAAGAAGAGAAACTGAATTTGCTGATGGCCATATTGCCGGGGCACAAAATCTGCCGCTTAATGAAATGAATGATGTTTTAAACCTGTCGCATTTTGAAGACACCCAAAACTTATATGTGCATTGTGCTGGTGGTTACAGAAGTGTGATTGCAGCTTCACTTTTAAAACGTGAAGGAACACACAACCTAAGAAATGTTTTGGGCGGATGGGGGAAAATTAAAGATGAGAAAACAATTAAGATAGAAAAAGAAGCCAGTGTTCTAAATTGATTTATTTAACCGGCATTGTATCAATCCAGTTTTTATTATACTCCTTTTTATAATCCCATTTCCAGCGACGATGTGTCCATAAATAATTATGCGGCTCTTCCTTTATAATTTTTTCCAAAAAATCACGAAAGCCCCTTGTAATTTCACCATGAGAAGTTGTAGCTGCATTTTCGCAAAACACTGTAGATTCTAAAATATAGTGGCCTCTTTTAGGAATGGTGGACCGCACAAAAATAATAGCCGTATCATTTTTAATGCCACCCACTTCAGGACCTGTAATAAAAGGAGCCGGTTTACTAAAATAGTTTTGCCAATATGCATTGGTAGGGTCTCCGGGGTTTTGATCTGCTGCTAAAAAGAAAGCAAATCTTTCTTTAAATATCTCCTGGCGTTTTTCTCTAAACTCGGTAGCCTTAATAAATATGGTGCCGTACCGTTCCCGTATTTTTAAAAACAGCCTGTCCATGGCCTTATTTTTAAGGGGCATATATATGGCATAGGATGGTATTGTTTTTATAGCTTTCGACATAAATAAACTGCCATACTCCCAATTAAACTGATGGCCTGCATGAAGCTGCACATTCTTTCCCTTTTTGATTAAGTCATCAATAACTGTAAAATCGCCCTGGCATCTTTTTTCAAAAGTTTTATCACTCATCGAAATGAATTTAATTATTTCAATAAAAGTATCGGTGAGGTTATGAAAAACTCTTTTGGTAATTTTTTTAATTTCGGCATCTGATTTTTCAGGAAAAGCTATACGCAGGTTTTTAGTAACCGTCTCTTTTCTGTATCCAAAAACATAATACAGCAAAAAATAAATAAAATCACTTAATATATAAATTACTGGAAAGGGTAACAAAGAAAGCAGGTAAAGAAACCCGTAAATGATATAATACATACTATTTAATTATAGAGCTATTTATTGATGTACCTGCAAAACGGCAGGCAAAGGTATGCAGTACAGGGGTTCCAAAAAAATAAGGATGTTTGATGTAAAGCAACAGTTTTGCTAAAAAGCAGCACGTGAATACTTAAAATCACAAAACAATATTTTGTATCATTTCTAATCTGCCGGGATAATCAGTATTAAAATGAAGGCCTCTGCTCTCATGCCGGAATTCAGCACATTTTACAATAAGATAAGCTACAGTGATCATATTACGCAACTCACAAAGTTGTGGCGATACAATTGTTTTTTGATACAAAGCTTCTGTTTCAGTATACAATAAATCTAATCTTTTCATGGCACGCTGCAGCCTTTCATTGTTTCTAACTATACCGACATAATCGCTCATCAGCAATTTTAATTCTTTTACACTTTGCGTAATAAGGATCATTTCTTTGGGTGCGTTGGTACCATCGGTTTTCCATGCAGGAATAGCATCACCCCCTCCGCCCCCTGAAGGGGAAACCGTGCGGAGATCAATATTTGAAACAGCATCTTTAAAGGCCCTGTGAGCAAATACCATTGCTTCCAAAAGCGAATTACTGGCCAGCCGGTTTGCTCCGTGTAAACCGGTGCTTGCACATTCGCCTGCAGCATATAAATTTTTTATGGATGTTCTTCCGTGTTCGTCTGTTTTAATACCACCGCAACTATAATGTGCAGCCGGCGTTACCGGAATCATATTTTTAGTGATGTGAATTCCTATACTTAAACATTTTTCATAAATGTTTGGAAAGTGCTCGGTAAATTTTTCTTTGCTGAAATGCCTGCAATCGAGGAAAACATTTTCGGTACCGGCAATTTTCATTTCGTTATCAATAGCTCTTGCAACAATATCACGAGGCGCCAGGTCTTTCCTTTCATCATAGCGCTTCATAAAAGCTTCTCCTGCATGATTACGCAAAATACCTCCATCACCACGTACCGCTTCCGTTATCAGAAAATTATGCCCTCTTATTCCGGGTTCATATAATGCAGTTGGATGAAACTGGATGAACTCCATATTTTCAATTCGTCCCTTCGCCCTGTAAACCATGGCCACACCATCGCCGGTTGCAATGGCGGGGTTTGTGGTAGAACGATATACCTGACCATTGCCGCCAGTAGCCAGCATGGTAATTTTTGAAAGTATCTTTTCTGTTTTATTTGTCTGCAGGTTTAAAACATACACACCATAACACTCAACATCAGGTGTTGCTTTTGTAATTAAATATCCCAGGTGATGTTGTGTAATTATGTCAAGTACAAAACAATGATGCAGCAGATTTATATTCGGTTTCCTGCTGATTGCTTCCAGCAAAGCTCTCTCCATTTCTCTGCCGGTAACATCTTTGTGATGCAGGATACGTGATTCACTATGGCCACCTTCCTTCCCTAATTTAAAATCCCCATCTTTTTCTTTATCAAAATTTGCTCCCCATTCAATGATCTCTTCAATTCTTTCAACGCCTTCTTTAACCACAATTTCCACAACATGCCTGTTGCACAAACCATCGCCGGCAATTAAAGTATCTTCAATATGTTTATCGAAACTATCTTTGTCAAAATCCATTACACCGGCAATGCCGCCCTGGGCATACTTTGTATTGGTCTCGTCGCTTTGTGTTTTTGTGAGAACAGTTACTGTTTTATCCGGACATGCTTCAGCAACTTTAAGTGCATAAGTCAACCCCGCTATTCCACTGCCTATTACTAAAAAATCTGTTTCCATATCCTGTTTGCTAAATGAGCATTGACTTATTTAAGTGTTTTTTTGAGCCAGACATTTTATCCTTAATCATCTTCATTGGCGTCGCACTCGTTTACTTCATTTCAATATTGAACTTTAATTATCTGGAGTAAAAAGTGATTGGGATTGGTAACCTGTTAAAAACCTTATCGGCTGTTATTAATTCATAACCCAGATAAAAAGCAGTAGCTGCAATAATTGCATCAGGCAATTTTAATTTATAGTCTTTTTTGAAAATAACTGTAGTTAATTTTATAACAGCATTAATATCAGTAATTACGCAGGTGCTTAAAAAGCTCTCTAATTTTTCAATATCCTTGCCACTAAGACCAGGTATTGATTTCAATTCCAGTTCTGTTATAAATGAAATATGAATGTTTGTATAATTAAAATAAGGCAATAAATTACTATCGCCTTTTAAAAAAAAAGAAATAATGTTAGTATCAAGCACATAACTATTTCCACTCATTTCTGCTCTTTCGTTGGTAGGTTACAGGATCTATTTTTAAATTAATTGCACCGCAAAACACCTCCCGGTTTACATTATTAATTTTAACCTCTGTATTTTTTGATTTGAAGGAAGTTTTTTGTCTCCCTTTTTTTTCTAACAGTTTCATTACATTAACTTTTCATAAAGTTACAAAAATATTATTACTATACCTCCACCCAGGCCTCATTCTCTTTCAATAAATTAATCAGTTCATCAACCGCAATATTGCTATCTATATTTCTTTTAACCACTTCTTTTCCTTTGTACAATGTTATCTTTCCAACACCACTACCCACATAACCAAAATCTGCATCGGCCATTTCGCCTGGGCCATTAACTATGCAACCCATGATGGCAATCTTCACTCCTTTGAGATGATTGGTAACTGCACGGATCTTTGCCGTTGTTTCCTGCAGATCAAATAATGTGCGGCCGCAGCTTGGGCAACTGATATATTCTGTTCGTGATATCCGGGTACGGGTAGCCTGCAAAATTCCAAAGGCAATGGAGTTTAAAGTTTTTGTTTTAGGAAATACTTTTTTATTACCGAAATAATGGCCAAAGCAAACGCCATCGCCAAAACCGTCTAATAGCAATCCGCCAGCTTCTACAGCGTAATGAATCAAACTCTGATCCATCGTAGAATCTGTACTATCACAAATAACAATAACAGGATTTTTAATTCCGTTATTCATCAGCTCAACAAACATCCTGCGTATGCTTTGCATGGCATTTTTGTTTGTACTGCTTAAGCAGATCACGGCCGTTTTATCCTGGTTAAGTTTTGAAAATATTTTTTCAATTGACTGTTGAGGGTATCCTTCGGAGTAACAATCAATCATCACAAAATTTAGTAACGCCGATTTTTCAACTGTATCATCCATGTACTGATCAGTATCAAAAATGGGGACGTATTTAGCCCCCTCCAACGAACTTCGTTCCTTCCCTTCACTTTGTTCGGGAACCCCCGAAGGGGAGGCTTTGCCCACAATTTGTTGCCAGGTGTTCTGATAACAAATTATTTTTAAAGTTCCTGGAAGGGCAAAATCAATTTCGTGATTGAAGAAAATATAATCTGCAGCAGCATCTCCAATATTCCACTTATCGGTTGTTGCGTCGTAAGTATATCCTATTGCCTGCAGGTCTTCCCGTGTTATATCTTCAAACTTACTGAAATCCGCTACTACAACCGGAACATGCTTTGCACCAATATTACTCACTTCAAAAGTTTCTCTACGGTTGTATTCAAAAGGTGAATAAGAAAGTTTTTCAGCAGCAGGAACAATCTCATTAGGTATAATACCTGCATATCTTTTTACAATATCATTGCACACAGGTATCTCCAGTTCAGGATCTTCTGTTAAAGAAACACGTATCGTATCACCAATACCATCTTCAAGCAAAGTACCAATACCTATCGCCGATTTTATTCTGCCATCTTCACCATCACCTGCTTCTGTTACTCCCAGGTGCAACGGATAGGCTTCTCCAAATTCTTCCATCATGTGGTTAACGAGAAGGCGGTAAGCCTGTACCATCACTTGTGGATTACTACTCTTCATGCTTAAAATTATCTGGTGATAATCTTCTGCTCTTGCAATTCTTAAAAACTCCATGGCGCTTTCAACCATGCCCATTGCTGTATCGCCATAACGACTCATAATGCGGTCGCTCAAACTTCCATGATTGGTACCAATACGCATAGCAGTTCCATGCTCTTTACAAATTTTCACCAAGGGAGTAAAACGGTCTCTTATTCTTTCTATCTCCTCTGCATATTCTGCATCGGTGTATTCAATCTGTTCAAATTTTTTCTTATCAACATAGTTGCCGGGGTTCACCCTCACTTTTTCAACAATTCTTGCAGCAATCTCTGCAGCGTTTGGTGTAAAATGAATATCGGCCACCAATGGTGTATCATATCCCCTTCTTCTTAATTCATCTTTTATGTTTTGTAAATTCTCTGCTTCGTTTTTTGATGGGGCTGTAATACGCACCAACTCGGCACCTGCTTCTATACAGCGTATAGATTGCTCCACCGTTGCCATGGTATCCATGGTGTCGGTCGTAGTCATAGTTTGTACACGGATGGGATGGCCATTGCCTAAAAGCAGGTTGCCTATTTTAACTTCCCGTGTTTTCAGGCGTTTGTATGATGTGAGTGATTCGCTGTAAAATTGCATGGTGTAAAAATAACAATAAAAGGCTGTGATTGTTTATTAGGTTTAGCTTGTTGTGTCGTCAATCCAATCCTTTGTAAGACGAGGTCGTCAGACCATGTTACCAATCTTTCTCCGGCTTGGCAGAAGTTGCGGTATTAACTTTCCGCAATTTATCCTGCAGGTTTTTTTCCTGTTGCAGCAGGGCTTTCAATTTTTCCTCTGCATCCTGCTTGGTGAGTTTGGATGGTTGGGGTTTGGGCTGCTGTTTCTCCTCGTCTTTGGGTTTATCTTTTTCTTTTTGCTTTTTATCGTCTTTAGGTTTCTTTTCTTCTTTTTTATCTTTATTCTCTTTTTTTTGCTGCTCTTTTTGTTGTTGTAAAGCTTTTTGCAGATTCTGCCGGGCATCTTCATCTTGCGAATTAAGCTTTAGTGCATTTTTATAGGCTTCAATACATTCGGGCAATTTTTTGTTATTCTGCAGCACTACTCCTTTGTTATAAAAAGCTTTTGCTTTATCTGCATTAGATGTAGAATTTGATAAGGCACCATCGTAAGCCTGAACAGCTTCATCGGTCTTATTATTTTTATACAAAGCGTTTCCCAGATTATACAGAGCAGTATGGTTAGCCGGATTTTTTTCTGCCACCTGCTGATAGTTTTTTACTGCATTATCATACTCCTTTTTTTCATAAGCTTCGTTTCCTTTTTTGATGAGTGCCTTATCATTTTGTGCTTTTGAATGCAGTGACAACATACAAACTGCAACAGTTAATGCAACTGCTTTTTTCAGTTCGCTTTTGCCAACTGCCGCCTGCTGGTTGCCAACTGACTTCCGTTCGGAAATAAACAATTCTGCAATCAATAAAATTAATACCAGCATTAAAAAATAAGGGAAGAAATATTTATAATTCACTAAAGAATTTTCTGTAACCGTGCGTTGGTCCATACTTGCCAGCTGTGCATCCAGTTGGGTTACCAGTTCGTCAGTATTGGTAAACCGCTGGTAACTGCCGTTGCCCTTTTCTGCAATTGATTTCAGCTCTTCTTCATTTAACCGGGTTATTACGGTATTACCATTCACATCTTTTTTCTCCTGGTTGGTCAGCTCATCAATAATGGTTGAACCCTGCGGAGAGCCAATGCCCACTGTATTAATTACAATCCCATCCTCCGTCATTTGCTTTGCTATCTTCAAAGCTCCTTCATCATGATCTTCGCCATCGCTAATCAAAATAACAACTTTATATTTTTTTTCTTTTGTGTTGAAAGATGAGTAACACATTTTTAATGCATCGGATATTACCGTGCCCTGCGTTGGCACAATGTCGGTAGATGCAGAAGACAAATACATTTTAGCTGCACCATGATCGCCGGTTAATGGCATTTGCAAATAGGCCCGGCCTGCAAAAACAACAATGCCAACACGGTCGTTATTGAGTTTGTCAATTAATTTACCGAGTGCTTGTTTAGCCCTTTCCAACCTGTTGGGTTTAACATCCTGTGCAAGCATACTTTTGCTTACATCAAGTGCAATCATTACATCAATACCGTTTCTGTTAACCTGCTCCATACCTTTTGGCGAACGCAGGTTTGCTAAAGCAAAAACGCCAAGTGTAAATGCAGCCAGTATCAATACAAATTTTAAAGCAAATTTTTGGGGAGAATGATTCTTGATCATTTCTGCTACCAGGTTTGCATCACCTATTTTTTTTATGGTTCTTTTCTTCCAACTCAACACAAAAAAATAAAGTATCAGTAGCAATGGAATGGCTGCCAGCGCAATTAAATAATTTGTATGTTGAAAATTGAAATTCATTGTATGCAAATTAACAAAACCGGCAAAAGGGTAATGTTAAAAAGAAAGATTTATGATTCAGGCCGCTTTAAGCGTCCCGACTCAACTCAATGTTACTTCTTGCCTTCAAAGAATCCGTATTGTTTAAGGATGCCTTTTGTGATATTAAGCCTTACGGTTTTCATATCAATTTCTTTTACAGGTGCTTTTATAAAAGTTACAAAAAAGTAAATGTGTTTATTTTCTTCAATCCAGCCGGCAAGCCAGCCAATGGCATTACCATCTTCGCCAAAGCCCCAGCCTGTTTTGTAACTGAGTTGATAAGCAGTGTTATTTTCCTGTAGCATTACATCCCTCACCATCTGCTGTACACTTTTACGAAACGGCAGCTGATCAAAATATAATTTTTTAAGAAAACCCAGTTGTTCATCCGGAGAGATTTTCAATGTATTGTTCAACCAGAAGGAATCAACTGGGCCGCTGATATTTTTATTGCCGTAACCAATGCTGTCAATCCACTGCTGCATGGTATCTTTTCCAATGCGCCTGGCTACTTCCTGGTAATAAGCAACATTGCTTACTTTAAATGCTTCGGTCATGTTCATATCCTTATTCCAGTCGGCGTTCCATCTTTCTACGCCATCCCATTTAATTACCATTTTTTCATCTGTTATCCTGCCTGTTTGCAGGCCAACCAGTGAATTTAAAATTTTAAAAGTTGATGCCGGCGAAAAGCGCATGGTATCATACTTCATATTGTACACAGTTACTTCGCCATCTTGATTATTAAACATGGTAAAACATCCGTCAACTTTATTTTCGTCAAAATACTTTTTTAAGCTTTCATCGTTGTTGGCTTTATTAACCGAGCAGGAGGTAAAAATAAAAAGGCAAAAGGCAATAGGCAATAAAAAATTAGGAATTAGGAATTGGGAATTAGGAATTGGGAAAACAACTTTATAAATAGATTTCATTTTCTGCATTTTTTATAATTATTTTTTATTAAGATGTTCGGCAGTTGCTTCCAGGGCACTGTAGAACTTTTTTCCAAACTTACGGATTAAGGCTTCTTTTAAAAAAACGTACACCGGCACTTTTAATTTTTTGCCAAATGTGCAGGCAGCTTTACAATGATCTTCACGGGGTTCGTAGTTAACATATATATTATCGCTTCGTTTGCTTTCTTTGGTAATGATTGGAAAGAGGTGGCAACTGATTGGCTTCTTCCATTTTACTTTGCCATCAATATAAGCCTGCTCAATGCCGCACTTTACAACACCAGCTACATCATGAATGCCATACACACAAACTTTACCGTTAATAGTTGGGGTTACCCAGCCATATTCCCTGTCGTACACATACCGGCCCTGGCGCTCCAGTTCTTTTTTACTGGTTTCATTCAGATAGGGCAACACAGCTTCATACACTTCATTTATCTTATCCAGCTCCTCATTTTCCAGCGGGGCTCCGGCATCGCCATCCACACAGCAGGCGCCCTTGCATTTACTGAGGTCGCAAACAAATTGTTCTTTAACCACTTCATCGCTGATGAGTATATTATCTATTGCAATCATAGTTTGCAAAAATAGCGAATGAAGGGCTTTATGAAATGAATTTGTTTAAGGAGCTACGGGTAATTCTATTTATTGGTCCACTTAAAAGTATTGATAAGATGATCAATATCTTTTTGCAGAAAATCAACAACGGGCCTTAACGAATCGGCATTAGGTGTTACATCAAAATACAAAGCACCACGGAAGAAATTTTTTGTGGTATCGCTCATAAAAAATTGTTTGGCGGTGGCCGCATTGCCGCCAACCCGGAAAAAAACGCCGGTGATACCGTTTTGTGTACGAAACAGGCTGTCTTTGATCGAAGAAGCAACAGATTCATTTTTACTGGTAAGTTTAAAAGCATCGTTTACCATTAAATCAAATACATTGTTGCCCAGTGAATCTTTATAAGAGCCATCGGGCTGTTTTACTTTGTAGGTTGACTTTCCGCCAACGGCTTTGTAGCTTAAAAATATTCTTCCACCAAGTTGCGGAAAATCCAGGTTAATCCAATATGGATTTTGCAGGTCCTGGTCGAAGTAGGTGCTGTCTTTTACCACAAGGGCATAAACCGGATATTCAAAAGCATATGGAAAACCCTCCTTTTGAAAAACAGTATATTTTCTTTCGGGGAAATCTATTTTATAGTAACCGGTTTTTTTAGAGGTGTAGGTTGAATTGCAGGCTGAGAAGAAAAAGTAAAAAATAAAAAGTAAAAAGTAAAAAATGGGTATGGTTTGTTTTTTCATAGCAATTTTTCTACAGTATTAAACAGCATCCGGTGCTTTAATAGTAATTTTTATTTTATCAAGCCTGTTCTTATTTATCTCAAGCGGAACAAAAGTAAAATTGCCGCTAACCACTTCTTCATTTACCTGCGGAAATTCGCCGGCAATTTCCAAAACCAAACCAGCTAAAGAATCGCTTTCTCCTCTTACAGTATCGAAGGTATCCGTTGCCATTCCCAGTGCTTTGCATACATCGTTGATCATAGTTTTGCCTTCAAATATGTAATTGTAATCATCAATTTTCTTGTTGTTGCTTTCCTCATCATCAAACTCATCTTTTATCTCGCCAATTATTTCTTCCATTACATCTTCCAGTGTAACAATCCCAGATGTTCCGCCAAACTCATCAACCACCACAGCAAAATGCATACGGCGGCTGCGGAACTCTTGCAACAGGTCTTCAATTAATTTTTTTTCGTGTATAAAAAATGGCTGGCGCAGCAAAGTATGCCAGTCAAAATTTTCTGGCTCATTCAAATGCGGTAAAATGTCTTTGGTATGCAGCATGCCCACCACTTCATCCAGGTTATTTTTATAAACCGGCAGTCGTGAATAATGCAATTCTTCTACCTTCTTAACCGTATCTACAAAACTGAAATTAACATCAATGCCGCTAACATCAAGCCGGCTGCGCATTACCTGCTTTACTGTGGTGTCTCCAAATTTGCGAATGCCTTTTAAGATCGATTTTTCTTCGGAGGTTGCTTCATGTTCGGGCAGCAGGTCAATGGCATAATCCAGGTGACTGCGATCCATGGTTGAAGAATTTTCGGAAGAAAATTTCTTTTCAATTTTATCGCTGTAGCGAACCATTCGTCTGCTAAACCTGTAAAATAAACTGCTGAAAATCTCTACCACCAACGAGGCTGTTGCTGCAAACCATATTTTATGATGTGTGGCCCAAACCTTTGGCAATACTTCGCCAAAAAGTAGTAATAAAAAAGTAACCACCACCACTTTAATTAAAAAGATTGGCCAGAAGGTTAAATCCAGCTGGGCTACCCAACTATCAATTAAAATATTGGAAATTAAAATGATGCCGATGTTTACAAAACTGTTGCTAATGAGCATGGATGCCAGCAAGGTTTTTGGCTGCTCTAGTAAACTTACAATGCGACGATATGCCGGTTGCTTTTTTGTACGCAGCATATTAATATCCTTGAACGTAAGGGAGAAAAAAGCGATTTCGGAGCCAGCCAGTAAAAAAGATAACATGAAAAGGATAACAACTAAAAATATAAGAATAGTAGTTGCGGCAGGTGTTATTGCCAGAAGATTAAAATTAAAAAGACTGAGACCCGAATGATAATCCAAAACAATGAGTTTAGGTAAAAAATATTATTCTATTTATTGTTTAATTTTAAAAATAGAATAGGTTTATTTATGCATACAAATTATAAAACCTGTTAAAAAGGTAATCGTTCAGAACCATCTTCGGCTGTTGGAATATCCGAATGATCATCCGACCCATTCAACCCTTCTAATCCATGTGGTAACTGGCTGCCATCCGTTCTTTTATCCAGCATGATGAGGTTATCGCCAACAACTTCGGTTGCAAATTTTTTATTGCCTTCTTTATCCTCCCAGCTACGTGTTTTTAGGCGCCCTTCTATATAAACCAAACTTGCCTTGTGCAGGTATTTTTGGGCTAGTTCTGCCAGGCCCCGCCACAGTACAACTGTATGCCATTCGGTATGAGAAATAAGTTTGCCACTTCTGTCTTTATAGGTTTCTGTTGTAGCCAGCGAAAACTTTGCTACCGGTATATTGCCTTCCAGAAACTGTATATCCGGGTCCTTACCCAGGTTACCAATTAACATTACCCTGTTTACGCCTCTCATAAAATTTAATTTAAAACACCTTCCTCCAATACCGTGCCTACAACAAATTTAAAGATACATTTTTATCTTTCAAATGCCTTTAGCTCATTTTCGGCCAGGTAACCGGTTATAAATTTAGGAAAGGGAAGTTTTTTCAGCTGCTTGCGAGTTACTGCTTTATAATCCGTTAAAGATGGTTCGTTATTTACTTTAAGTTGAATAAAATTGCCATGTATGGTTTGATGTGTAAGTTGTTGCTTGTACATTTTGGAAACATGCAGCATGGCAGCTTTGTTTTTACCCGCAATATTTCTGAAAAATTTTGAGTTTTTTATTTCTTCAAAAGAAAATGCTTTATCCGTTTCCAGCAAAACAAATTCATACAGGTTTTCCCAAATTTCTTTTGCTCCTCTTTTTCTCACATAAATTTTTCCATTGTACGCTACAATTAAATAATAAAGCCAGCGCTGTTTTTTTATCAGCTTACCGTTTTTAACCGGCAGCACATCAACCTTTCCTTCCAAAAGCGCTTTACACTTGGTTTTTAAAGGGCAGCTTTTGCACAATGGATTTTGGGGTTTACAGATCACTGCGCCAAAATCCATAATTGCCTGGTTGTAAATACCCGGCAGTTTTTTAACTAAAAGTACTTCGGCCAATGCTGTAAATAGCTTTTTTCCGGTTGTGCTGTCTGTAGGCGTATCAATTCCAAAAAAACGTGATAGTACCCTGAACACATTTCCATCAACCACAGCATGTGGTAAATTAAATGCAAAAGAAGCAATGGCCGCAGCTGTGTATGGTCCAATTCCTTTCAGGCTTAAAATCTGCTCATAGCTATCCGGAAATTTACCCTGCTTTTCATTTGCAATAAATTTTGCAGTGGCAATTAGGTTTTTACAGCGGGTATAATATCCCAGCCCTTCCCAAAGTTTAAATACTTTTTCTTCGGGAGCAGCGGCCAATTTTTTTATGTTGGGGAAAGTTGAAACAAATCGATCATAATAATTCCAGCCCTGCTCAACCCTTGTTTGTTGCAGAATTATTTCACTCAACCATATTTTGTAGGGATCCTTTTCGCCTTTCCAGGGCATGGCTCTTTTATTTTGTATTTTATTCCAATGCAAAAGCCGTTTCGAAAAATATTTTTTATCAGTATCCATTTTCTGTAATATATACATGAACTAATTTAAAAACAATCTATATAGTTCACATATCTGTAATAACCAATAGCTTATAAAAGTTCAAATAACCAACAGATTGTCATCTTTTTTTACAAAGTACCTGATAATCATCAACTTGTTTTGGAAATTCCAATTTTTTTGTTGTATATTTCTAATAGTTACAATTCTTAAATAAATCTTTATGAGAAAAGCAGACCTCATTAATGAAATTTCCGATAAAACAGGCATACCAAAAGTGGATGTTCTGGTAACGCTGGAAACCATGTTTAAATCAGTTAAAAACAGTTTAGCTGCTGGCGAAAACATTTACATACGTGGTTTTGGCAGTTTTATTACCAAGAAAAGAGCTGCTAAGATAGGCCGTAATATCAAAAAAAATATTGCTGTAGAAATTCCAGAACACTTTATTCCCGCCTTTAAACCAGCGAAAGAATTTATGCTGGAAATAAAATCTTCTAAAAACATAAAAGAAACTGCTGAAACAGACAATGACAATGAAGACTGATGTAACTTTGCATTCCTGTAAAAAAGAAGCACAGGATTTCATTAATGCCTAAAAAACAGCTGATCATTGCCATTGCCGGACTTGCCCTGGTAGCCCTACTTTTTATATTTGGAAACACAGTTGCTCCTAAAAGCAAAGTACAGGCCCCTGTTGCAAAAGCTGTAAAAAGCTTCGATATCCTTCAATTTATTGGAGAAGAAAAAAAACATTTATCTGCTTCTCAACTTATCAATCTAAGTAAATTAGAAAATAGTTTAACACGTGGAGATGTTAACAGTCAATTAATTACAGCAAATACGCAACTTGCCAATTTCTGGAAAGACAGCGTAAAATCCTTTGAGCCATACGCTTATTATTTATCGGAAGCTGCTAAGTTGGATAAGTCGGAAAAAAACCTCACCTTTGCTGCCCAATTAATTTTAAACAACCTCAGAGCAGAACCCGATGAGGCAAAATTAAACTGGAAAACAGCACAGGCAATAGCCTTATTTGAAAAAGCGATAGAACTGAACCCTGATAATGACGATTTAAAAGTTGGTTTGGGAAGTTGCTACATATTTGGAAAAGGAAGAGTGGGTGGACCAGAAGAGACGATGAAAGGCATTCAGCAGTTGTTAAGTGTTGTTCGTAATGACTCTAACAACATGAAGGCACAGATGATGTTGGGAGTAGGTGGTTATGTTTCAGGGCAATATGATAAAGCCATAGAGCGTTTACAAAAGGTAATTAAAGCTCAGCCCGAGAATATTGAAGCTATTGCATTTTTAGCTGATGCATATGCAGCTAAAGGTGATAAGGCAGAAGCGATCAAGTGGTACACGATAAGTAAAAGGCTTGTGAACGATTCGCATTACAGCCAGGAAGTAGACGAACGGATCAAAGGATTACAGTAAAAATATCGGAGTAAAATTCGGCTTACATATTTTAAAAAATTATTTTAAACACAAAAAAGACTAGTTATGCCTTGTGGTAAAAAGAGAAAACGTCATAAAATTGCAACACACAAGCGTAAAAAACGTT
>JAYUZB010000106.1:0-14084 GCA_043752185.1 Chitinophagaceae bacterium
GTTTTGATCCCTTTCATTTCGCAATGCCGCTGGAAAAGTCGCAGCAGCACAGATGGTTTAAGGATTTCAACAAGAATCATGTTTTATTGGTTAAAGATCAGGCAATATGCTACTACAGGCTTTCACATTCTTTGACTTTTGAGATTTTCAGAATTGAAAAAAAACTGCCTGACTGCTTTAACCTATACCTGAACTATTCCGAAAATCCGCTCGCTATTGGTGTGCCTGAACGGGATGATCATAAAATAGCAGAGATTAAGCTTAATAAACCTGTCAGGTACAAATTAAATGGAAAGTCCGACTTTACAATGACCGGGAGAAAACAGCGAACATTTGCTGAGTACGATTACTTGATAGAATATGTAGGCCAGGCCGACAAGATAGTTTTTAAAGATTTTAAAAAAGTGGAGACCATCAGGAATAAACCAAATAAGGAATACAAGCTTGTGGATGAGCGAAAAATATTAAAATAAAAATATCCGACTGTCAATATGTTGTTTGGGGTTTAGTAAACTCAAAGTAACTGATACTTATCAATAAAGAACAAAAGGCTACCTTCTATTACAAAAGAAAGGAATGGCAAATTTAAAAAATGTAAATCCGGGAGCAAACTTAATAAGCTAATAAAAAATAATTATGAAAACACTATTTGTCACTTTAATACTCTCTTTTTTTTCGGGCAATTTACTTGCCCAATCTAAGGAGCAGATTTTTGCTGAGTTGAATATGCTAATGCAAAAGAACAAGGATATAGATTATTATGACTTTATGCTTAAAAAAATAACTATTGTACAACAGGATTTTTCAGAGGATAGGATATCTGTTAAGGAAAAAAGTAAATTATGGGGTGAGAAGCAATATTGGATAACAAGGTATACAGATATCCCCTGGATACAACTGGAGAGTTATAAAATTGTATCTACTGATGACGATAAAGACAATCTATTAATATTGAATTTTAGAAAAACTTTTAAAAAAGAACATTTTAGTGAAGATAAATCCGTTGATGAAAAACCTGGCACAGCTAAAACAATTGAATTGTATATAAGAACAAAATTTAAGCAGGATATTGAAAAGTACATGAACCGTTTATATTTATTGATGCAGGAAACATACAAAGCAAATCCACCTAAAGAAGAGTTAGAAGAGCAGCCAGCCAACCTTTTACAATTAATTACAGATGCTCAGCTAAAAACATTGATTACCGCTCATTCAAAACCCGTTGTAATATCATTTTGGGTGAATGGATGTGCACCTTGTTTTAAATTATTGGCACAAATAAAAGGATTGCATGATTTATATAAAGATAAGGTTGACTTTTATTTTGTTAGTGTATCTGGTGACAGCCGGGTAAAAAATGTACAAGCCTTAAATACCAGCTTTAAGATCAATTATGAGACGAAGTTTTTCTATCGCATGGAAAAAGCCTGGAATACCGATCTGCTAAAGACCATGTATGCCGGATGGAATGTTGAATCTGTACCTTTTACCATGCTGGTAAACGGCAATAAAAAAACGCCTGTTAATTCGATAGAAGAACTTGCAAAAGCAATAGAAGAAGCCCTTAAATAAAGTTGCTATCAAAGCTGTAGCGATTTGGAACCAGGATGAATTTCCTGCGACACCAGATACACAAACAATGGAGATCAACTTAAAAGCAAGCATTTAAAAACAGATCATGAACCCTATACCAGTAAAGATTTTTTTTACATCTATTATCCTGTTGTGTATTACCATTTCAGGTTATTCTCTACGCCTTGGTTCGTGGCTCACGAACCATTCGCTGGTTCGCCGGGGGGCATAAAAAATGTGTTTCGTCACGAACCAAGGCCAAGGAGCTTGAATGTAAAAGCCGTCCCCACAGGACGGCTTTTTGTTTTATAGCAAGGCACGCACTTCTTTGTTTAATAAACATGAGTGGTTCAGGGTTAAAGTTCACCCTTCAGTATAATTAATTTACACCATATCGCTATTGTGAATAAACGAAGATTAGGGTATAAACACCCTTTTACTGTTGTTTATAGGGGAATACCATAATTAAAGGCTATGTTACATTGAAACCACACTAACAATGAGACAAATTTTCATTGCCTGTATCTTTTTTACAGGCATATACAATTCTGCACAGGCACAAAGCCCACTTAACAAACAGCAAACAGTTGATTATATTGAAAAGCAATATAAAGCAGCATATGTATTCGAAGCCGTCAAAGTGATTAGTGTTAAGCTTGAAAATAAAGCTTTACAGGTAGATTACAGTGAGGGAACTAAAAAAAGGTTTGATCTTTCTAATATTGACTCAGTAATTATTAAGTGGAATAAGTGTATAACGTTATTTCCTTCCGAAGTTGAAGTTTTTGTTAATATGCCAGTAGAGGCAGATAGAAAGCGATTGAAAAAGGCTTTAGAACATTTAATTGAAATTTTAAAAACGGAAAAGAGTACCGACCCTTTCGATAATTAAAAATAAAAACAAACAACAATGAAACGACTAGTTACCATTTGCCTGCTATGTATAATAAACATTTCTATAAATGCACAAAACAGCGGCCCTACTAAAGAGCAGACTGTGCAGTTTATAAAGGATTTTTTTAGTAATAAAATTAACCAGTGTACGAATGAAGTGGACAATGGAAAGTATACTTACATCTCCCGAATTAACAATATATCAATTGAATTTAATAATGCCAGTAGTATCATGACATTTTATTATGAAAATCAGCTTTTATTATTTAAAGACTACACAGAAATCAAGAAGGATGATATTTTTTACGAAAAGGTGATAATTGATTTTAGTAAGATTGAATCAATCTCATTATTTATTGGTGGGTTAAAGAACTGTAAAATCATCTATGCACAATTAAAAGCTTCTCCAGGAACAACTATTGATACTTATAAGGCTGGAGGTTACAGTTCAAAAAATAAAGAATTTTCATCAATTCCATCAAAAGAAAAAGAAGGATTAATACCTATCAATTCTTATGAATGTAATAACTGTGATCACAATGAACAAAACAAAAAAATTATCCAGGCCTTTAACCACCTCCGTAAACTTTGCGGTGCACCAGAACCAATAAGTTTTGATTAGTAATTAAAAAATTAACCTAAAACAAACCGCAATGAAAAATTATTAACACTTTGCCTGTTATGTATAATAATCATTACAGGAAACGCACAAGACAGCGGGCCAACAAAAGAACAAACAATTGAATATATAAAATCATACTTTTCTGAGTTAAAAGTTGGCATCATGTACAAAAAAGAATATTTCAAAGATGCAGATAATTACAAAATAGAAATTGAAGGGAATAAAATTATAATTTCTTATGATAAAGATGAATGGGGAACTAAATCCAATGTAAATATAACGTTCAATATTAATGAGATTGAGGCTCTCGAGGAAAGTGTGAATACTACAAAGGATTTGGGATGTTTTTATGAGCTGGTTTTTTCCACATCTAATAAAAAGAAATTAATTAAAGTACAAAGTGACGGGGAAATAAAAAATGTTTCAGAATTCTATATTCCATTATACCGGGGTACAAATTGCGATTTGAAAATAAGTGAATTTAAAATTTATAAAGCCCTTAATCACCTGCGTAAACTGAGCGGCGCACCGGAGCCATTAAAATTTTGATAATAATAAATAACAATAAAACAAACCAAAATGAAAAAACTAATCACATTATTCCTCTTATTATTCTTGCTAAACAATGTAAGCTTTGGGCAAACAAAAGAAGAAACTATTAGTTGGTTGAAAGAAAAACTAACAAAATATATTTATCAACCGAATTACGAGGTCACCTTAGAATCAATAGATGAGTGCGAAATAACTATAAAGACGACTAATAGTGGGGATTGGAATGTATGGTATATCCCTACTAGTGGTATGAAAATTACTACTGATGGGTCTATGTGTTTTTCTTTTGATGCTATTAAAGTCAAAAATAATTCTAGTAATTTTTCTCGAAGTTGTGCTAATTTTTCAATTCGAATAAGTGAAGATCAGATTCTTAGTAGAATTGAAAAAGCAGTAGAGCATTTGGCTACCTTTTGCCCAAAGAAAAAAGAAACATTTTAATTTTTAAAACAAAACAATATGAAAAAAATAACAACCCTCCTCCTACTTTCAGTAACCCTTGTATTTACAAGCTTTACACCCAACAAAAAAACTGCAACCAATAAAGTTACCTATGCTTTTGTAACAGATACCGAACGTGATAAAGCTTATGATGAGCCCGACAATAATGGCTATGTATCTATTACAACCAATATTGTAACCGTTAATTGTGATGCGGGGCCTTCTACTATAGAAAGCCAGTATATTAAACATTATGCTGCTGAAGAAAGAACCGGAAACCGGGACAGAGCTTTTATAGGCACGGCTGGCATCACAACGGCATGGGTGTATAACACTTACGACGAAGCATTGGCATCCCGCCGGGATTGGCTGGCAAAATCAAATTACAAACATAAAAGAACATTAAGAGACTTTTACGTAACCTGTAATTGATCAATATTTATAATCACTTAAACACTTAAAAACATGACAACAAGTAAAAAAACTGCTTTACCTGCTAAAGCAATAACGATCAAATTTTTCTTTGCTGTTCTATTGGTGGCAGTAACATTGTCGGTAACCAGCTTTACAAACCCGGCTCCGGCTTATCTGCCAGCGGTTACCGATTGCCGGCCTGCAGATACTGAAGGCAAAGCCTGGTGGATAACCTATTATATAAAAAATAAAACACTGTATATCAGTTCTGCCTATAATAACGATTGCTTTTACTGTTCAAATGAAATAACCCAGGCATTTCACAAATGGTTAATACTTAACGATTATGATAATACCCCCAGCACAGTTAATATTACCAGCCAGTATGCATTATCTGAAGCGGATGTAGAGGAAAAAAGAGAAAAAATTTTATTGCGGTATAAAGGGTATGGTTATTCTGTAGTAAAGGTTGGCTTTACTTATAAGGAGAAATAAAATATGGGTAAGATTATCAGAAATAGCCAAAGAAGAAAATAAAGATCCTTTTCAAAATTAATAACAAACATTATGAAAAAACTACTTACATTCTGTCTTTTAATGACAATTGCATTTTCTGTAAATGCACAAACAAAAGAAGAAACAATAGAGTATTTAAAGGCGTTTTACAGCTCTCTTCCTGGTATTATACCTGAAAACTCCACTATTAATTATGATTCGGCTGCAGCCAGGGCTGTAGCCGGTTATTCTACTTATATTAAAGTACGTATTTGTGCTAACTGGCGAGAAAGCTGTGAAAAACACACGTCAACTTTAGTTTTTTTGCATGCTATTAGAGCTATTAGTTTCGAGTCTTTGCCTTATAAAAAGCTCTCTGAAAACAGTTATCAAAATGCTTCTTGGAAACTAGTAATTCAAAGTGAAGATCGAAAAGTGGAACTTGTTATCTCACCGGATAAAGACAAATCTTATTTAGAGAAATTAAAAAAAGCACTCACAAGATTAGCGGTATTGTCAGGAGCCCAATTAGCAAACGAAGATTTATTTGGAAACTAAAAAATATGAAAAAACTAACAACCCTTCTCCTTCTTTCCGTAACTCTTGTAATCACAAGCTTTACCAACAACATCAAAACCGAAACCTCTGGAGTTCGTTATGCTTTTATAACAGACACAGAACGTGATAAAGCTTATGATGAACCCACCAATAATGGTTATGTAGATATTACCACCAATATTGTAACCATTTATTGTGATGCAAGACCAGTTGCTATAGAAAACCAGTATATTAAACATTATGACGCCGAAGAAAAAACCGCAAACCGGGACCGGGCTTTTATAGGCACGGCAGGCATTACAACAGCCTGGGTGTATAATACCTACGACGAAGCATTGGCATCCCGCCGGGATTGGCTGGCAAAATCATCTGCTAAATACAAAAGAAGAGTAGATAAATTTTATGTAACCTGTAATTGATCTCTTAAACTGGTTTTCCTTTTTTTAAACGTAACAAAAAATGATAAAACTAATCCTACCTGCCTGCCTAATATTTGTATATTCAAACATTTTTGCACAGGACGTATCACCTTGTCAATTCATCGGCATTTACGACATTGATAAAAAAGGAGTTTGCAGTAACCGAGCCATGAAGACTGAAGGAGTTGCAGACAATGCAGAATACTATGTAAAACGAACGGCCTTTAACAATGATCATCAAAAAGAGCATCCGCAAACCTATTTTGTAGCTGCTAATGAAGCTATCATAGTTTACGAATATGAGACGAGAATAGCGGGCTGGGGTTGCAATGCAAAAGTAATAAGCAAAAAAATAGGGAAAACTTTAGAGGATTGCAATAAACAGTTAGCCGATCACCTGGCTAAAGCGCCAAACGATTTTGCTACTCCGCCCAATACTATTTTTACATGGCAGGGCAAAGGACTTTCGGCAGGTATAAAATCAAAGGCAAATGAATACACAAAAGATTATGGAGGGCTTGCCGCCAGGTTTATATCAGGCAATACAGCCACCAAGGATATAATAGTGGCACAACTTACCAACAAAACCAAGGACAAACGGGCAAATGTTTTATTAAGAACTGATGATGGGAAAATAACTATGGAGTATGTTTATCCGGGTAGCACCATTACTAAAAATTACAACTCAAAAAAAATAGAGATACAGGTTCAATACGAGGATTATAAGGCACCAAAACCGGCGGATGGAGTTTACGAGTTTTTTAAAAGCAGGGCATGGGAAATTCTTACTATCATAAATGGCGAATTTACATTAAGAAAGTGGGACCCTGGCTGCATGTGTGTAAGAGGATAAAGTAGATCTGTAAAACCATTGCATTGGCAAATAGTATATGAGTAAATGCAGTAACGAATAATAAATTTAAAGTTTTATGATTTTCCACGAAGCCTTCGATTTATATATCCTCAAACAAAAAACAATTGGCTGGGGATTTCAGCAACCAACCAGGGTAAGGTTACCCAATGGATTCGATGCATTCCCTTGTGGTTATTTTACTGAATATGAAAATGGATATAAGCTGATTATAAGTGGAGCATCATTAGGGGAAACTCCTATCCAGGAAGCAATGATCTTAGATCCGGAAGGTATAGCAATTGCAAGAGATACTGAGGATATCAGGGACATCTGGGAATAATTAATAACGCCTCTTAAAAATAAAGCATGAGACCCAAACCTGTAAAACAAATTTTTATATTTCTCTTCCTGTTATTTATAACAACAGGTGTTTATTCCCAAAAAGAATTCTTCCGTTCTCAACAGGTTTTTACCAAAGAGCAGATGAGTAATTTTTATTCTTCCGTAACCATTCACGATAGCCTGGTTATTTTTAATGCAAACGATTATCAACTGTATGCCTACAATAAAAATGACGGGTCGCTGAAATGGTCTGTAGAAACCAATTATAAATCTTCTGTCCCGGTATCTGTACAGGGCGGTATCATTTATGCAGGAATATCTAAAAAGGAAAAACACCAGGCAGCACAATTTGATCTTGCAAATGGTAATTTAATAAAAGCCCTGCCATTTGGCCCGCTGGCTACCAAACCATTTATAAAAAAAGGAATGCTGTACGTTACTGCCATTTACGATTTTGGTAGCATACTTGCCTACGACCTTAAAAAAGATACGGTTGCCTGGAGCCGCTTTATTGCACATGGTTTCTCCCGTCAGCCATACTATTTTGAAAATAAGATTATGGCTAACGCAGAAGCAAATAATTGGGTGGAGCTAAGTTATGATGGATTTTTGCTTGATACGATCTGTGCAGTTAAAGCAAGTATTTTTGTAGAAGATATTCCCTGCGTAAAGAAATTTACTGCATTTACACATGACGGCCTTGAGATAAAAGGAAAACTATCTGAAGAAATTTTTGGAACTGATTTTTTTGACCTGCCCGAAATAATAACCACTGATAACTTTACAGTTATTTTAAATGGAGATAAACTCAGCATCGTTTCTAAAAAACTTAAAATGAAGCAGCAGGTAGAGATTTCTTCCTTAGCCGAAGAACTTGCTGATAACTACAATACAAAATTGCTGAAAGCAGATGATGAGCATATATGGCTGCTGTATAGCAATCACCTGCTGCAGTATAATCATAAAATAAAAAAGTTGGTACGGTTAACAGATATTACTGCATGGGAAGCAAACAGTGTGCTGCTTGATGAAGAGAATATCTGGTTGATATCTGGTAAAGACGGATTACTATACGGCCTTAGCCTTTAAAAAAAATTGCCAGCAATTTTAAACGCCGGCAATCTTGAAAATTGTAAATTAAATAAGTTTAAACCAAATCAATATCAAAATTTACCAATTGCACAAACTCACTCAATCTTGCATCAATATCTTCTTTAGTAATTTCCTTCAATCGTTCTGGTCCAAATTTTTCAACGCAAAAACTGGCCATGGCACTCCCTACAATAATGGCGGTTTTCATATTTTCAAAACTAATGTCTTTTGTTTTGGCAAGATGGCCGATGAAGCCACCGGCAAAAGTATCGCCTGCACCTGTGGGATCGAAAACTTCTTCTAATGGTAAAGCCGGTGCAAAAAATACATGGTCTTTATGAAATAATAAGGCTCCATGTTCTCCTTTTTTAATTATGAGGAACTGTGGCCCCATTTCCATAATCAACTTGGCAGCTTTAACTAATGAAAGCTCACCACTTAACTGGCGGGCTTCAGCATCATTCACCAGCAGCACATCTACTTTTTTTAAAACAGCTTTCAAACCATCCATGGCAATGTCCATCCAAAAATTCATGGTGTCCATCACAATAAGTTTTGGGCGCATTTTCAACTGGTCAATCACACTCATTTGTATATCTGGTGCCAGGTTGCCCAATATTACAAACTCCGCTCCCTGGTAGCTGTCAGGCACAACAGGATTAAAATCTGCCAGCACATTCAGGTCGGTAACCAGTGTATCACGGCTGTTCATATCCAGGTGATATTTACCACTCCAGAAAAAAGATTTTTTATCTTTTACAATTTCAACACCCTCTAAAGAAACTCCACGTTTTTTCATCTCATCCATTTCTTCCTGCGGAAAATCGTACCCAACAATGGAAATTTGATGAATAGGAGTTACAAAATTACTTGCGGCATAAGCAACATAAGTGCCCGAGCCCCCAACGATTTGATCTACTTTTCCAAAAGGTGTTTCAATAGCATCAAAAGCCATGGTACCAACGCATATTACTGACATAAATGAATTTTAGATTTAAGATTTTAGTCCCGATAGCTATCGGGAGAAGATTTGTTTTTAATGCAAAAAGCAAAAGTAATAGAATAAAGTAAGATGATTAGGGCTAATTTCGCAAATCATAGAATTAAGTTTCAGGGTCGCTAAGTTCTGATAAGTATTATTAAACAAAAATAATCTCCGCAAATATCTTCTCCGTTTCCCTCCCCTTTGGGGTTCACCAAAGGGGAACGAACGAAGTTCAGGAGGGGGCCACAATTATGTTAATTCAGATACATCCCGATAATCCACAGCCACGCCTGATAAAGCAGGTTACCGAATGTTTAAAAGACGGTGGAGTAATCATTTACCCAACTGATACCATTTATGGGTTGGGTTGCGATATTAACCAGCACAAAGCCATTGAACGTATTTGTAAATTAAAAAATGTTGATCCGCAAAAAGCGCAACTATCTTTTATTTGCCGGGACCTGAGCCACCTGAGCGATTACACAAAAACTATTGACACGCCACTTTACCGCATGCTGAAAAGTTATTTGCCCGGCCCATACACATTTATTTTACCGGCCAGTAAACAGGTGCCCAAAATATTGCAGAGTAAGAAATCAACTGTGGGGCTCAGGGTTCCTGATAATATAATTTGCCAGCATATTCTCGATGAACTGGGAAATCCTATTCTCAGCGCATCATTGCCAGGAGATATAGTGGAAGAATATACCGACCCTGAAGTGATGCAGGAAAATTTTGGCGACAAGGTTGATTTTGTAATTGATGGCGGTATCGGAAGCATGGTACCATCAACCGTGGTAGATTGTACAACTGATGAATGGACGATCATCAGGCAGGGGCGTGGCGAATTTATTTTTGAATAAAACTTTCAGGCTGTATATTAAAACTTTTGCGGTGGTGGCAGCAAAGTCCAAACGCATCAATGGCTTTGCGGTGTACAGCAGTTCCATAACCTTTATTTTTATCCCATCCATAATGTGGAAATGCTGCATGAATTTGCTGCATGAATTCATCCCGGTATGTTTTTGCGAGAATGCTTGCAGCCGCAATGGCAGCATATTTTCCATCACCCTTAACAATGCATTGATGTGGAATATCCGGATACGGTTTAAACCGGTTGCCATCAATCAATAAAAATTCAGGAATAATTTTTAATTGATCAAGAGAAAGATGCATGGCGGTAAAACTGGCCTGCAAAATATTTATATTATCAATGGTTTCATTATCTACGGATGCTACTGCAAAAGCAATACTTTCTTTTTCGATGATGGGCCTTAACAGGTTACGCTGTTTTTCATTCAACTGCTTGCTGTCGTTTAACAAAGGATGATAAAAATCTTTTGGCAGTATAACGGCCGCAGCAAACACAGGCCCGGCATAGCAGCCACGCCCGGCTTCATCCAAACCGGCTTCCAGTAAATGTTTATGTAGAAAAGGTGCTAACATCTGTGTTTAACAAATATCAGGTAAAACCATAAAAAAACAATTCATTTTGCTGTATCAGCTTTTGCTGCTGTAAATTTGCAACTGCAATGGATACATTACAACAACAACACTCACAACGCCAGATTGCTTACTGGCTTTTGATTGGGGTAGGCATGATCATCATACAGGTTTTGATTGGTGGCATTACCCGCTTAACCGAATCGGGGCTTTCAATAACAGAATGGAAACCAATTACCGGCAGCTTACCTCCACTGAATGATGCAGCCTGGCAACTGGAGTTTGATAAATACAAAGTGACGGATCAATTTAAGTATGTACATCAGAATTTTACACTGTCTGAGTTTAAATTTATTTTCTTCTGGGAATGGTTTCACCGCACCTGGGCCCGGCTGATGGGGCTGGTGTTTTTATTTGGCTTTATTTATTTTCTGGTAAAGAAAAAATTTGAGCGTGAAATGATTAAACCGATGGTCATTCTTTTTCTTTTGGGCGGCCTTCAGGGATTTATAGGTTGGATTATGGTAAAGAGTGGCCTGGTACCCGAGAAATATTTTGTAGGTCATGTTGAATTGACCACACATTTTATTGCTGCACTTGGTTTGCTTTGTTACACTTTGTGGTTTGCACTAAGCCTGCTTGTTACCGAGCATCAGAAAGTTATTGATACAAAATTGAAAAACTTTTTATTGCTGATACTTACAGTTCTATTTTTTCAATTGATATACGGTGCTTTTATGGCCGGCCTGAGGGCAGCAATTACAGCACCAACATGGCCGGATATTAATGGCAGTATGCTGCCGGCTATGAATGAACTTTCGCCTTTTGCAAAAAACCTGGTTTCTAATCCAATTGGCATTCATTTTATTCACCGTGGACTGGCTTATGTATTGGTTGTGCTTATTGTAGTTTGGTGGTTTAAATCCCATGCAATTGTAAATAATAAATTGTTCAACAGGCTTCGCATAACAGTTGTGCTGTTGGTATTGCTGCAGGTATTGTTGGGTATTTTAACCGTATTGAATGCCACGTATTCCGATCGGTTGGTTGCATTAGGTGTGTCGCACCAGTTTGTAGCCATGATACTGCTGATGGTAATTGTTTCACTGCTTTTTGTTGTTCGAAAAAAACAGGCATTGTAGTTCGAAACCGGTGAGCCACCACAATAGGCTGACTCACCGGTTTCGAACATTATGTTGTAATTTTAAGCAACTGCCGCATTCATGAAACAAACGCTTAAAAATATTTACTATTTTTTTCCTGTTCAGCTTTTTATCCTTCATTTCAGAAAGTTTCAGGTCTTGCTGGTTTTTTGGTATCTACTTGGCAGCACCATCAACAGTGGTTTTATGAAAAGCTACGGTGCCGATGCACTTTTTTTTTCGCCAGAATACCTGGGCGATGTAAATGCACTGAGTGCTTTTATAGTTGGTATTGCGCTGGGTGTTTTTTTTATGAGCTGGAATATCACCACATTTATTCTGCACAGCAAGCGCTGCAAATTTCTGGCAACAGCAAGCAAGCCTTTTTTAAAATATTGTATTAATAATGCGGTATTGCCTTTGCTTTTTCTGGCTTTCTATTTTTATAAACTCATCATCTTCGATTCGAAAAAAGAATTAATGAACACCAGCGAAATAGTTATTGTAATTGCAGGAATACTGGGCGGTATTATTTTGCTGGTGGCCGTTTCCTTTGCTTATTTTTTTGGCGCCGAAAAAAGAATTCAAAGAACCATTGCACCAATTATTGATTCGGCACAGCATTTTAGTGTTAATTATTATTCAGGAAACCCAGAAACAGAAATCCCGGGTTTAAAAGTGAGTGCATACCTGGGCGAGTGGCTGCGATTAAAAAAGCCAAGAAATATATCGCATTATAATCAGGAATTTCTGGATACCGTTTTTAAACGGCATCACCTTTCCGGTATTCTCAGTATTGCGTTGTCATTTGTTTTTTTAATTGTGGTTGGCTTTTATATGGATAGTCCGTTTTTTGAGGCACCAGCTGCAGCAAGTATTTTAATATTTTTTGCAGCCATGACGGCGGTTATTGGCTCGCTGTCTTATTTTATGCAAAGCTGGAGCCTGCCGGTTTTTATCATACTTATTTTATTTGCAGATGTATTGTATAAAAATGAAATTATCGATAACCGGAATAAAGCATACGGGCTTAACTACAGCAACAAAACCGATCGCCCGGATTATGATAAAGCTGCTTTACAAAAACTGTGTACACCTGAAAAAATAGTTGCCGACAAAGCCAATATGCTACAGGTGCTGGCCAACTGGAAAAATAAACAACCTGAAGAGAAACCGGTAATGATCTTCATAAATGTAAGCGGTGGCGGTTTACGCAGCGGAACATTTGTGATGAATACCCTGCAAAAACTGGATAGTGCAGTAGGTGGAAAACTGATGCCGCATACTATGATGATAAGCGGAGCCAGTGGCGGTATGCTGGCGGCCACATATTATCGTGAGTTATACTTGCAGAAACAAAAAGACAGGCTGCTTGGTTTATACAACCCTGTTTACGCTGATAATATTGCAAAGGATTTATTGAACCCGCTTTTTTCATCGATGGTGGCCAGAGATATTTTTTCACCGGCACAAAAATTTAAGGTGGGCAAATATCAATATGTAAAAGACCGGGGTTATGCATTTGAACAAAAACTGAACAGGAACAGCGAAAACATGCTTGGTAAGCAATTGAAAGATTACCGCAATGCAGAGCAATCAGCAGATATTCCTTTAATCATTTTTAATTCAACCATTAACAGTGATGGCAGAAGAATGATGTTGAGTACACAACCCATCAGCTTTATGATGAAGCCGATGGCGTTTGCCCGAGATGCTTACGCAAGCCCTGATGCGGTTGATTTTGCAGCCATGTTTGCCCGGCAGGATCCCTTGCATATCAGGTTGCTTACTGCATTGCGGATGAATGCAACTTTTCCCTATGTTTTACCCAATGTGTGGTTGCCCAGTAACCCGGTTATTGATGTGATGGATGCCGGGCTGAGAGATAATTATGGACAGGAAACTACACTTAGGTTTATAGAAAATTTTAAAGAATGGCTGAAAGAAAATACCAGTAAGATCATCATACTGCAAATACGAGACAGAAACCAGGATAACTGGCAACAGCCTCTTGAAACCGGCGCTGTAACAGATTTTTTTATAAAGCCCGGAACCATGCTGCAGCATAACTGGTATAAAATGCAGGATTTTTCAGAAACTGATCAATACAGTTATTTGCAGGCAGATTTTGATTCGGCTTTGCAACGCATTTCATTTATGTACGTACCCGAAACTGAAGAAAAAGGAGCAGCACTCAATTTTCATTTAACGGCCAGGGAAAAAAAAGCCGTGAAGGAGTCTTTCAACAGTACATACAACC
>JAYUZB010000107.1:0-2192 GCA_043752185.1 Chitinophagaceae bacterium
TGGTTATCCTTTGGTACAAATTTTAAAATATCCGATTTTCTAAAACTGCTTTGGTCAATATACAGATCGTAATAAAATTTATCTGCATCGGTAAGATTATAAAGTGAGCCATGCGCTCTTACACTGGTACCCGAAAGCCCTACAAGTTGCAGGTATGGTAGATAGATGTGCGCCAGGTTGCCACGCAGCTCGGTATTAAAAAACACTTTGTTATTTGCAAATTGCTCAGGCGGAAAAGATTTTTTTAATGTTGGAACCAGCAAATACAAATCATTAAATGCGATGGTTGAATTTTTAAGTGTTGCAGCAATTAAACTATTACGGGGATATTTAGTAATGACTGCAACACTGTCGAATTTTAGTTCTATAAAATCCTGCAAAAGTGTTTGCGGCGTTTTTACATACAATTCTTTTGCCGAAAGAATAGAATCGGTCATCAGGAAATTTACATGCACGGTATCCAGGGCAAAGCCGCTGGTATCTTTAAATGTAAGTTGCTTTACAAGCGCCTCAGTTCTTTTTGCTGCATAACCAAAAGATGAAATATCTGCACTCAGGTTTTTAATATTGAAATGCCTGAAATCAAAACCTTCGGTTTGTAAAAGATTGTTATCATCAAAAATAATATGGTTGTTGCTGAGCGAAATTTGTTTGGCAATTATTTGCCAGGGCATTGGTGTAACATCAGTAACTATTTGCTTTACGTCTTTACTGGTTGTTTTTTTAGGATTTGTAAATTGAACGAAGGAACTATCCAGCAACATTTCATGTGCCGTTGCAAAGGATTCAGAGAAATTAAAAAGTACTTTTTGCAATGCCAGGTGTGTTACCTTATTTCGATAGTACATGCCTGAGATAGAATTTTCGATATATACATTTGCATCCCTGATATTAAAATGAGTGGCAGTAATATTCAATCCATAGCCGGGTTCACTAATCTTATCTTCGGGCACAGGCAGGTAGGGTTTTATAATTTTTTCTTTGTAAGTACGCATAAAGAAACTTACACCCGATGCTGCCAAATCATCAATGCCAAAATTCACCCGGTCGGGTTGAAACTTATTCAATGTAGCTTCCAGATTTTCTATACCGGCTTCAAAATCGCTTCCTCCATTTTTATCTTTAAATTTTAATACAACATGATTCAGGAGAAGCCTGCCTAAATTAAATTTTAAAGCTGTGGTGTCTTTAGTTTTAGCAACTGTTGATTTGGGGGCCGAAAAAGCATTAATGATAAACTGGTAATTAAATACACTGTCTTTGGCGCCCCGGTTTACATTCAGAAAAATATTTTGTAAAGCAAGTTTTTGTATATCCGTATTGCCCCAGATCAGTTTCAGCATACTAATATCGGCGGTTATCTTTTCTCCAAAAATTAAAGTGTCTTTTTTTTGATCTTCAACATAGATATTATTTATTTCAATCGAATTGGGCAGGCTATAATTAATTGAACCTATCAAAACTTTTGTTTTTAATTTACCCTGCAGGTAAGATTGCACTTTATTTTTTACCTGCCGCTTTCCGGCAGGCATATTAATGAAAATAAAAAAAAGGCATAGCAATACAATCACACATACAAGTATGTACAACAGTATCTTTCCTGTTCTTTTTATTATTCTTTTATACAACATTTCATGAACCCTGCACCGGTAATAACTTTACTGAAACAGGTTATTTTAAATTTCTTTTAATTGGAGCAATAAAAAATTATTGTGTCGGAATTTTATACAAACTGATCATTATGCAGCGATAAGCAGAACCTGTTAACTACCGTAAACTTTTTTCGATTTTTTGTTGTTTGCACCAGCCAGTTTTTTTTCTGTTGCCGTAACGGGAGTTATACTCTTTTTATCAGCAGGTAGATGTGGGTAACCAGGGAAATCCTGATCAATATGTGGATCGGGATTTTGTTGAATTTCCTCTTTTTTTATCGGGCTTGGTTTTGCACCCATACAAAACAATTTAGTGTTTATTTTTTCTTTTATGAACTAATTCCATGGCCATTTTTTTCCAGTCCAAAGGTCAGTACATTCTAAAAGCTAAATGTTATACAACTTTATAAAGAAGTTATATGATTCACACATTTAAGTGAGTGAACGGGTTAAAAACTTAATTTGAGATTAACTGATTACATGTACCAGAAAACATTTGCTAAACAGGCATTATTAAAAGTAAGTTGGCATAGGATTTGA
>JAYUZB010000108.1:0-2189 GCA_043752185.1 Chitinophagaceae bacterium
TTTGATAAAAGAAATATGCGAAACATCCTCCAACGAATATTTAAAAAGACTGGGCGATTCACTCAATCCCTGCAAATATATTTATGATAAGATCGTAAAAGAGTTAAATGAAAATCCACCGGTGGCCGCATCAAAAGGAAATGTAATTGCAGCCGGTATTAATGAAGAACTGGATGCATTACGAAAGATTGCAAGTGGAGGTAAAGACTATTTAGTTGAAATTCAGCAAAGGGAAGCAATGTCAACCGGTATATCTTCTTTAAAAATAAGTTTCAACAATGTGTTTGGATATTATTTGGAAGTTACCCATGTACACAAAACCAAAGTGCCCGAGAACTGGATTCGTAAACAAACATTGGTTAATGCCGAAAGATATATCACTCCAGAATTAAAAGAATACGAAGAAAAAATTGTTGGGGCCGAGGATAAGATACTTGCCATTGAAATGCAACTCTTTGAGGAATTATTAAATGAGTTACAGGATTATATTGCGCCCATGCAGGTGAACGGGCATGTGATGGCTGTGCTGGATTGTTTGAGTTGCTTTGCAAACAATGCCCTACAATTCAAATATAAAAAACCACTGCTGCAGGATGATTTTGTACTGGATATAAAAGATAGTCGCCACCCGGTGATTGAGCGGAATTTACCTGTTGGAGAAAGTTATATCGCCAATGATATTTATTTAGATCCATCATCGCAGCAGATCATTATTTTAACCGGGCCAAACATGAGTGGTAAGAGTGCCATTCTTCGCCAAACTGCATTGATAACGCTAATGGCGCACATGGGAAGTTTTGTACCGGCCAGCGATGCAAAAATTCCACTCACAGATAAAATTTTTACAAGAGTTGGAGCCAGCGATAATTTAAGTGGCGGCGAAAGTACTTTTATGGTAGAGATGAATGAAACTGCCAGCATCATCAATAATCTAACCAAACGAAGTTTGATATTGCTTGATGAAATTGGGCGTGGCACTTCAACCTACGATGGTATCAGCATTGCCTGGAGCATTGCAGAGTTTTTACACAACTCCGTTCATCAACCCAAAACATTATTTGCCACACATTACCACGAGTTGAATGAACTGGAAAATAAATTTGCAGGCATCAAAAACTTTCATGTAACCAATAAAGAAGTTGGTAACAAAATAATTTTTCTGCGTAAACTAGCGCCGGGCGGTAGTATACACAGCTTTGGTATTCATGTGGCACGTATGGCAGGCATGCCACCGCAATTGATTGATCGTGCCAACGAAATTTTAAAACAACTGGAAGACAGCAGGGAAGGAGGCGAAGGAATTAACCTGGATGCGAACATTAAAAAATTAGCTGCCCCAAAAATGCAGCTCAGTATTTTTGACGCACACTCAGCAACTTTTGATGAAATAAGAAATTTACTGGAAGCTGTGGATATAAACCGCTTAACGCCTGTGGAAGCTTTATTAAAATTGCAGGAGATAAAAGGAAAGGTGAAGTAAAGTATTTTATTTGTTGTGTAATTGTTCAGATTTTTACATCAAACCTGTTAAAACCTTATTAACTCTTGCAGCAATAATGCCATTCAAGAGGTCTTTATAATAATTTTGTAATACTTATGATTAAAAAAGCACTAACGCTGATTGCTATAAATTTTTCTGCAGTATTATTTGTGTATGCACAGCCATGTTCTACAATTCCGGGTATGTCGCCCGGTAATGCCTTACCGGTTTGCGGTACCTCTGTATTTCACCAGGATATAGTAATAAATTGCTCCGGCAACAATGTAGCTCAGGTTGGGTGCCCTGTTGGTGCATCTTCAGAGAGTTCGTTCTGGTACAAGTTTACCTGTTTTCAAACAGGCTCATTGGGTTTTTTAATCAGTGGTCTTTCCAGTACAGATGATTATGATTGGGTTTTGTTTGATATTACAGGTCGTAATCCCAATGATGTATTTACCAACTCATCATTGGCAATTTCTATAAATTTATATGGTGCAGGTGGTGGCACTGTGCCTTTTCCTGAATCGCCAACCGGCTGCAGGCCGGGTGCTACCGGTAATGTACATTGCGAGGGCAATGCCAGCGGCAATACACCATTTAATGCAATGCCCACAATTACTGCAGGGCGTAATTATTTATTGATGGTTACTAATTGGACAAGAAGTACTGCAGGTTATGATCTTTCTTTCACGGGTGGGTCAGCAAGTAT
>JAYUZB010000109.1:0-5822 GCA_043752185.1 Chitinophagaceae bacterium
CCTGGACCGATGCTGAAAGCTTTGCCAGCCTTGTTGAACAGCTGCCCGGAGACAAGTTTAGCGAAATATTTGTTGACGATAAATATGGTACTTACTTCAGAAATATGCACGGCATTATTGAGCATATTCACTATCACCTGGGACAAATTGTGATTATAAAAAAATTACTTCCAAAAGTTTAATACCATTAATTCGCTGCTTTGTAGCAGTTTAGAAAAAATTTACAGCATATTAACTAACTAATCTGTTTCAATTGCAGCTAAAGCAGTAAGTTTGCTACAAACCTACCCGAATGGAATTAAAGTATGTAAAAAACATACAGTTTACAAAACTGATAAAATGTGATGGCCAGCTGAAGGAATTTAATTTTAGAAAGCCCAATGGCAAACAGGAAGGCCCCTTTACCGTAGATGTGATTGATGCAAAAGCAAACCGCATCATATTTAATATGGAAATGAAGGACAGCACCTGGAAAATTACTACAGAAACATTACCTGCCTGGATAAAGGAAAGCGAAGCTGCTTTTCATGAAATGATTGAAGTAGAATTTAAGGCAGATTAGATAAACCGTATTTTATTCTAAAGATGAAAAAGCTTTTGTTCTTATCAGAACAAAAGCTTTTTCATTTACACTCATTTGTGTTATTAAAATTCGGCAACTACTTTAATAGTTGGTTCTTTAGCTACTTTACCTGCAGCTATAGCCTTACCTTCTACTTTGTAATCTTCCAGTTTTACCTTTAAATCTGCAGTAGCTACCACTACTTTTCCACTCACAGTTATTGTACCTTTTGCATCTATTGCCCTTGTATTACCATGCATGGTAAGATCTCCGGTTACATCAACCGGATAAGTACCATCCTTATTAAATTTTACAGACTTAAGGTTGGTGATGGTTCCTTTAAAAGTTGCAGTTGGAAACTGATCACTATCCATCCAGCCTGAATTGTTAAAATGCTCCTGTATTTTTGGATTTGAAAATGCAAAGCTTTTTATAGCAGCTTCAAAAGCTATGGTACCGCTTTTTGTATCAAGTGATGCAATCACAGTTTTATTTTCGGCTTTTGGTAAAGCGTCAATAGGCGTTGTTGCATCAAAACTGATAACAGCCGATGTGGTTGTTTTCTTTTGTGCAAACAGTAATCCTGCTGCCAATACCATTGCTAAGGAGAGAATTGTTTTTTTCATTTGTTGATTTTTATTTTAGATTTAAAATTACTTATTAACGGCACAGCGTTTAAATGTTATGTATTCAGTTTCCAGTATGCTGCTGAAAGCCCCGTTGCTACAACTTCCTTTTATTGAAACCTGCTCTCCTTCTTTCATAGCCTTTGCCTCGCTGAGGTGATGCTGCTGAAAAGCAAAAATGATATAGGCTCCGTTTGTTGTATCAATCATTTTAATGTTGGCGGTAGTGTCCGCCATTTCAATGGCCGATACGGTTCCGTTAACCACAATAATTTTTTCTGAATATTTTTTATTGGCCGCAGCCATATCCTGCTTAAACTCTTTAATAAAATCAATAGCATTTACTGTGTAATCGGTTTTTACTGTTGTGGTATCATCATATTTAAGATTGAACAGGTACCAGATAATTGCTGCTCCTGTCAGCAAAAGAACTCCCAAAACAATAAGCCATTTTTTATACCGCTTCATTATTATTTATTTTACACCAAGGTTTACCTGTTGAATATAGTACAAATATATAGTGTTTAAACATTGAACGTACAAAACCCACGCTTTCTTTATCCAGAATCCTGTTAATTTTTTGTTGCCCGTGTTTTACCAACAGGTAGTCTTAAATTTGCAACAGTTGTAATTGGCAGGTATTTTGTAAAAGTTGTTCTGATAACGGTGTATACATACTTTTAACATTAAAAAGCTGATTGTAGCACCTGATTCATATTTTCGCAATAAATAAAGGTTTGAAAATTTACATACATACAAGTATTCGGTATTTTACAAAAGCGGCTATTTTAACCTGCATCATAGTTTTATTTACAAATGCTGTTAAAGCGCTTACACCAGTTTATCCGGTTGTGCCCAAAAAAGTAACTTCTACACAACAGCAGGCCATTGCATATATTGACAAGATTAACGAATTAAAATCAAGCGCTCATTGGCCTAATATAAAACCTGATTTATTTTTAAAAAATCTAAAAAAAAATATTCGTAATTCCGTAAGTATTTACCCAGGTAAGGGTACAAATTTTTGTGGTTATGGTGCATTAACTTATTTGTTTTTGCAGGATGACCCGCTGGGCTATGCTACGCTCTTATTGCAACTCTATGGTGAAGGAAAGGCTACATTCAGAAATATTTTGTTTGATCCCTCACCTGCCATAAAAACGACAGCCGGAGAACTTAAATACAAAGGCCTGCTGGATATTAATCCTGCAGAACAGATGTGGTATTTAACCCTTGCCGATCATTATAAAGGATACCTTAATTTCTTTAATAAAACTTATGATGATGGTGACGAAAACCGTTTTTGGGCTTCGGTAAATTATGCCAAATTCAACTGCATGACGAGGGAGTTGCTACATTACAATTCAAAAGCAAAAGGTGCCGACCTGATGCGGCCCAAAGTCGGCAGCCTTTATAATTATATAAGTGAAAAGATGAAAACCGGTACCGTTGTTCTCTTTATCAATAACCGCATTCTATATAAAAAAGACCATATCAGATTAAAGCTGGGCGTACCCACCCATTTTATTGTTGCCGAAAAAATAAGTATCGAAAATGATGTAATAACTTTTATGTACTGGGATTATGGCCGCAAAACCCAGTTGCAGGTTTCAACAGATTTTTTTAAACGAATTGTTTTTGGTGTTACGTGGTTTACAAAAAAAGAAGCTAATGCTGAATAAAAAAAACTATATACTTATTGTATCATTAAGTGCAGTTTTGCTTATCTCCTGCTCTCCCAAAAATATTTCATCAAAGTATTATTACGAGAATGAAAAAGTGCTGGACCGGATTGAAGAATCGTACAAAGCACTGTACCCGCTGGGGCCTTTTAATGTGGGCTTTACCGATCGTGATTTTAAAACCGTTTCGCTGGAGATAATTACAGATACACTTAGTTATGTTTATGAATTTGGTATAGATGAAACACGTTTAAGAGATACACTTAAAGCTTATGATTTGAATGCTGCAAAGATTAATACCTTAATTAAACAGATGCATGATATCCGCTGCACCTGGATAAATTATTCGGAATATTATGTAGATGAAAAGAAACAAACGATGATATTGATGTCGATAAAACCTGTTGCATTAAAATCACTTTTCTCTTACGCCAAATATTATGTACTCACCTATTTTCCACAACCGCAATACTTCGATAGTGAAGGAAGACTGCTGGATAAAAGAAGGATGCGCCGGCTGCGGAAAATAAATGGTGAGGTTTTTAAAAGGATAAACAGCAAGGTTTGCTATGCTGTTACCGGCCATTTCAGGTAAGTCAGAATTTCATAAACAACATCTTCACTGCAAAGAGTAGAATAAAAAAGCTCATGGAGTACCTCACTATCTGCTGACGCCGTTCATTTTTAAAAAACGCTTCCGTAGCAAAGCCTGCCAGGTAAACAATGGTACAATTGGTTATAAAACTGCAAAGCATTTGTATACCACCAAGTTTTACATTTTGTAACAGCAGCTGTCCACGTTCGGGATGAAGAAACTGTGGTAACACAGAAAAGTATAAAAATAAAGAACCTGGGTTGAGCAGGTTACCAATAAATCCTTTTAAATAAAAAACACCTAATCCTGCTTTTCTACGTTGGGCATCACCTTCTTTCCATTTTACGGTTTTAAGATTGATAATGGCGAGATAAAGCAGGTACGCAATGCCACAGTAACGTAAAACATCCAATGCATACGGCATATTTACCAGTATAGCTGTTAAACCAAAAACTATTGCTGTAATATGCACAACAAATGAGCTTACAATACCTGCTGCCGTTGCCCAACCAGCCTTACGGCCATACTCAAATGTATAGGTAAGATACAGCATCATGTTTGGACCCGGCGTAAGTGCAAAGCCAACAACTAAGGCAATATAAACGAGCAGTTCGTTGAAGGACATGTTGTTTATTTGTATTCGAAATAAATTTCGGTAGCACCATAACCAAATTGCGGACTGTACTGGTTTACAAATGATTTTACTTCTCTTTTCAATCTTAAAATATCATGTATCTCATCACGCAGTTTACCAACACCCACACCATGAATGATGGTTAAAGAAGGTTGATAATGTGCAATAGCCAGCTCATAATATTTTTCAAAAGCTTTTAACTGCATGGACAGTATTTCAAAATTGCTAAGATGTTTCCAACTGTCCGTTAGTTTTTCAATATGCAGGTCAACCACGGTTCTTGCCGGTTCCAGGTTATGCCTGATCTTAGTTGCATCATAAATGCGGAAGCCGGCATTACCAAGCCTGCCGAGATCAACTTTTTCTTCTACCAATTTGTCGGGATAATCTTCTAACAGAACATAAGAAAAAGATGGTTCGTTCTTTAATTGTATCTCTTCAATTTTTTTAAATAGCTGCTTAGCTTTTAGCTTTAAAGATGTTTCGTAATAGGGTGCTTTCTTTTTATCGGGTTCTTTTAATGCAAACTCAAATTCAAAACGTGGGCTGTCGCTAAGGTCTTCAAACCTTACATCGTGCAGGTAAAAATCACTTAACGGATCCAGGTTATTTTTTAGTTGAAAATCGCTTTCGCCACCGATCATTAAATTGTAGGCAAAGGTGTAAGCCGTTTCATTTTGATTAACGAGGTAGAGTTTGAATTTCTCTACAATATCATCATCGAAAATATCTTTGTCAAAAACAGGTATAAAAGAAAGCTTGATTCCATTTCCTTCTTTTACTTTGGGCATTGCTTTTTCTTTTTGCAACTGGTCAATAAATACTTTCTTTTTGTCGGCCTTGAATTTTTGAGAAAACATTTTAAAGTACGGAAAGTCTATCTGATCGGTATAGATGGGGAATTTTACGCCCTTCACTTCTACCAATACCATTTTTTCGTTCATGATTTCCACGATGGTGCCTTCTTCATCGGTAAGCAGAACTAATATTTTATCGCCGGGTTGATATTTCATGCCACTAATCCGTCAGCTGTCGGAGAATTTATAATTATTATTAATAAAAAAACGTCGCACAAAGGTACAACAGTACAAGTGTGCGACGCAACGATTTTGAATAAAGTACAAATGTTTGGCCCAAAAGAATAATACGCAAATTAATTTGCCAGTTTACTTTTTTTATAGCCGTATAAAAAGTAAATAATTATTCCAATACCAAGCCAGGCTATAAACCATACCCAGTTGCTTTTGCTCATTCCGGTAAGCAGGTACATGCAGGTTATTACACCCATTAAAGGTATGAGCGAATATTTTTTTACGAAGGCTAAAACCGCCAGTAGTAAGGCACTTATCCAGAATACGATCAACGAGATATTGGTGATGGCCATATCCATAAATGATTTTTTACCGGCTATATAATCTTCATTTGCACTGTAATCAAAATTGAACATATCGGAAAAATAAGTTTTAGAAAGGCTCCATGCCATGATGATTGAACCGATTACAATCAATGGAAAAATGAATTGCCCGTTGATATAAGGCAGATGAAACCTTCCTCCTATTTTTTCTTTTCGAGGAATGAGCAATACGCCGCCGCAAACCAGCACAAATGCAAACAGTGTAGCAATACTTGTAAAATCAAGCACAAAAGTTTTATCGGTAAAAAGAATAGGCACCCCTACAACCAAGCCGGTAATAATGGTTGCAAAAGATGGCGTTTTAAATTT
>JAYUZB010000110.1:0-5793 GCA_043752185.1 Chitinophagaceae bacterium
TGCGTTGCCTGTAGAAGGTTTTAATGGATCCAGCGTTACCGCATTGGATTATGATGGCGATGGCGATACAGATGTTTTTGTGGGTGGCCATGTTGTGCCTGGCAGATTTCCTAAAGCTGATAGGAGTATGCTTTTACAAAATAACAAAGGGGTTTTTATAGATGTTACCAATCAAAATGCGAAGGCATTGCTTAACGCTGGTATAATTAATCAGGCAATTTGGGCCGATGTGGATGGTGATGGCAAAAATGAATTGTCGGTTTGCGGAGAGTGGATGCCACTGGAAATATACAGTTATCAAAACGGCCAGTTTGTGAAAAAACAAAATTCGGTTCATATTATTTTACCGTCAAAAAAAGATACGCTTATCAGCATGGATGCACTGAGCGGCTGGTGGTATAATATGGAAGCCGCAGACCTGGACAATGACGGCCGTATGGATTTTGTAATGGGCAACCGTGGTTTAAACTCGCTGATAAAAGGCAATATAAATGAGCCTTGCACCATTTATGCAAAAGATTTTGATAACAACGGAAGTTATGATGCTGTGCTGGGATATTACAACCAGGGCAAGTGTTACCCTCTGTTCAGCAGAGATCAGTTGATTGACCAAATACCATCCATGCGCAAAAAATTTGTACGCTATCGTGATTACTCAGGCAAAACACTGAATGATATTTTTACAGTGAACGAGAAGAAAGACATGGAAATTTTTAAAACCAACTTTTTTGCATCGGGGGTTTTAATGAACGATGGCAATAACACATTCCGTTTTATACCTTTTCCGGAAAAAGCACAATTCTCTACCATTAACGATATGGTTATTGATGATATTGACAATGATGGTGTAAAAGATATTTTAGTTTGCGGAAATTCTGATGACCCTTCAGTAATTGTGGGCGTGTATGATGCAACATCGGCCCTGCATTTAAAAGGAACGGGCAAAGGAAATTTTACCGCAGTACCACCTGCCGAAAATGGATTAACTGTTAGAGGCGAATCCCGTAAAATGGTTTACCTGAAAGATAAAAACAAAACCACATTGATCTTTTTAAAGAATAATGCGCCGGCGCAGGTGTTTATGAAGGAGTAAATAATTATTTCAACAACAGCTTTCCAAATTTTTCTATCTCTGCAAGTTCCAGTGCGGCAATATTTTCGTTGTTATCAAATTTCGATTTTAAAAACAATAATCTTTTGTGCTGGGGGTATTTATCCAGGATTGCGGTGATCATTTTTCCAACTGCTTCATCTTTCACCGGTAATGGTGCGGTGATAGTTGCTGCAGCCCGTTCACGGGTTGGTTTTTTTTTGATGATGGCTTCAAGTGTTGCCAGTTTACCATGCGAAATATTGGCGGTTTTACTGGCTTTACTATGCAAACCTTCCAGCTGTTTTTTACTAAGGCCGCCACGGTTGCAGTATTGCTGGTGCAGGCTGTTTACAAAGTTTGAAGTTGGGTGTGCCTTCACCATTTCATTCAATATATCTAACAGTATATCCATTTTATTGCAACGAAAGTAATCTAAAAACACAAAGCCACCCGAAAGTGGCTTTGTAGTCCTGCTATTCTAAAAATTAATGTTTGCCCTTACCGTGGCCCTTACTATTTCCTTTGCCATTACCGTTTCCTTTGCCATTACCCTTGTTTTTATACTGGCCATAATGATTTCCATTGTCATGCTTATTCTTAATAATCACCTGGTGGTTATTGTAATTTTTAAACCGGGCATATTTTACCTTATGATCATTAAAATATTTGTAAGCGTAGGGTTTGTTCACCACAACTTTATACCCCGAGTAAATATCATAATTTGAATAAGCTGGCGGTAACCCTGGTGCAAAAACCCACCTGTTGCCCGAATAATAGACAAACTGTTTTTTAGGAACATAATAATAGGTTTCAATATCGGGCATGTAATAATATTCTGCATAATCATAACCCGTTGGGCCCCATTCTGGTTGCACGCCGGTATTAATGTTTACTTTAACCTGTGCATGTGACGTGTTTACAATTGCCAGTGAAGCAAAGCCTAACAACATACTTAACATTATCTTTTTCATATTAATTCTATTTGGTTTAACTATGTTAGCCAAATACAATGCCAGAAAGAATAAATATTGAAAGGGTTTGTTAAAACAAGGTTGGTATGGCTAATATTTTTTAAAGGTAATCTCTGCTTCAGAAACCTTTGAACTGTGCTATCCTAGAAAGCTAATTTTAGTGGTACTCTTGCAGCTGCTTTTTTAAACAAGTATCAGTATACAATAATCTCAGATATACGGCGTTAAGATTAATACTAAACAAACTCCTAATGACAAAGACCCCATACCAGGCAAAATCCGGCCATATATTGGTGCAGGCAATTAAAAGTTTTATTGGCAAGCTCAGGCAAAATCCTGATGTTTACCCCATTCGTTACTACAAAAAGAGTCGCAGGTTTAGCGGTAGTTTTAACAGGCAGGCAGTAAAATAACTATCCCCCTGTTCGGAAATTACCTTCCAAAAGATTAAGCAAAACTGCTCTTGACAATATGTATAACGAGTTTGTACTTTTGAAGTGTAAAATCTGACGTATGAAAAACTATACCACCTCCGCACCACACTTTTCTGTTACTGCTATTTTTAAGCTTTTGGGTAATGCCGTAAAAAACTTCTTTGAATCCGGTAGCAACAAGGATTTTAAAAGACTGAAAGATTTTATCTCGTCTTAAGGGACAAGATTTTATTTTCTTACAAGAAAATTTTTTATTTGAACAGGTGTTCTACATCTGATTTTGAAAGACTTTTACAAAGTTGACCCTGTCTTATCATGTCCACTTACGGTTATTCCTGAATTACTATATCTTTTCTTCAATAGCATTTCCACAATCATAGAGACAACTTAAATAGGCTTATGTATTGCCTGGCCAGTCCTTTTAAAAGCCACGGCATGCTTTCAACCAAATTCTATTTATTTAGTTTATATTACGTGCTATTATACCTTAATTAATATGAAAACAAATTTATTTCCTTGTTTAATTTTTCTTTTATTGTGTGCTTCCGGATGTGTAAAAACAGCTACAAATGATGATTGCAGACCATTAAACTTTAAAATTTCCATAACTGACACTGCTCCGTTTATTGGTGATAATATTACTTTACAAGTTCCAAAGCTTAATGAGTACGACTTGTTAAGTTATAACAACCCTGCAGGAAGTGGTACTACAGTCAGCCACAGTATTGACATTACAAATATAAAATACAATCAAAAGGGTTGGTATCATTGGAGTTTGTCAAATTCAGGTTGCAATGTCTCTTATCGTGATAGTGTGTATGTTAATGTAAAACTCAGGCAGGAAACTCCTCCCTGCTCTCTTACCAATAATTATGTGTCTTCATCCAATTTAATTGATGTGGCTTTTACCTCGGTTACACAAGGATTTGACCCTACATTTAATGGTATGGCGGTGTATGGTAACAGATCGTTGGGATACCCATCGTACAGAGTCTTGTTTAATTCATACAATGGTAACACAGAACCTATTGATGGGGTTTATAATACCACCAATGTGCCAACCTTCGATATTTTCCAGGATTATAATACAGTATCTGTTAGTTTTTTATACAGCGGGCAATTTTTTCATTGCCACCCAAATCAAAAATTATATGTTACGCATGTTGGCGGAAAAATCAGGGTGTCATTTTGCAGCATGATCTTTAGTAACACTACAATACTTTCTACTTGCTCCGGGCAAATGACAAAAATGTAATCTGCTTTTTGATAATCAGTTTTCAATCGTTGCCATTCTTATATTTAAATAAGAATTGAAAATCTGATCATTTATAAAAAATATTTGAAAAAATATTGAGCATACTTCTTGCAAATTATTTAAATAAATTCGCAAGATTAGCTAAACAAGTACTCCACATCTGATTTAGAAAGTGCTTTTACAAAGCTGGCATCATCTGCAATAAGCTCACTGGCTAATTTACGTTTGCGTTCCTGTAGCTCCAGAATTTTATCTTCAATCGTATCAATACAAATCATACGATAGGCAAAAATATTTTTGGTTTGGCCAATACGGTGTGTACGGTCAATAGCCTGCTGCTCTACCGCCGGGTTCCACCACGGATCAACTATATAAACATAATCGGCAGCAGTTAAGTTTAAACCCACGCCACCGGCTTTTAACGAAATTAAAAACACCCTGCATTCATCATTGTTCTGAAAATTCTGGATTGCTTTTTCCCTGTCGGGTGCCGATGTGCTACCATCAAAATATTCAAACGGAATACCATCTTCAATCAGTTTCTTTTTTATTAAAGCCAGCATACCTAAAAACTGGGAGAAGATAAGTGCTTTATGGTCGCCAATATTTTCTTCAATCTCCCGAGCCAGCTCATCAAGTTTGATGGAGTGGTTAGGATATTTTTCTTCTTCATTTAATATAGCCGGGCTGTCACATATCTGGCGCAGCTTCATAAGTCCCTGCAAAATGGTTAACTGCGATTTGCCGATGCCTTGCTGATCGATGGTGCCCAATATTTTTTCACGGTAACTGTTTCGGTAAGCCTCGTAAACTTTACGTTGCTCTTTTTCCATTTCGCAAAACAAAATGGTTTCTGTTTTATCGGGCAGGTCTTTAGCTACTTGCTCTTTGGTGCGGCGTAAAATAAACGGAAATAATAATTTACGTAAATGCTCTTTTTGTTCCTGCTCCCCAAATTTATCTATGGGTGTTGCAAATTCATTTCTAAAAAATTCCATATTGCCCAGCAGTCCGGGGTTAAGAAAATTCATTTGCGCAAAAATGTCGAAAGTATTATTCTGTAAAGGTGTACCGCTCATGCACAGCCTGTTCTTTGCATTCAGCAAACTGGCAGCCTTGGTAACTTTTGAAGCCGGGTTTTTTATTGCCTGGCTTTCATCCAGTATCACATAATCTAAATTTATTTTCAGCAACAACTGTATATCGCTGCGCAGGGTTCCGTATGTTGTTATAATGATATTGTGTTTCTGTAATTCTTCTACATCACGGCTTCTGATGCTGCCGTGGTGGATATGAAAAGATAAAGAAGGTGAAAATTTCTGCACCTCATTACGCCAGTTATAGATCAAAGTTGTGGGGCAAACCACCAATGCTTTTAGTCCTCCGGTAATTTCTTTGTAGTGATGCAGCATACTTAATGCCTGTACCGTTTTACCCAAACCCATATCATCGGCTAAAATACCACCCCAGCCTACATCATTTAAATAGTTGAGCCATTGAAATCCGGAAATCTGATAAGGGCGCAATATGGCCTGCAGATGTTCGGGGGCTGCAGTTTCAGGAATATTTTTAAACTCCTTCAGCCGCTCATATTTTTCATCCAGCTCAAAACTTAATTCTTTTTCATCCCTGTTTTCGTACAACTCATCAATCACACTCATGTGATATTTTGATAAGCGTAACTGGTTGCTTCTTCCATCGCCAACCTTAAATAACAACGAATATCTTTTCAGCCATTCATCAGGCAGTATGCCCAATGTACCATCGCTTAATTGTACAAACGACTGTTTATTAACCAATGCGTTTTTTATCTCGTCAATTCCAACACGCTGCTCACCAAATTCAATTTCAACTTTTGCATCAAACCAATCAAGTCCGCTGCTAACATGAATATGTGTATTTGGCCGGGCTGTGTTAAAGCGGAAATTTCGTAAGGCTTCAAAACCAAACACCGGCACTTTCATTTCATTCATGGCATCAACAAATAAAAAGAACCAGTTATTGCGCAGCACATCAGCACCTCTTAACACCAGGTTATTT
>JAYUZB010000111.1:0-5768 GCA_043752185.1 Chitinophagaceae bacterium
TGCATAAAATGGCCCAAAGAATAAACTGTCTATCCAGATAGTTGCCCGCCACCAGGCCGGTCTCGCCATCAGCACCGGATCAAAATTCTTTCCGTACCAGTGCACCAGGTCAACCATCCATTTGGGCGGCCATACCGGGTAGGTAAAATTATTGGTATCAGCAATTACCAGTTGCTCCACATCAATCATGTAAGTGACCAGGAAAAAATTGATGATAAAGAAAATGATTAATGCAATATCAACCGGTCTTTTTGTAAGCGGAATTTGTTTTAAAGCCATGAGCAGTGTTTTAGTATTAAAAAATAAATTTAGAGAAAATTTTATTTTGTTTCAGGTAACTTTCAATCAGCAGCGCCATAACTTCGCCCAATGGCAATCCTCAACATCGAATTTAAAGCAAAAACCAATAAACTTATTGAACAGGAAAATTTGTTGCAAAAGCAAAACCCTTTATTTATTGGAGAAGACCACCAGGTTGACACTTACTTTAACGTACCCGTTGGAAGATTAAAATTACGGGAGGGTAATATCGAAAATGCATTGATACATTATGAACGGGAAGATTTTGCAGGAGCAAAGAGCAGCCATGTTTTGCTGTATCAACATCAGCCAGATAAAACGCTGAAAGAAATACTTATAAAAACATTGGGTATAAAAGCTGTTGTTGATAAAAAGCGCAAGATCTATTTTATAAACAATGTAAAATTTCATTTTGATACAGTAGAAGGGTTGGGAACTTTTGTAGAAGTGGAAGCCATTGATAAAGATGGAACTATTGGCAAAGAAAAATTACAGGCACAGTGCGATGAATATGCAGCTTTGCTTGGCATTAATGCTGGGGATTTTTGTTCGGTTTCTTACAGTGATATGATCTTACAAAATGTGTAGCCTACGCTTTTGTATTCTGAGCGATAGCGAAGAATCTCTACCGCAAAGAAAGAGATGCTTCGTTCCTCAGCATGACAAAGACAACGTACCTTTGCCCCATGGCAGAAGACTTAACAATTATACAAGGCAGCAAAGCCGAAATTTATCAATCACTTATTCCGCAAATAAAAGCACTGCTTGAAGGCGAACCTGATTTAATTGCAAATCTTGGTAATGTAAGTGCAGCACTTAAAGAACAGTTTGGCTGGCTTTGGGTAGGTTTTTATTTGGTTAAGCCCGACTCAAAAAACAATTCCGAAACAGAATTGGTGCTCGGCCCATTTCAGGGACCGGTTGCCTGCACCAGAATTAAAAAGGGCCGTGGTGTTTGCGGAGCTGCCTGGCAAAATGCAGAAACTTTAATCGTACCTGATGTAGAAAAATTTCCCGGCCATATTGCATGCAGCAGTTTATCAAAATCTGAAATTGTTATACCCCTCATTAAAAACGGAGAAGTTATTGGCGTGTTGGATGTAGATGCTGCAGAGCTTGATCAGTTTGATGAAACAGATAAAAAATATCTGGAAGAGATTGTAGCGATTTTAACCCTGTCTCCGACAACCGGCGGAGAACTTTGATTGTTACTTTAAAAGTAATTTCATCGTTCTTATAAAATCAAACCAATTAAAATTTAGAAAAGAGCTTTAGTAATACGGCTCCAGGCTCCCCCTTCGGGGTTGGAGGGGGTTTAAGGGTTTGCCGGCGTATTATCCTTCCATCCCCACAAATACCTGCAGGCATAAGTTCTATAAGGGCTCCATTTTTTTGAAACGGCAAGCATTTTTTCTTTCATCACTCTTTTATCAGTAGCATCAATATTGTAGAGTTTACAAATAGCCTGTTGAATCCCAAGGTCGTCCACTGCAAAAACATCTTCCCTGCCAAGTGTAAAAATTAAAACCATTTCAACCGTCCACTGGCCAATGCCTTTTATTTGCGTAAGATATTTGATCAGTTCTTCATTGCTCATTTTATAGAGCATGGCATCGGTTATCTTTTCTTCAATAAAAAAATTGCACACATTTAAAACATAATTAGCTTTTGCATTGCTTAAGCCTATGCCCCTTAAAGTTTCAAATGGTGTTGCGGCTATTTGTGCAGCAGTAGGATTTTTGCTGTTGTATAAAGCTAAAAACCTTCGGTGAAAAACATCAGCCACCTTGGTACTCAGCTGTTGACTCATAATAGAGTTGCATAAATGCAGGTACACATTTTTTCTTTTCGCCAAAACAAATGGCTCCTGCAGCTCAAGAATTTTCTTAAACTTTTTGTCTTTAGACAGATGTATGATGTGTTCCATAATTATAAGCTGCACGAAGAGGTTGTAGTGGAGCGTGGGTTGCTGAGGCTTTTCTCTGTTTACTCTGCTCCTTTGCGTTCCCTGCGTGAAATTTTCACGAAGAGGATGCGGAGTGGCTGAAGTCGCAGAGTTAGTTACTCAAGCCCCCAACTCATTTCACCACCTTTCTCATCTTTTAAATTAATGCCTATAGCCGCCAGTTGGTTTCTTATTTTATCACTGGTGGCAAAATCCTTTTTAGTTTTCGATTCTTTTCTTATCTCAATCAACAGTTCCATTACCCCTTTCAGCACTTCATTATTGGCAGCACTGTTTTTTAATCCAAAAACATCTTCCAAATAAGCTTTAAATTTTTGTTGAAGCAATGTTAAGCTTGCTGCCGAAATTGCATCTGCTTTTATCAATCCGTCTTTTATCGAATTAATAACCGGCACCAGTTCAAACATATTTCCTAAAACCTTGGCGGTATTAAAATCGTCGTTCATAAATTCGTCAAACTCATTCACGAGCTTGTTCACTTTTTCATCCAGTTCAGCATCGCTTGCCAACTGCTCCCGATAGCTATCGGGACTAACTGCCAACTGGTTCAACACCTCATAAGCATCCCACAATCTTTTCAATCCTTTTTCCGATGCCTGCAAGGCTTCGTTACTAAAATCCAATGTGCTGCGGTAATGCGTTTGCAACATGAAAAAACGCACGGTCATAGGCGCATAAGCTTTCTCAAGCAGCGGATGATTACCAGTAAATAATTCTTCGGGCAAAAATCCATTGCCTAAAGATTTACTCATCCTGGTGCCGTTAACTGTAAGCATATTCGTATGCATCCAAAAATTTGCCGGGCTGGTATGATAGCAGGCCTGGCTTTGTGCAATTTCATTGGTATGATGCGTTGCAGCCAGATCCATTCCACCACCATGTATGTCAAATTTCTTTCCCAAATATTTTTCACTCATGGCAGAGCACTCAATATGCCAGCCCGGGAAACCCATGCCCCAGGGGCTTGGCCACTGCATCAGGTGTTCGGGCTTGGCTTTTATCCATAAAGCAAAATCCAAACGGCCACGTTTTTCATCTTGTCCGCCCAGCTCTCTTGTACCTTCAAGCAGGTCTTCCATTTTACGATTGGTAAGAATACCGTACGGCAATTCTTTATTATATTTTTCTACATCAAAATAAATAGTACCGTTTACTTCGTAAGCATAGCCATTGGCTAAAATCTGTTTGGTAATTTCTATCTGCTCGGCAATATGGCCGGTAGCAGTAGGCTCAATAGATGGTGGTAAATTATTCAGCAACTGCATTACATGACGAAAGCCCACCGTATATTTTTGAACAATCTCCATTGGCTCTACTTTCTGCAACCGGGCCAGTTTACTGAATTTGTCATCGCCTTCATCACGGTCTCCTTCCAGGTGGCCGGCATCGGTTATGTTACGCACATACCTAACCTTGTAACCCAAATAAACGAGGTAGCGGTAAATGATATCGAAAGAAATAAATGTACGGCAGTTGCCCAAATGCACATCGCTGTAAACTGTAGGGCCACACACATACATACCCACATGATCGGGTGTAAGAGGCGTGAAAATTTCTTTTTCTCTTGAAAGTGTGTTGTATATTTTTAAGGCCATAATTTTTGTTGTGTTGTAGGTTTTGCCCCTATCCCCTAAAGGGGGAAATGGAGAAGATGGTGTTTTATAAATTTTTACAAAGATATTAAGCTATGCCGCAAGGGCAACAGAAATATTGGTATGTGTGAGATGCTTTCATTTGAAATGCTAAGATATTACCTTTTAGGCATTTCAACATCAGCCATAATAGGGAAGTGGTCGCTCAGCTTCTTTTTAACGAGGTTAAACTGCAGCACATTCATTTTTGCATCAACAAAAATATTGTCAATACGCAATACCGGCGATATACCGCTGAAAGTACGGCCAAGCCCGCTGCCTTTTTCAACAAAAGCATTGTTCATTTTGTTGCCAATGGTGTGGTAAGCATAGCTGTTGGGCACATCGTTAAAGTCGCCGGTTACAATTACCGGGTACGGGCTTTTATTTATTTCGGCCCTTATCCTGTCGGCCTGTACCTGCCTTTTTAAAAAACCTTTTTTAAACTTGGCTATAATGTTTTTCGATTCTTTCAAGGCCTTATTCTCATCTTCCACTGTAGGCTTTTCTATGTACTTAAGATTCTCTTTACTGAACCGCAATGATTGCAGGTGAATATTAAATACACGAATGGTATCAGCTTCCTTAACTACATCTACATACTGAAAAATAGAATTATAATCATTGGGATAAAAGCTGATTGTTTGTTTATTGATGATGGGATATTTTGAAAAAATGATGACACCGAAATGAGCGTAACCCCAAAAATCTTCTTTAACGTTGTAAGAATAAAAGTAGTTTTTGAAATTCATTTGCTGCAGAAATTCATCCATATGGCCATGATCTTTTACCGTACTATCTTCGGCAACCATTTCCTGAAAGCAGGCAATATCGGGTTGGTATTCGTTAATAACATTCAGCATCTGGCTTTTCACTTCGGGATGTTTTTTATCTTCCATTACATTAAACTGCGCCACGTTCCAGCTCATAATACGCAAAGCTTTATCTGGCTTTGCTTGGGCAAATGAAGTTGATAAATGAAAAGGAATAATATTACTGATGGGTTTAAAAGCCAGCAGTATGGCAATTATTGAAATTAAGGCCCGCTTTGGTTTAATGAATAACCAGAAAATAATAAAGGCAATCAATATCAGCAGAAAATAAAAAGCGGTGAGGGTTAAAAAACCGATTGGCCAGAAATATTGCGGATTAAATAAGTAGCCATAGCTGCCCAATAAAAAAAGTATTGCTGCAATTACATTTGCAACAATAAAAAGATTTTTTGTCATTCTCCGAAAAAAGCCTGGCATAGCATAAAGATAATGCTAACAACTATAAAATGATGTGAAAGAAATGGTGAACGGTTTTGAATTTGAGCCACATAGTAATACAGAAACATAGGTTCATACATAGAACTATCTGGTTCAATTAATCTTCGCTGGCTCTTTTTAAAATATCTTTTTCTTCTTTGGTAAGATGGTCGTAACCCTTTTGGTTGATTTTATCGAGTATTTCATCAACCCGTTGCCCGGTTACAATGGGGGTTTTGTTATATGGGCTTTTACTGCCGATGTTATAAAAAACTCTTTCTTTAACGCTGTTCGTTTGTTTCTTTTTATTGGGATTAAAAAGATTGATGAACCAGCTGTAAAAATTGTTCATCCATTCGCTTCCATCTAAATTATTCTTAAGCATTTTTACAAATAAAAAACCTGCAAATGCACCACCAATATGAGCAATGGGAAATGCAGCCGGGCTTTGTGCCACACCCGCCAGATCAATAGCCACATAAATAACAGTAAGTATCCAGATGGGAATGCCACCCCTGATATCGCGGAAAAAACGGTAATTGGGTGCAATTATGGTTGCGGCAATTGCAACTGCCATAACCGATGCATTTGCCCCCAACAAACCAAGCGAATCAATATATA
>JAYUZB010000112.1:0-30709 GCA_043752185.1 Chitinophagaceae bacterium
GATTGGCGAATCCACCACACAGCGTAAGAAATAAATTTGAAACCTTTTGTTTCGTCAAAACGTTGTGCCGCTTTGATTAAGCCGAGGTTACCCTCGTTAATTAAATCACTAAGAGAAAGGCCCTGGTGCTGGTACTGCTTAGCCACAGATACCACAAAACGAAGATTGGCCTGCACCAATTTGTCCAAAGCACGCTGATCACCCATTTTAATCTTTTGGGCTAAAATGGTTTCCTCTTCAGGAGTAATCATCGAAATTTTGGAAATTTCCTGCAAATATTTCTCAACTGCCTGTGAATCACGGTTGGTAATTTGCGTTGCGATCTTAAGTTGCCTCATTGTCTTGTATTAGTTACTGAAATAGAACACTGAATAGACATGTTTTGTTGGGAAAACGTTGCAAATGATTAAATGCTACATAAATTCCTGCTAAAAATGTGTGCAAAGTTACTAATTTATAGCCGGATTTCATAATGAAAGTGAATAAAATGGGATGAATGGTGGATAAAAGAGGGAATTTGTAATTAGGAATTAGTATTTAGGAATTGACTACAGGAATTCAAACCTAATTCCTAATATCCAATTCCCAATTCCTTGCTTCTACCTGCTTATATTTGCCCTATGATAATAGACCTCCGCTCAGATACTTTTACCAAACCATCACCAGCCATGCTGGAAGCCATGTTTAATGCCCCCGTTGGGGATGATGTTTTTGGGGAAGACCCTTCCATAAATAAATTAGAAGACATGGCTGCCGCTATGTTTGGTATGCAGTCCGCCCTTTTTTGCCCAAGCGGCACCATGACCAATCAAATTGCCATAAAATGCCACACCCAGCCGGGCGATGAAGTGATTTGTGATAAAGTAAGCCATGTATATATTTATGAAGGCGGCGGTATTGCTTTCAACAGCGGTTGCCAGGTTAAAGCTTTAGACGGCGAACGGGGAAGAATTACTGCAGATATGGTTTTAGAATCTATTAATCCTAACGATGATCATAAAGCCAGAACAAGTTTGGTAAGCCTTGAAAACACAGCAAATCGTGGTGGCGGCAGCTGTTATGAATTTGATGAAATTCAATTAATTAAAGAAATCTGCTTACGAAATAAACTAAACCTGCATTTAGATGGTGCCAGGCTTTGGAATGCATTGGTAGCCAAAAATGAAAGTCCAAAACAATATGGAGCCGTTTTTGATTCCATATCTATTTGCCTCAGTAAAGGCATGGGTACACCGGTTGGCAGCTTGCTGTTGGGTAAAAACGATTTTATTAAACAGGCCCGCCGTGTGCGTAAGGTTTTTGGCGGCGGTATGCGCCAGGCTGGTTATTTGGCTGCAGCTGGAATTTATGCACTTGAAAACAATATTCAAAGGCTTGAAGAAGATCATCATCAGGCAAAGCAAATAGCAGCCGCTTTGGCTAAGAAAGACTTTGTTGGAAAAATAATGCCAGTGGAAACCAACATTGTTATTTATGAAATAACCGGATCATCTTACACAGCAAAAACGTTTTGTGAAAAAATGGCTAAGTATGATATTTTATGCCTTTCAATTTCCGCAACACAGGTAAGAATGGTTACTCACCTGGATTTTACTAAAGAAATGCTAAAAAACCTCATTGAAGTTATTGAGGCATTGTAATTGTTGCAAAAACGCATCGACGCCACTTTTACCTAACCAAAAACAAACCAATAATGAAACTACAAACCATGCTTGCAGTGGCGTCTGCTATTGTTTTATTCAGCTCCTGCCAAAAAAATGCCGACAATCCTACACCCATCAACAACGGAACGGCAAAAGTTAATTTCATTTTTAAATTTGATTCCACACAAGTGCGGCTTAATGCTATTGGGCAGGCTGCTCCCATGCCTGCTGGCAATGCAGGCCAGTCGCCCCGTTTTAACACCATGAGTGCCCATTATGTTGAACTGGCATCATCGCCTTTTACAGCTTTGGGAGCTGGAGCTATTCTTTACAAAGCGCCTCAGGTTACTACAGGCGGTGCAAGAGCCATTGATTTTACAAATTCTAAATTTGCAGGAAATAACCAAACCTTTTTAAGTGTGCCCGTAAAAGATTTTGCAGCCGGAACCTATAACTGGTTAAGGGTTTCGCTGGCTTATCAGAATTACAATATTTACATGAACGCTCTTGGGCAAACTATTGATGCAACGCTTGCATCTTTTATCGGTTTTAATACTTACCTGAACAATTATAAAGTAAAAGATTCTACCGTAACTGTAAATGCCAATAAATTACAAGGCTATTGGGCTTTGGAAGGCAAGGTTTTTGGTGTTGGATTTTTAAGCCAGGGTCAGGCACCTCCGGGTGCTACCACAGTGCCTAATCCATTATTTGCTTCTTCGCCAATACCTGCAGGCTCTTGCCTGGTTACGGGGCAATTTTTGACACCGCTTGTGGTAACCGGTAACGAAACTGCTGATATCAATATTATCGTTTCCTTATCCATTAACAAAAGTTTTGAATGGATTGATGCAGACCACAACGGAACCTACGATCCAAACAATGGAGACCAGGTAATTGATATGGGCATCAGGGGAATGATTCCAAAAATTCAATAGAAGTAAATTTTCAAAACGCAAAACGTCCTGCCAAAAGCGGGACGTTTTTTGTTGTACATGCTATATCTTCGTAACCTCCCAATCATCAATCAAAAAAACTATGCATCCTTTTGAAAAATTGTTGCAGGATAATAAAGCATGGGCAGCCCAAATGGTGGCAAACGACCCTGATTTTTTTAATAAATTATCGGGCCTTCAAACGCCTGAGTTTTTATGGATCGGTTGCAGCGACAGCCGTGTACCTGCCAATCAAATAACCAATACACAACCTGGTGAAATTTTTGTTCACCGCAATGTTGCCAACCTCGTAATTAATACAGATGTAAATTTATTAAGCGTTTTGGACTATGCTGTTAATCACTTAAAAGTAAAGCATGTTATTGTTTGCGGGCACTATGGCTGTGGCGGTGTTAAAGCATCCATGTCCAAAACAGATCTAAAGCCTCTGCTGAATATGTGGCTGCGGAATATTAAAGATGTACAACGCATACACCGGGAAGAACTTGAACAGATTGGGGATGAAGAACAAAAATGTGACCGGTTAACTGAGTTGAATGTACAGGAACAAATATTTAACCTTGCAAAAACTTCTATCATACAAAGAGCATGGAAAAATGAACAAAGGCCTGATTTGCACGGCTGGGTTTATGGCTTAAAAGACGGAATTATAAAACCAATATTTGATATGCAAGCCGGTACGCATATTGATCCGTTGTATGAATACGATAACCTTTAAATTTAAATCATGTTCCCCAAAATAAACCCCACTACTACCCCATCCTGGCAAGCATTACAACAACATAAGCAACTGTTTGAAAATGTGCAAATGAAAGACCTTTTCTTTAATGATGCGGAAAGGTTTGACAGATTCTCAATCAAAATGGATGATATCCTTTTTGATTATTCTAAAAACATCATCACGGAAAATACAGTTGAAATTTTACTGGAACTGGCGGCAGACTGTAAATTAAAAGAAGCCATTGAAGCCATGTTTACCGGCGAAAAAATTAATGGTACAGAAAACCGTGCTGTGCTGCATACCGCATTAAGAAATTTTTCGGGCAAACCTGTTTTAACGGATGGTATAGATGTGATGCCAGCCATTAAAAATGTACTGGAGCAAATGAAAAGTTTTTGTTCTGCAGTGCACAGTGGCGAATGGAAAGGTTATACCGGTAAAAAAATTAAATATATTGTAAACATTGGCATTGGTGGCAGCGACCTCGGGCCTGTAATGGTTACTGAAGCACTAAAGCCATATTGGATTGATGGTATAGAGACTTATTTTGTAAGCAATGTAGATGGTACACACATTACTGAAACGCTGAAAAAAGTTAATGCCGAAGAAACCCTCTTTTTAATTGCCAGCAAAACTTTTACTACCCAGGAAACTATGACCAATGCACATTCTGCCAGGGATTGGTTTTTACAGCATTCAAAAAATGAAGCACATGTGGCCAAACATTTTGTAGCACTCAGCACCAACGACAAGGAAGTTATAAAATTTGGAATAGACCCAAAGAATATGTTTGTATTTTGGGATTGGGTTGGCGGCAGATACAGTTTGTGGAGTGCCATTGGTTTATCTATTGCTTTAACTATTGGGTACGAAAACTTTGAACAACTCCTACGTGGCGCTCATGCAGCCGACAATCATTTCAGAGAAACTGAATTTGATAAAAACATTCCGGTACTGATGGCTTTGATCGGTATTTGGTATGGCAACTTTTTTGGTACAACCAGCGAAGCCATTTTGCCTTACGACCAATACCTGCATCGCTTTGCAGCCTATTTTCAGCAGGGTAATATGGAAAGCAATGGCAAGTATATTGACCGCAACGGAGAGAAAGTTTCCTATGCAACCGGACCTGTTATTTGGGGAGAACCCGGCACAAACGGGCAACATGCATTCTACCAACTAATTCACCAGGGTACACAAATTATCCCATGCGATTTTATTGCACCGGCAGTAAGCCACAATGCAACAGGCGATCATCATAAAAAACTCATGAGTAATTTTTTTGCTCAAACTGAAGCATTAATGAATGGAACAGAAAACGAAAACCCTTACCGTGTTTTTGAAGGTAACCGGCCAACTAATTCAATTCTGGTAAAACAAATTACACCTTTCACATTGGGACAATTAATTGCTTTATACGAACATAAAATATTTGTACAGGGCGTTATCTGGAATATTTACAGCTTTGATCAATGGGGAGTAGAACTGGGAAAGGTTTTGGCTAATAAGATATTGCCTGAACTGGAGCATGATTCAGATGTTGATACGCATGACAGCTCTACCAATGGGCTAATAAATTTATATAAGATGATGCGTTAATCAATACCTGGGTAGCGTTGCAAACTCTTTTTCCCTGGTAACATAAAATTTGCAGAGCTTACCTGCAAGCTTACTTTTTATTATAATGTTTTTACAATCCACATCCGGCATTGTTTTTTCTTCAAACGGTTGCAGGTTAATTTGTAAAAAAGTATTTCCTTTTTTTGCAGTGATGGTATTACCGGGATTCAGTTCTTTATCTCCAATAGTTACTGTTTTATTTTTTACGCTTAATACTGTAAAATCCAACAAAACACCATTGTAAAGAACAGATTTAATATCGGGCTTTTTTGATCCGCTATATTCAACATAAATAAACCGGGTAATATTGGCCTTTGGGTGAATGAGATTGCCATTCTCATCTGCCATTTGTATGCCAGGCATCGACACATTATAAAAGGCATAAGCCTTTTTTATATTACAGTTAACCTGTGCAAAGGAGACTAAGGACCCCGTTAGTAAAACGATGTGCAGCAATAGTATTTTCATGTGTGTTTAAACATTTTTTAATGTTATACAAGTATAATGCCGGATATAAATGAAAATCCTCCCGTGCTGGGAGGATTTTCTGCAATTAGGTTTGGTGTATTCGTACTTACCACTTTTCTACTACCTCTGCACTGCCGTTATCAACAGGGCCATTATTTATCTCGTCGGGAGTTTTAGTTGTTTCAATTTTCTCCTCAGGAGCTGTTGTTTCTGCTATTGGAGTTTCAGTTAAGTCTGCTACTATTGTTTCCATAGTAGAAGAAGTAGACATTTCAGTTCCATCATTTGCCGATTGGCCACCTTGTCCATCTTCACCTTCATATGGTGTATCATGGTTGAATGCATCAAAATCAAAGTCGGGCATCAATTCTGTCTTCACATAATCAATTGCTTCTCCCAAACCTTTAATAAATTTATTGAAATCTTCCTTGTACAGGAAAATTTTATGCCTGTCGTATCCGTCAGAATCAAAACGCTTGCGGCTTTCTGTAATAGTTAAATAAAAATCGTTGCCACGGGTCTCTCTTACATCAAAAAAGTAAGTTCTGCGTTTTCCGGCCCTGATGCGTTTGCTGTAAACGCTATCCATTTTCTTTTCGTTGTTTTCGTACGCCACTGTTTTGTTTAGTTTAATTTTAAAAATAACCCCATTTAGGTGAAGCAAAGATAAAATTGTTTTCCATTCTACAAAATATATGATTGATTATTTGGGGTTATCATTGAATGCACTGTTTTATGAAGTACCAGCCTGAATATTTTTACAGTATTTTATACTTCCTTTTCCTGTTCCTGCTGCCTGTTATACATTTCGGTGTAATAGCCATTTAATTCAAGTAATTGCTGGTGTGTGCCCTGCTCCACAATTTTCCCTTCATCCAGAACAATTATCTTATCAAAATCAAAAAGAGAAAAAATACGATGGGTGATGATGATGGCCGTTCTGTCTTTTAAAAACCTGTATAAATTACCAATGATCTCTTTTTCGGTACGGGCATCTACAGCACTCAAACAGTCGTCAAAAATTACAATTTCGGGTTCTTTAATCAGGGCACGGGCAATAGAGATTCGTTGCTTTTGTCCACCACTTAGCGTAACGCCCCGCTCTCCTATCAGCGTATCATATCCATTTTGAAATTGTTCAATTTCGTTATGAATACTCGCCTGTTTTGCTGCAGCAATTACATCTTCATCAGTGGCATCATCCACACCAAAGCGGATATTGTTGCGTACTGTTTCGCTAAACAAAAATATATCCTGCGGAACATAACTGATCTGCAGCCTCAGTGAATGCGTATCAAATTTATTTACCGGTATGCCGTCATAAGTTATCATTCCTTTTTGTGGTTCATACATGTGCAGCAGCAATTGGGCTAAGGTAGATTTGCCCGAGCCTGTTCTTCCTACAACAGCAATTTTTTCTCCCTTATTTATCTGCAACGAAAAATCTTTTAAAGCATGAATGCCGGTATGCGGATAAACAAAATCAACATTAGTTAAAGTGATATTTCCCAGCAGCGGAGTTGTTACAGGCTCAGCCTGGTTTTTAATTTCGGGTTCGGTATGCAGAAACTCATTGATTCTTCTTTGAGAAGTGACTGCACGTTGCGTCATACTGGCTGTCCAGCCAATGGCGCTTACCGGGAAGGTTAGCATTTGTATATACATCACAAATTCTGCAATTCTTCCTACGCTGGCTCCTTCAACATTGTTAACCACATCCAAGCTGCCAACCATAATAGTTATTAAAGTGCTTAGCCCAATCAGCAGGGCCATGCTCGGAAAATAAATGGCTTCCGTTTTTGCCAGACTTAATGCATTGTCACGATAAGCTTCGCTGTTCTTTTTAAAAAAGCCCAGCATGGCTTTTTCTTGTACAAATGATTTAATGACCCTGATGCCTGAATAAGATTCCTGCGCATTGGTGGTTAAATCACTAAGCAAGGATTGAATGCGTTCACTTTTTTTATTGATGATGGTATTAACAAAATAGATTGCAATTGCAAGAACGGGCAGAGGAGCCAGTGCAACCAGCGTAAGTTTTGGGCTGGCTTTAAACATAAAAAATATGCTAAAAGCAAGCACAGCCGCCAGGTTAATAAAATACATAATGGCGGGGCCTGTGTACATGCGTACTTTGCTTACATCATCTGCAATGCGGTTCATGAGGTCGCCGGTGCTGTGTGTTTTATAAAAATTAGTATCCAGTTTCTGGTAATGGGTAAATATTTCGTTCTTCTGATCGTACTCTATATGCCGGCTCATTACAATAATGGTTTGCCGCATCAGGAACATAAAAAAACCGCTGATAATGGCAATGATAAATAAGGTAATTCCTGTGTACAGAATTTTACGGGAAGGATTCTCCTGGAATTTTTCAATAACAAGCCTTACCGCAAAATCGTAGTTCTTTTCGCTTTTCTTAATTTCAGCAGCATTTACATCAGCAGATTTTATTGACTGCACAACCGTATTAACCACATAACCGGTTAACTGCGGCGATAGTATTCGGAAATAATTGGTAAGTACCACAAAAACAAACCCCAGTATAAAATGCCAGCGGTATTTCCAGAAATATTTATTGAGGGAGGAAAGATGTTTCATTGATTGGGCAAAGATAAAATAAAAAAACCGCCGGTTTAACCAGCGGTTTTTTATTCCGGCGGAGAGTTAGGGATTCGAACCCCAGGACCTGTTACAGTCAACAGTTTTCAAGACTGCCGCAATCGACCGCTCTGCCAACTCTCCGCGGCAAAAATAAGGTTACGGGGTTTTTATTCCAAAAAATTTACAAAACTATTTGTTGCTGCTCTTTATCTTTTACCACCACCAAATCCTTTAACTCAACAGTGATGGGCATTACACCAACCTGCAACACGGCTTTTTTTCCACGAATTTCTTTTACAATACCTACCTGGCGGTTTTGTTTCATCCTTACTTTAACGCCAATTTTGATTTCTCCACCTACTTCTTCAAACTTTTCATTCAACTTTTTCTGCTGCTTTTCTGTGGTTATTTTTTCTTTCTGCTGAAAAAGCAAGGCATGTATCATTTTTACCACTTTATCCTTGTCCTCGGTTTTGCGCCACTCAATAACCATGGCTTTCAACCTTCTTTCCATGTCTTTCAGGTAAATGATCTTATCGGCTGCTATCCTGTTCTGCATGGCCATTTTTTCCATCTCCTGCTCATGCACTTCTTTGTTTAAAACCCGTTGCATCTCTTTTTTTAGTGCTTCATTCTCTTTAAGCAAAGCTTTCAGGTCGGCTTTTTCCTTATCAATATGCTGCAGGTCCTGTTCGGTACGGTTCAAAAGTTTATCCAGGGTAAAATGATCGTCATCTACCAGTTTTCTTGCTTTTTCAATCAATCTTTTTTCAAGGCCAATTCTTTCGGCAATAGAAAAAGTGTAAGAACTGCCCGGCTTGCCAACCACCAGTTTGTACATGGGCAGCAGGTTTTTTTCATCAAACTGCATAGCGCCGTTTATAATGCCGGCCACTTTGTTGGCCATTACTTTTAAATTGAGGTAATGCGTGGTGACAATACCAAAACTGTGTTTAATAGCCAGTTCTTCCATAATCACTTCTGCAAAAGCACCGCCCAAGTTGGGGTCGCTCCCGCTGCCCAGTTCATCAATAAAAAACAAGGTTTTACCATTGGCATTTTCCATAAAATGCTTCATGTTTTTCAAGTGAGATGAATAAGTACTCAACTCAAATTCCAGGCTTTGTGTATCGCCGATATGGATCATGATCTGTTTAAAAATTCCCATCTCACTATCCGGGTGAACCGGCACCAGCAAACCACTCTGTAGCATCAACTGCAACAAACCAACCGTTTTCAACGTAACCGTTTTACCGCCGGCATTGGGCCCGCTGATGACTAAAATGCGTTGCTTTTCATTCAGTGTTAAGTCTACCGGTATGGTTGGTTTTTTATTTGCTTTGTTGTAGATGTATAATAAAGGATGATAAGCCTGTATCAACTGCACATGGGCTTTATCCATAACAACCGGGTAATTGCCGTTGTAATCCGCCGCAAATTTTGCTTTGGCCCTGATGAAATCAAATTCACCGGCCATATCCAAATAGTTTTTTAGCAGGCTGGCGTAAACACTTAAATTTTGCGTGAGTTTCCGCAATATTTTATACACTTCTTTTCTTTCTTCATTTTCAAGAGAGAAAACTGCGTTGTTGAGTTCTGTGGTTTCTTCTGGTTCAATAAAAGTGGTACGGCGGCTGTCGCTTTCGCCATGCAGTATGCCTTTTATCATACGCTTTTGCTCGGCAAAAACAGCCAGCACCCTTCTGCCGTTTAAAAAACTTTCTTCAATATCTGCCAGGTAACCTTGCTTGTTCATTTTGCTCACAATTCTGTCGAAAACCTTACGCAGTTCGTTGCGCTTACGGTACAAACTCATGCGGATATCGGCTAACTCTTCGCTGGCGCTGTCTTTTACCTGCCCGGTTTCATCCAGTATTTCATCAATCATTTCAACAATTACTTTTTCGTAGTAAGAATCGTTGATGACTTTTGTTAAAGCCGGGTATGCCGTTCGCCGTTCATTATCAAACCAGCGAAAAATATTGTTGGTATTTTCTGCAAGCCGCCTGATAAGCAAAAATTGCTCACCACTTAAAACTGCGCCGGGTATGCCTATAAGTTTTAACTCCTTACCTATATTATGTGTAAACTCATTTGGAAAATGTTGATTGCTCTGCAGCAATAGTTTAAACTCATTGCTTTGTTGCAGTTCAGTTTGTATAAATTCTTTTTTGGTGTGCAGCCTGAGTTGTTCGGCTTTATGTTTTGCAAATTCGGTACGGCAATGCAGTGCCAGCAGGGTTTTTACCTTTTCATATTCTAACTGGACGAGGGCGGACTCAGGAAAAAATTTCACATTAATTGTTTTAAAACATCAAATTTCGGTTATTTCGATTAAAGCCATTTTGTTTGTTAAACTTTTGTTGCGATAAATTGTTATCCAATCTATGCAAACTACCTTTGCGTAAGTAAATGAAAAAATATACAAGATGCTAAAAGTTTTATTCATTTCGATTGTTAGTTTGATGGGACTGAGTTCCTGTGCACAAAAGAATAATAAAGTAAACACAAAAAAAGATACCAAAATAATGAGTTCAGCCAAATTGGATACTGCCACTTTCGGCACCGGATGCTTCTGGTGTACCGAAGCCATTTTTCAACAGATTGAAGGCGTAGAAAAAGTAACCAGTGGATATAGTGGTGGTACCGTTGTTAACCCAACTTATGAAGAGGTTTGCAGTAAAACTACCGGCCACGCAGAATGCCTGAACATTATGTACGACCCTGCTAAAATAACTTTTGATGAACTACTTGAAGTATTCTGGCAAACGCATGACCCTACAACATTAAACCGCCAGGGTGCCGACGCAGGGCCACAATATCGCAGCGTGGTTTTTTATCATAATGAAGAACAGAAAGCCAAAACCGCTAAATACAAAGCAGAGTTGGATAAGAGCGGTGCTTTTAATAACCCGATCGTAACCACACTGGAGCCTTTCACCATATTTTATGCTGCCGAAGCGGAGCATCAGAATTACTACAATAATAATACAAGCCAAGGCTATTGCCAGTTTGTAATAAGGCCCAAGCTTGAAAAATTTGAGAAAGTGTTTAAGAATAAGCTCAAAAAAAATTAGTTGGATTTGAAATTGAAAGGGTCTTTGGTTACCGGTTTCTTTACTTTTTCAGGAATTGGCTGGCCTTTGTGACAGGTATAGCAGGTTACAGCCTGCACCTGTGCAGCATTAACGTTTTCATTAAACTGAAAATAGTTTTTGTTGATGTCCATCGTCATCCGCATCATATTGCGGGTGATCTCTTTTTCGGGCTTATCATCCTTCTCCATAATAAGTGCCTCACTGTTTTTATCTTTTACATGACAGAAATTGCAATCAACTTTCAGGCTGGTATTAAAACCGTCCATTATTTTTCCTAGTGAATCTTCCGTTATGTTTTTTGGCAAAACCTGTAGGTTTTTAAAGTCTCCGGCAGGTTCTTCTATTGCAGCAATTCCTATAAATACGAAGAAAACTAAAGCGGTTAATGCCAGCAGTTTTTTATACGATTTCATATAAAGTGGTTTAAAGTTTTTTACAAACTATGTATTTTTTCTATTTATCTATGTTACTGTATGGTTAACGCAGATCAGCAATTATCTTAGAGGGTCATAGTTTTTTAACTCTACGCAGTTCGAGCAGGTTTAAACTGTTGGGATAAAAGTCAGTAATATTTTTATGAACAAGGTGTATGGCCATATCATACCAGAGCGGCACAACCGGTGCATCGTTGATGATGATCCTGTCCATTTGCTGGTATAATTTATAGCGAAGTGAATCATTTTTTTCTGATAAAGCCTGTTCATACAACTGATCGAATGCAGGATTTTTATACCGTGTATAATTAGGCGGGGCTGGGTTCTTACTGTAAAACACACTCAGGTAATTTTCTGCATCTGGATAATCGGCTATCCAACTTCCCCTGAAGAATGGTGCCTGTGATTTGGAGGTCTGCTCCATTAATAAACTTTTTTGTATCACTTCCACCTGCACTTTAATGCCTACCTGCAAAAGCTCGTTGGCAATATAGGTTCCCAAATCTCCATAAATGGGAATGGTTAATAATTTTATCTCCGGCAGATTTTTTCCATCAGGATAACCTGCTTCTGCCAGTAATTTTTTTGCTTTGTCTACATCGTAATGATAGCCCTGCACTGCTGCCGAATCAAAAGAAGGTAATCCTGCAGGAACGAATCCGCTTTCTGCAGAAGTACCAATACTGTTACGTAAATACAGCATCATTTTTTTGCGGTTAAAACCGTAGTTGATTGCCTGTCGTATTTTTTGCAAACGCAAAGGCGAATTTTTTACCAGTTCGTTTTCTACATCAACCAAAATACCCAAGTATTCAATGTTGAGGTAAGGATGTTTTTGCAATTCGATTTTACCCTGCCATGTTTTTTTAAGATTGCCGGTCTTGGTAAGCACTTCATCTTTAAAAGAAGGATCAATATCATCAATAAAATCCAAACGGGTTTGCTGAAACTCTAAAAACTCGGTAGCCTTACTGTCGTAGAAAGAAACTTTGATTCCATCTAAATACGGCAAGGATTTTCCTTCGGCATCTTTTTCAAAATAGTTTTCATTCTTTTTTAAAATAAGGGCCTGGCCTTCTTCCCAGGCAACAAAGCTAAATGGCCCGGTGCCAACAGGATGACGACGAAAATCAGTTTTATATTTTTCCACCGCTTCTTTAGGAATGATGGAACAATATTGCATGCTCAATATCCCCAGTATAGATTGAAATGGGCTGATCAATTTAAGTTGAAAAATGCTGTCATTTATTGCAGTAAATCCATTCACAGAATCTACCCGGTTATTAAATATCCATGCACCAGGACTGGCTGTGTTTTTATCTATAATTCTTTTAAAACTATACTCTACATCATGGGCTGTCAGTTTTCGTCCTTTGCCGTTTGCAAAGCAGTCGTCATTGGTAAAAAAAACATCGCTCCTCAACGTAAAAGTAAAAACCAGGTTGTCATCCGAAATATTCCAATGCTTGGCCAGCGATGGTTGCATCTGCATATTGCTGTCAATTTCAATAAGGGTATTGTACAACTGGTGTGTGGACCACATTACCTGTTTATTTTTGGCAAATGCAGGATCGAGGGAAGCAAGGCCGCTGCTTTCGTTGTAATGGAATATCTTTTTATCGGGGTGCTGGTGAGACTTGCAGGCAGAAATTAAAAGGCAAAAGGAAAAAGTCAAAAGGCAAAATTCAAAATTTAAAAGAAGCCTGTAGTATTTATTTGATGAAAGGTGCATAAATGTTTCTAAAGAAAACTAAATTAGCATTTATATACAAAACACATGAAACAACTTATTAAAGCCTGCTCAGTTTTTACTTTTGCCTTTTTACTTTTTACTTCTTCGAAGGCTCAGCCTTTAAAACAATCAAAAGGATTTACCCGTGCTGATACCTTGCGTGGTACTTATGGATCCAGCAGGGATTGGTGGGATGTGTTAAAATATGATTTGCATGTGAAGTTTAATTTGAAGGATAGTTCAATCAGTGGCAAGAACATAATCACATATAAAAATGTAAAGCCAACATCAAAGATGCAGATTGATTTGCAAGAGCCAATGATTGTTGATAGTATTATATACCTGTTTTTAAGTAAAACCGCAAAGAAAGAATATAAATTAGATTATCGTAAAGATGGCAATGCCTACTTTTTTTTGTTGCCCAAAACTATTCCTGAAAATTCAGACTTAAATAGCAATATTATTGTCTACTACCACGGCAAACCCCGTATCGCCATTCGTCCACCTTGGGATGGTGGTTTGATCATGAAAAAAGATAAAAACAGCAATCCCTTTGTAAGTCTTGCCTGCCAAGGTTTAGGTGCAAGCGTTTGGTATCCCTGCAAAGATCATCAGGCCGATGAACCGGATAGTGCCGAGATGCATATTACCATTCCCGATTCATTAATGTGTGTGGGTAACGGGCGCTTCAGGGGTAAAATAAATAACGGCGATGGAACAGCGACTTACGATTGGGCAGTTACCAATCCCATTAACAGTTACAACCTCATTCCATATATTGGCAAATACGCACACTTCAGCGAAGTATTTGAAGGCGAAAAAGGAAAATTAGATATGGATTACTGGGTGCTTGATTACAATGTTGACAAAGCTAAAAAGCAGTTTAAAGATGCACCACGTATGATGAAAGCATTTGAGCATTGGTTTGGCCCCTACCCTTTTTACGAAGATGGTTTTAAATTAGTAGAAGCACCGCATTTAGGTATGGAACACCAGAGCGCCACTGCCTATGGCAATAAATATATGAACGGTTACCTGGGCCAGGATTTAAGCGGCACGGGCTGGGGATTAAAATGGGATTTTATTATTGTGCATGAAGCAGGCCACGAATGGTTTGCCAATAATATAACAACTAAAGATATTGCAGACATGTGGGTGCATGAAGGCTTTACCAACTACAGCGAAACCCTGTTTACCGATTACTGGTATGGCAAGCCGGCCGGTAATGAATATGTTATTGGCACACGCAAAGGAATACAAAACGATATTCCCATTATTGGCATATACAATGTAAACCAGGAAGGCAGCGGCGATATGTATCCAAAGTCGGGTAATATGTTGCATGCCATCAGGCAGGTAATAAATGATGATGAAAAATTCAGGATGATATTAAGAGGACTTAATAAAACATTCTACCACCAAACGGTTACTACCAAACAGGTTGAGGATTATGTCAACAAAGAAAGCAAGATAAATTTCAGCAAAGTATTTGATCAGTATTTAAGAACAGTACAAATTCCGGTGCTTGAATATAAAATTAACGGGTACAAACTTTCTTACCGCTATACCAATTGTGTAAAAGGATTTAATCTGCCATTAAAAATAAAATTCAAAACAGAGCAGTGGATAAAGCCTACAGAAAAATGGAAAACGCTTGATCTGTATCCCGAAGGAGATAATAGTTTTACTGTTGATCCAAATTTCTACATAAAAACAAAAAAGGTAGATTAATTTAGCAGCAAACAAAGCTATGTCGCAAATACGAAAGCAAAGCCTTATTTCATCACTGGTGGTGTACATTGGCTTTGCTATCGGTTTTTTTAATACCTGGTTATTTACACGTGAAGGCGGTTTTACTCAGGCCGAGTACGGACTTACCGGAATTTTCATGGCTGTTGCCAACATCATGTTCTGCGTTGCCAACCTCGGTATGCCTTCCTACATTCATAAGTTTTATCCTTATTACAACGATAACCTGCCACCCAAAAAAAATGATCAGTTTACCTGGGCCATATTTTTTTCTTTGTTTGGCTTTTGCCTGGTTATAATTGCCGGTATTTTATTCAAGGATATTGTAATTAGAAAATACGGCACCAACGCTCCCGACCTGGTAAAATATTATTACTACATTTTTCCTTTTGGAATGGGGCTTACACTTTTTTCTATTTTAGAAGCCTATGCCTGGCAGGTAAAAAAATCGGTATTCTCTAATTTTTTACGGGAGATACAGTTCAGGGTTTTTACAACCATTTTAATTGTGCTAAGTTTTACGGGCTTCATTACTTCTTTCGATCTGTTTATAAAAATCTACTCATTTACTTTTCTGGCAGTAGCAGCAATATTGCTTGGCTACCTGGTATGGTACAAGCACATTTTTTTCACCTTTTCCGTCAGCCGGGTATCTAAAAAGTTTTTTAAAAAGATAATTACCTTAATTTCTTTTGTATACGGCGGCAGCCTGGTCTTTACTGTATCAATGGTTATAGATACCATAATTATTGCTGCTGTATTGCCCAATGGGCTTGCATTAGCCGGTGTTTATACCCTGGCACAAAATATTGCCAGCTTAATTCAGGCACCACAAAGGGGTATCATTTCTTCATCGCTTGGGGCTCTATCAAAGGCCTGGAAAGATAAGGATATGAAAAGGATTGACAGGATCTATCATAGTTCTTCCATCAACCAATTAATATTTTCTGTAGGGATGTTTTCACTTATCTGGTTAAATTTTTCAGATGGTGTTTTTACTTTTCATTTGCAGGCCGGTTATATAGATGCCAAATGGGTTTTCTTTTATATTGGCCTCATGCGTATTGTAGACATGGGCACGGGAGTAAACAGCCAGATCATCAACACCTCTACATTTTGGCGGTTCGATTTCATAACCGGTATAATATTGCTTTCCTTAACGCTGCCGCTGAACTACATACTTACAAAATATTATTATGGCGTTATGGGCCCCGCCATTGCCAACCTTATCACTTTTGCAATTTATAATGCAATACGCTATGGTTTTTTAATTAAGAAGTTTAACCTGCAGCCGTTTACTGTTAAAACTATTTACACCATCATACTGGGTTTGGCAACTTTTTACTGCTGCTATTTTCTATTTGATAATTTGCACGGCTTTGGTGCTATGGTTGCCAGAAGTAGTTTCTTCCTTGTGTTATTTATTGCCGGAATTTTTCTATTAAAACTATCGCCCGACATAATGCCTGTTTGGCAAACCTTGCAAAAAAGACTGGGCATAAAAAAAGGAGATCGATGATCTCCAGTATAATTTCAGATAAAATTTTTATTCAACAACTGGAACAGGTTCAGGTGCAGTTAACCTTCCGCCACTCACGAATTTTTTGTTCCAATAAGTTTCAGAAAGGTTGTTGATGGTTACACCAATACTTGTGCTGGCATGTGTAAAATAGCCATAGCTAAGATATATACCTACATGGGTGATACCACCACGGGTGTTAAAGAAAACCAGATCGCCTTGTTGCAATTCTTCTTTTTCAAGTTTTATACAATTAGCATACTGTTCACGTGCTGTTCTTGGAAGTACCAACCCATATACCTGATGCACTACAGTACTTGCATATGCACTACAGTCAATCCCATTTTCGGTTGCACCACCATATCTGTAACGGGTGCCCCACCATTTTTCTATAGCTGCAAATAAAGTGTGGTTTGTAATGCTTTCAACTTCTACATCCAGTAACTGGGCATACTTAAACTGCAAAGCAGTAAAGCTTTCTATAGAAGCGGGTTCTTCTGTTAGGATTGAATTTGTGTTTACTGCTACAGCCTTTGCTGGTTTAATCTCTATTCCTTCAATAAATTTTGGTGATTTTTTTTGCGCAGCAAATACATTCACCTGCTCAATATTTACAGATGATTGTGCTTTAGCTGTTAAAGTTGTTCCTGAAAAAAAGCCGATGGCTACAGAAACAAGAAAGAAGTTTTTCATACGTAAACTTTGGGGTTTAAAACGTAAGTACAACTTTGTCTTGTGTTTTTTACTCTTCTTAAATTCTAATGCTGTTAATACTTATCTATACTGATCTCTGAATCCTGTCCTACAAACTGATGATTAATGATTTTTCTAATGCTGTGCAAAGGTAACTTTCAAATGCCGTAAATGCAAGCCGTTAACGTTTTATTAGAAATTTTAACTGAATGTTAGGCTTAACCACCTGTGGAAAAACGGATTAGAGATACAAGTTATTGTTAACGATATTTGCTGCAAAGGAAAGATACTGGATACTTGATGCTGGATACAGGATTGCGAAAATCCATAGAGTTTTTTACCAAAATCAAGTATCAAGTATCCAGAATCAAGACTATGAAGTTTTCCCACTTACACGTACATACACAATTTTCCCTGCTGGATGGTGCGGCATCTATAAAAAATCTGTATAAAAAAGCCATTGCCGATGGTATGCCTGCACTTGCAATTAGCGATCATGGTAATATGTTTGGTGCATTTGAATTTGTAAAGGAAGCATACAATCATAAAAATGATGATGGCACTTTAAAAGTAAAACCCATTGTGGGTTGTGAGTTTTATATAACTACCGACAGGCACCGTAAAACTTTTAGTAAAGAAGAAAAAGATCCACGTCACCACCAGATATTACTTGCAAAAAACGCAACGGGTTATAAGAACCTGGTTAAGCTTACTTCGCTTGGATATATTGAAGGCATGTACTCCAAATATCCCCGTATTGATAAAGAACTTATTCATAAATACCACGAAGGATTAATTGCCACAAGCTGTTGCCTGGGTGCATTGGTACCGCAAACCATTTTAAAAAAAGGTGAAGCTGAAGGCGAGAATGAATTTAAATGGTGGTTGAATATTTTTCAGGAAGATTATTATGTAGAGCTGCAGCGCCATGGAATTCCAGACCAGGAAAAAGTAAATGAAGTGTTGCTGAAGTTTGCCAAAAAATACAATGTAAAAGTTATTGCCAGTAACGACAGTCATTATGTAGATCAGAAAGATTTTAATGCACACGATATCCTGCTTTGCATCAACACCGGCGAAAAACAGAGCACACCTGCCCTGCGTGAGTTTACTGATGATGATGTATTTGCAAAAAACAAACGCTTTGCATTTCCCAACGACCAGTTTTATTTAAAAACCGGTGCCGAGATGAGCAAAGTTTTTGAAGACCTGCCGGAAGCCATTGATAACACCAATGAAATTATTGGCAAGGTTGATTTACTGAATTTAAAAAGAGACATACTCCTACCCCATTTTACGGTGCCTGCTAATTTTAAAACGCAGGATGAATACCTGGCGCATTTAACTTGGTCGGGTGCAAAAGATCGGTATAAAATTCTTACACCCGAAGCTGAAGAAAGATTGAGTTTTGAGCTGGGCATCATTGAAAAAATGGGCTTTGCCGGTTACTTTTTAATTGTAAGCGATTTTATTAAGGCAGGCAGGGACATGGGCGTATTCATTGGCCCGGGCCGTGGTTCTGCAGCAGGTAGTGCAGTGGCGTATTGCATCGGCATTACCAACATCGACCCCATAAAATATAATTTACTGTTTGAAAGGTTCCTGAATCCGGAACGTAAATCTATGCCGGATATAGACACGGACTTTGATGATGAAGGCCGGCAGAAAGTGTTGGATTATGTGGTGCAGAAATATGGTAAGAACCAGGTGGCGCAAATCATTACTTATGGTACCATGGCTGCCAAGTCAAGCATAGCCGATGTTTCAAGGGTTATGGATTTGCCGCTGGCAGAAAGCAGGGCCATTTCAAAACTGGTACCGGAACGGCCGGGCATCAATTTAAAAAGATTGTTGCATGCACCGTTTACAATTAAAGAAGCTAAGGACGGTGAAAAGTCGCTGGAAGAAAAGGAACAACTTCAGGCTGATGATATTGAAAATGTAAAAAAGCTAAGAGAAATATATAAAGGCGATGATCTGCAAAGTAAAATATTGCATGAAGCAGAAATACTGGAAGGTTCAGTTCGTAATACCGGCATTCATGCATCGGCAATTATCATTGCACCAAAAGATCTTACAGAGTTATTACCAGTGGCAACTTCCAAAGAATCGGAACTTTGGCTTACACAAATTGAAGGTAATTCCATTGAAGAAGCCGGTGTAATTAAAATGGACTTTCTGGGTTTAAAAACATTGAGTATTTTAAAGACTGCCCTTCATCTTATAAAACAAAATCATGGTATTGATATTGATATTGACGCCATTCCGCTGGATGATGAAAAAACCTACAAGCTCTACCAGCAGGGCGATACAAACGGTACGTTTCAGTTTGAGAGCCCTGGTATGCAAAAATACCTGCGTGAATTAAAGCCCGATAAATTTGCTGATCTGATTGCGATGAACGCACTTTATCGCCCCGGCCCAATGGCATACATACCTGAATACGTAGACCGTAAGCATGGTAAGAAGCAGGTTGTGTACGATCTGGCCGATATGGAAGAATTTTTGAAAGAAACTTATGGTATTACGGTTTACCAGGAGCAGGTGATGTTGTTATCGCAAAAGCTTGCTGGCTTTAGCAAGGGCGATGCGGATGTGTTGCGTAAAGCCATGGGTAAAAAACAAAAAGCAGTACTTGATAAAATGAAAGTGCAGTTTGTGGAAGGTGCAACTGCCAAAGGACATGATAAAGATATTTTAGAAAAAGTATGGACAGACTGGGAAGCATTTGCACAATACGCTTTCAATAAATCACACTCTACCTGTTATGCTTTTGTTGCCTATCAAACAGCTTATTTAAAAGCGCATTACCCCAGCGAATATATGGCTGCTGTGCTAAACCATGCAGGCAGTATTGATAAGATCACTTTCTTTATGGAAGAATGTAAACGCATGGGATTAAAAGTGCTTGGGCCCGATATTAACGAATCGCAAAATGGCTTTGCTGTAAATGCAAAAGGCGAGATACGTTTTGGTTTCAGCGGACTAAAAGGTGTTGGCGAAAATGCCATTCAGAATATTATTGAAGAAAGAAATAAGCACGGGCACTTTACATCTATTTACGATCTGGCAAAACGTGTGAATCATCGCAACGCCAATAAAAAATCATTAGAGAGTTTAATTTACTCCGGTGCGTTTGATTGCTTTACCGACATTACCCGTGCTCAGTATTTCTTCCAGGCTCCCGGCGATGTACAAGGTTTGGAAAAGGTATTAAAATTTGGAAGTGTATTTCAGGCGCAAAATGCAAATGCTACCAATACTTTGTTTGGTGATATGCAGATGCCTGATATTGTGCCGCCAAAATTATCGATTTGCGAACCATGGCCACTGGCTGTGCAGCTTGATTATGAAAAGGAAGTTACCGGTATGTTTATGAGTGGCCATCCACTGGATAATTATAAGTTTGAAATGCGGCATTATAATATTACGCCGCTGGCCGATTATGTTGAATTTAAAGCCGCTGTTAACACACATGCCAATCCTGCAAGGAGTTTTAGGGTTGCTGGCCTTGTGGTTGATGTACAGCACCGCTTAACAAAAGCAGGTAAAAACTTTGCCATTTTAAGTATTGAAGATTACAGCGGCAAGGCTGAATTTATGCTTTGGAGCGAAGACTACGTGAAATATAATAATTACCTCGAGAAGGGATTAATTGTGATGATTGAAGGTGCTTTTCGCCAGCGTTATAATGGGCAGCAATACGATTTTAATATTAAGAAGCTGCACTTGCTTGATACAGTAAAATCTACTTTAACCAAACAAGTAGTTATTGATGTTGAACCACAATTCATCAGTGAAGAAATGGTTGATTTTATTGATACTAACATTAAATCAAACCCGGGTAAAACATCTATTAAGTTTAATGTTATTGATAGCCGCAATAAATTTAAAGTGGGTATGTATACTCTTGAAAAAAGCGTAACTATGAATGATGATCTTGCTTTTTATTTAAATGAGAATAAGGATATTGAAGTGAGTGTGGTAACAGGATAAATGTACGATGTACGCTGTTGGATATACATAAACATTTAAATCAGGAAGTTTTCGTATATCGTACTTCTAACATCTTACATTTATTACTTTACCAGCCACAATGGCTCCAAATATGCCAATAATATTTCATCACATCCTGTGGATATGTCATAACAGCATATTAACGCATTTGGAACTAACTTTGCTTCTTGTCTTTAATAAATTAAAACTTTAAAATAAATATTATGGCACTAGAATTCACAGATGCGAACTTTAAAACAGATGTATTAGACTCTGATAAATTATCGGTTATTGATTTTTGGGCAGAATGGTGCGGCCCATGCCGTGCAATAGGCCCGGTAATTGAAGAACTGGCAAAAGATTACGATGGCAAGGTAAACATAGGCAAGGTAAATGTTGATAACAATCCGCAGATATCCATGAACTACGGTATCACCAGTATTCCTGCAATTCTTTTTGTAAAAGGCGGACAGGTAGTTGATAAACTGGTTGGTGCTCAACCCAAATCAAATTTTGTAAAAAAGATTGAGCAGCATAAATAATTAGTACTGATTATAAGATTGACTCATTTCACTGATTATAAAAATCCCTCTTAACAGAGGGATTTTTAATGCAACAATAGTTGAGTTGAATATTAATGTTGCACGTTTGCTAAAGCTTTTGGATCGTGTTTGTGTTTAAAGAATATGAGAAACAGCACAGCCACAATAAGCGCATAAATAGCGAATACGAGCCAGATGCCATGCCAGTCTCTGTTCCCATCTGAATCAGTATAATACATTCCGATCATCAATCCGCTTAATTTACTCCCTAATACAGCACCAAAACCGTTAGTAATCATCATAAACAATCCCTGGGCACTCGAACGCATTTTGTGATCGGTAGATGTTTCAATAAATAATGAACCTGAAATATTGAAAAAATCAAAAGCCATTCCATATACAATACATGATACAATAATCATCCATAAGCCCTCTTCCGGGTTCCCGTATGAAAATAACCCAAAACGCAAAACCCATGCTATCATAGAAATAAACATTACCTGTTTTATACCAAAACGTTTCAAAAAGAAAGGAATTGCAAGAATAAAAAGTGTTTCAGATATTTGTGAGATAGACATAATAATGGTGGAATACTTAACCACAAAAGATTCAGCATACGCAGGTACTTTGGCAAATTCAGATAAATACACATCGCCATACATATTAGTAAGTTGCAACGCAGCGCCTAAAAACATCGAGAACACAAAAAACATGGCAATTTTAGGGTTCTTAAATAGTTTAAACGCATCCAATCCTAATTTTTGTACCAGTGAAGCGTTTTCTGAAATTAATTTTTGTGGAGGGCATTTGGGTAAAGTGAAAGAATAAATTCCTAATATAACTGCAGATACAGCCGAAATATAAAACATATTGCCTGAAGCTTTATTACCCGAAAGGTTTGTAAGCCACATGGCAGCAATAAATCCAATAGTACCCCAAACTCTGATAGGTGGAAAAACCCTAACAACATCGTAATTGTTATTTTTAAGAATTGTGTATGCAATAGAATTAGATAATGATATGGTTGGCATATAACAAAGCATAGCACCGAATATTATTCCAAAAAAAGCTACCGGACTGCCTGCCATGGGAATACATGCTAAAAACAAACCTCCCAGAATATGCAAAATACCATATAGCTTTTCAGCATTCATCCATTTATCGGCAATAATACCGGTTAATGCAGGCATTATGATTGATGAATAACCCAAAGTGGCAAATACATCTCCAAATTTTTCACCACTCCACTGTTTGGTTCCAAACCAATAATTGGCAACTGTAATTAACCAGGCACCCCACACAAAAAACTGTAAAAAACTCATTGCTGTAAGACGAAACTTAATATTCATATAGCTTGGTTTAATTTTCGGATTGGAAGATATACATTAATTGAACACGTAAGACCATGAAGTGCCGGTTTTTGCAATCAGATTTAAACAAAAATTAGTGTTTCAACATCTTTTATCATCGTAAATTTGTAAAAATTTTTGTGATGACAGACTCCATTGATATTTTGATTAACACTATGGCCGATAATGGCCTTCAATCCGTTGCCCAAAAAGTAAAAAACAAAGAAAGGATTACTGATGAAGAATGCCTGTTGCTTTTTGAAAAAGGCAGTCTTGCTTTTGTGGGTGCCTTAGCAAATTTTATAAGAGAAAGATTACACGGCGACAGAACCTATTTTAACCGCAATTTTCATATTGAGCCCACCAATGTTTGTGTATTCAGTTGCGAATTCTGTTCTTACTCACGCCTGTATGCACATAAGGAAGATGGTTGGGAACTGAATATTGATCAGATGTTGGATATTGTAAAAACCTACGATGGTAAACCCATTACCGAAGTGCATATTGTAGGCGGTGTACATCCTAAAATGAATATGGCTTATTTTATTGAGCTGATGCAGAAGATAAAAGCTCACCGTCCTGATCTGCATGTTAAAGCCTTTACAGCGGTGGAACTGGATTATATGTTCCGCAAGGCAAAGCTCACAACTGAAGAAGGTATGAAACAACTGCATGAAGCTGGCCTGGACAGCTTACCGGGTGGTGGAGCCGAAATTTTTCATCCGGAAATACGCAAAAAGATTTGTGAGGATAAAGTTGATGGAACCGGCTGGCTGGCTATACATGAAGCTGCACACAAATTAGGTATGCACAGCAATGCCACTATGTTGTACGGTCATATTGAAAAATACGAGCACCGTATTGATCACATGCGGCGTTTAAGAGAGCTTCAGGATAAAACGGGTGGCTTCAATACATTTATACCACTAAAATTCCGTAACCAGGATAACGCTATGAGCCATGTGCCGGAATCTGTTACAACAGAAGATATGCGGCTGTATGCAATTGCCAGAATTTACCTAGATAATTTTCCACACCTAAAAGCTTACTGGCCTATGCTTGGCCGTCAGAATGCACAGCTGAGTTTGTCTTTTGGGGTTAATGATATTGATGGCACCATAGATGATTCAACAAAAATTTACAGTATGGCCGGCAGCGAAGAGCAAACACCTGCAATGAGTACAGAAGAGCTTGTAACGTTGATAAAACAGGTGAACCGTAAACCGATTGAACGGGATACTTTATATAATGAAGTGAAAGATTATAGCACTGTTGATTTTAAAGCAGCTGGGTTTTATGCTTCTCTTAATTAATAATGGAATAAAAAACGGGTATTTAATCAGCTGATTAAATACCCGTTCAAATACTATTTATAAAAATCGAGGTTTAATTTTTAGTCATCATTTGCCCGTTGTTATACATCTCTACAACTGCCAGTATCTTTTTTGATTTGGGTGTTATTTTTGCTTTACTATTAAAGTATTCCAGGGCTTTGTTATCTTCTTTTATCATGCTTTTCAATACATCTTTTGTGTAAGAAACAATGTAGCCATCATTTCCATGTTGCAAAAAATACTCGTCGGTAGTATTGGTTCCGTTATAATATTTGCGGCAATACACATTCAATTTTCCGGATACTACTTTAACAGCAAAGCCTGGCAAGGTTTCGGCCGCAACGGCAGCATTTTTTGTACTGGTTAAAATTTGTGCAGAAACTGCATAATGTCTGTTACTCTGGTAAGCCATTATTTCTTTGCCATTAATTATTTCTTTGCCATCGGCAAGTAAGTGTGGCGTGGTTAAAACACCGGTAACCAGTTTTAAAGTTTTAAACTGTTTTATAGTTCCATCTTTTAATTGAATAAAGCAGATTGCATTATTTTCATTTGGTGTTTCGATGTCTGCTTTTTGTATGGCATTTGAATTTTTACTTACTATACAGGAGTTTAGTAAGATTACAGTGCATAGAAGCACAGCATAAGCTGGTAAGGCTGTTTTCATTGGTTTGGGTTTTTACCTTAAACGGAATTCTGTTGTAAATATTATAACAACCAGTAATTATTTAATGATTGTATACCATTTCAAGATAAATATCCGAGAGGTTTCTATTTAAAACAACAGCTTTTACTGCTTTATAAAAAGAATAACAACCAGCACAAGCGCAACAAATAACAGGGTTAGGCAACTTACTGCCAGATAAGTAATGGTTCTCATGATATTGAATTTTAGACTTAAAAATGCGCAATAATTATACCAACAGCCATTTATTGTTAGCAACTCAATATTGTTTTATTACTTCGTAAATACACTTACTTAATGTAGCTGAAGAAAATCTAGTTTCCTGTATTCTGTTCAATTTCTTCAGAAAATATTTATATTGTAAACAAAACAATAAAATATGAAGCACTATAGAATATTACTGGTTATAATTTCGCTTACCTTAATTACAATCGCATCCTGCAAAACTGTTGGCCGCATTGCAGCCAAATACTGGCTTAACAGGGAAATAAAAGAATTTGTATCTAATTGTGAGGATAAAGCTAGCAGACTGATAGGCAGCGAAAAAGCACATAAATACTGCGACTGTTCTGTTGACCTGGTTGCCGAGCAATATCATAATTATCAGGATGCAAAAAATATTTCGGTAATGGAAATCCTGGATTTTATAAACAAGTGCAAGTAAATTTATTTATAAGAAAAAAATAAATTACGGTTAATCCTATTTTTCATATTGGCGATTTTTTTTTGTTAAAACCTTTACTACTCCTTAGTCTCACATGCTGCTTTTATTTGCTGTTAACGTTAAAAAGTGTAACTTATGATTGAACAATATTGTTTAATCAAAAAAATGAATCTATGCCTATCGTAAAAGTAATTGAAGTTATTTCTTCTTCCACCAAAAGTATTGATGATGCAATACACAATGCAGTTGCGGAATGTGCCAAAACTATTCGTAATATAGATTCGGTTTATGTGAAAGACATCAAAGCACATGTGAAAGACAATAAAGTAAGTTCTTTCGGTGTAATCTGTAATATTTCATTCAGGCTGGATGAAGCATAGTCAGTCTTGTTTTAAATTAAACTGCCTTTTGAATTATTTCAAAAGGCAGTTTAATATATACAATCAGTGGGCTTTAATTTTTAACAACCACATCTATTACCTGTCTTTTATCAAGGCTCTCCCACCGGTAACGTACTGTGTACATTTTATTAATGTTTGTTTTTAAGCGATAAGGAATTTTTAAAGTACAATTCACTGTATTATTTTCCATGGCACCTTTTACTTTTTTTAGAAGGATGTCAGTAATTTTTACTTCATTCAAATCGCTGTCGTACACCCAAAAAGTTTCTTTTCCAGAAAATATTTCCGACAAACTGGAGCCTTCAATATTTGAAATATTCATGCTGGTGTAAGCCATTTTTGGTGATACTTTTATGGTGGTATCAACATTTACCTGCATTTCCTTTGCCTGTAATCCATTGATGATGCCATTTACGCCTACACTTGATTTTATGTTTTTTGTTGTTTTTGAAACCTGTAACGTTTCACCGGGCTTTGCAAAGCTCACCGAAATCTCCAGCCTTAACTGATTTTTTCCTTTCAGGTCGTACAACCTTATTTTCAAAACTCCGCCTAAATTTCCTTTCATCAAATGAGTTCCTATACCAAATTTTATGCTCAAAGCATCTAGGTCTTTTGCATAAAATCCGTTTGAATAGCTCGTTAAAAGGGCGTTGGGATTATTTAATAAAACCTCACCCCTGGGCGACAGTACAATTACTTCAGCCCCTGCAAACATTATTTTAGAATTATTTATTGTAAAACCACTGGCCTGTTGCAACCTGATCTCTATTTCCTTGTTTAAAGGCAATCTGTTACTGAGCAGCTGAGCCCCGTCAATTTTAATGTCTATTGTACCTGCAGCAATTCCTTCACTAAAAAATTTCATTCCGCTTAAAGGCAGAATGCCATTTTTTTGGGCAAAACTTTTATTTAAAAACAAAATACAGCATGCAACAATAATTATATAGCGGCAATACAATTTGTGATTTGTTTTCATAAGGTTATTAAATTATAATTTGATGTACGGATGAGGTAAAGATTACGAAGATGTTTCCTTGCAAAAAAGTAAACGTGAAGCTATGCAAATTAGTGTGTAGCTTTTCGGATGTTAATAAATATTGTGATTTTATAAACACCTATTAAGTCAATAGAGAGCAAATGAAAAATAACCAAACTCCTTGGGTGTGTATTCAAACATATAAACTTTGCTTCATCCATGAATTCTTATAACATTTATCTATAACTTTAACCAAATCTCTTACTAAGCTTATGTGCCTGAAATTAATTGCATTTATTTTCTTGTTGTTACCCATTGGTTTGTTTGCCCAAAAAAATATTGTTGATAGCCTGTATCAAAAACTGGATAAAGAAAAAATTGATACCAACAGGGTTAAACTGATGTGCGATATTGGGTATGAATTAAGGGTGAATGATCCGGAGAAAGCATTGATTATTTCAAATGAAGCGCTTTTGCTGTCTAAAAAAATTAAATACATTATTGGCCAGTCAAAGAGTTTGGGTACCATAGCTATAATTTTCAGGTTAATCGGAAATTTTCCCCTTGCCTTAGAGTATAATTTAAAAAGACTGGAGCTGGTTGAAAAAACAAATAACCAGCGGAATTTTGCCAGTGTATTGAGCAACATTGCACTTGTTTATGTTAATCAGGAAGAATATAAAAAGGCACTTGATTATTATTATAAATCAGATTCGGTTATAAACCAGCTTGATGATGTTGATGATGTTGATGATGTAAAGTATAAAATAGCTTTAAACATGGGAGATGTTTACGACAAGCTAAATAAAAATGATTCAGCATTTAGTTATTTTACCAAATCGCTCAGCATTGCCCGTCAAATAAAAAACAAATATTTTGAAGGGATGTCGATGATTGGGTTAGGAAATAATTATTTAAAAACAGAACAATATCTTTTAGCGATGGCCAATTATAAAAGCGGCATCGTTTATTTGAAAGAGGCTGAAGATGATGACCTGCTTTGTGAAGCATATCTCGGACTGGCAACTTTACTTAAAAGCATGAAGCAACAGGATTCTGCTTTGTATTATGCCCGACAATCATTTTTCATTGCTGAAAAAGACGGTTTTCTACCCAGACACCTTGAAGCAGCGAAGTTTTTATCTGAGCATTTTAAGAATGAAAAAAATATTGACAGTTCCTTTTATTACCTGAATTATGTGCAGAATCTAAATGATAGTATTAACAGCAAAAGTAGGATAAGAGAATCTCAGGTACTCTCAAGCAATGAACAGGTAAGGCAGCTGGAAATTGCAGAGAATTTAGCGCTTGCGAAAAAGGAAAGAAAACAGCAATTGCAGTTATTGTTTATTGCCATTTTTATACCAGGTTTTTTTATAATTACCCTTTTATTAAGCAGGATAAGAATGCCTGTAAAGCTTATCAAAGTGCTGGGTGTACTTTCCCTGCTCATTTTATTTGAATATTTAACCCTGCTGCTGCATCCATATGTAAAAGAACTTACCCATCATACACCAATATATGAAATGCTCATATTTGTTTCCATCGCAGCTATACTTATTCCCACCCATCACCGGGTGGAACAATGGCTCATAAACTGGTTAACAAAAAACCGGCCTTTATTTGCCGGTAATAAACTTAAAATGAAACGAACCAAAATAATTAAAAAAATTACTAAGGCTTAATATCTGATCCTGGAGCCACATTCGCAGAATCAATAGAATCTTTTACAGCTGGCTGTTGAACAGTTGTTTTTACTTCTTCAGAAGCTTTTTCTTCTTTACTATTATTACAGCTGGTAACAGCAAATGTTACCAATAAAATTGTTGAAAGGGTAAACAGCAGTTTTGTTTTGATTTGTTTGTTCATTGTTTAAAGTTTTAGAGCATAATTTTACAGCTATTATTTCACAAAATCAAATATTACTCAATATTTGTAATGCTTTTTATATAATTTGTTTAAAAATAGATTGTATGAAAAAATTATTAACGTTAACTTTTTTATTTTTTTTAATTGTTGCTGAAGCTAAAGCACAATCAGTTTATGAGTTGTCATTTACATTTCCTGCTGCCAATACCACAGTTGATTTTAAAGCCTGTTATGTTGATGCGGCTGATGGTAAAGCCAAGGTAAGGCTGAGATTTACTGCACCAGGCAAGCCTGACAGTTTATTATTGGCAGAACTGGATGCTGTGGAAGAATTTCCGGATATTAACACAGGCTGTATTAACAGTAATAGGGTTTATTATATACTGAAAAATTTAAAATTTATCGAAGGCAGAGATCCGGGCATCATACTTCCAAAATACTTTTGTTTTCAAAAAGATGCAGCTACCGGTTTTTTTGAGCCGTATGGTATTGCCAATTCTTCTGCAGATTGTAATGCTGAGCTGGTTAAATTCAGCAATATTGCTTTTATTAACCAGCAAAGTTTAACCAAAGACTTTGTTCTCAAATATTTCAAACCTTATGATTTGTTTTACCGCAATCTTTTTGTAACCAATAACCCCAAGGCCCTAACCACCAATGAAAAAAACGTAAGAATTTTTCTTTTGATAGTTGCTAATGTGGATGACCCGAAAATTGGCCCGGCCGACAGGAAAAACATGTACGATGCCATTGCTTTTTTTGGTAAAATAAAACAGTTTTTAGGAATTGGTGATTTTATATACGATACCATAACCGGTAGAAGATTAACCAAACAAAATGTAGAAAATGCCGTCAATACATTTTATGCTCCAGCTGGCCCAAATGATATTCTTGTCTTTTATTACAACGGGCATGGTTTTCGTAAACCAACCGATGGCCGGCCCGGCCCATACATTGATTTAAAAGATAAGAACAACTGGAGAATAATGGAAGCTTCTGCAAGCCTGGAAGATATTTATGTAACCATACGTAAAAAAAGAGCCCGCCTTAGCCTGGTTTTAGGCGAGTGTTGTAATGCACTTATAACTGATACTAATCCATTAGCCGAACCGCCTGCAGTGAAGAAATCATTTGGTATAAACTGGAGTACAGAAAACTGCCGTAACTTATTTTTAAACAGTACACCCATGTCTATTCTGGGGGCTGCAGCCTCACCTTCTATGCTGGCGGCCAGTAATAATAATTTTGGTGGATTCTTTTCTTTCTTTTTCAGAACTGCATTGGAAACACATTTTAGTTTTGCAAAAACTGCTGTTACCTGGGACCAGGTTTTTAAACAAACAGCGGAGCAAACAAAGTATAAAGCTGATCGAACTTATTGCGATAATGTTACAAAAAAATTATGTAACCAGTTACCTTACTATAGAATTGAAAGGTATTAATTTACAAGCTTATTCTTTTTGTATTTTTTCATTGAAATGCCACCGATCATTGTTTGCCATTTTGCTGTTTTGCGTAAGCTTTCCAAATAACTGTCATTCTGTAATACATAAGAATAGTTAAACCCAAAATCAATGGCTGATTGTAAATGTTTCCAGGCTTCATTTGTATTACCTGTACTGGCATATAACCTGGCTAAAGAATAATTATTAA
>JAYUZB010000113.1:0-5742 GCA_043752185.1 Chitinophagaceae bacterium
AAAATTCAGGGCGCCTTCCATGTCGCTGGTAATACCACAACTCTCTGCGGCATTACTTGCTGTAATTTTTTTAAATGAGTTTGTTAAAACAGAAAAGGAAAAATTGTGGCCGCTGTTTAAAAAATGTTTGATTGTTGCTGGAGCTACTGTTGCTGTTTTAGGATTGTTTTATTTCTTTGCTGATTTCACCAACACTGCAACCAACGAACTTCGTAAAAGTATCAATGATGGACTGCAAGGAAAGGGCAGCGATTTTACCAGGAGTTATTTTAATGCATTAAAAGCCGACCGCCAGGCATTTTACCTGAGCGATATGTGGCGCACAGTAGGATTCATTTTTGTGCTGGTTGCTGCTATGTTTTTATATGCCAAGAACTATATAAAGCCTGTGGTTGTTTACGCTGCTTTGATTCTTTTCTGTGTTATAGATCTTTTTGGAGTAAGCAAAAGATATTTGAAAGATGAAAATTTTATTGATGCCACCGACCTTGAAAATAGTTATACCGATACCCGTGCTGATTTACAACTGAAAGCCGATACCGGTTACTACAGAGTAATTGACCTTGCTTTTCCAAACGGCAATGGTTACGGAATTGATGTAGGCAATTCCTTTAACAGCGCACTGGCATCTTACAAACACAATACTATTGGTGGGTATAGTCCGGCAAAACTTGGCTTATATCAGGATCTTATTGAAAGGCAGATCTATAAAAATATTCAGGGCTGGGGTGCAAACTCCATGATTAAAGACAGTTTCCCGGTTTTGAATATGCTGAATATGAAATATGCTATTATTCCCGATCAGCAGGATCCAAAACAAACACAAGCTGTAATTAATCTTTTTGCCATGGGCAATTGCTGGCTGGTAAAAGAAGTTAAGTTTGTTAAGAATGCAGATGAAGAAATGAATGCATTGAATTCATTTGACCCTGCTTCTGTTGCATTTGTTGATGAGCGTTTTAAAGCATCGGTACCCTTCACTCCTGTTTATGATTCAACTGCCACTATCAAACTGATTGAAAATAAAAACGATGAAATAAAATATGAGTTCAATGCAACCGGCAACCAGTTTGCTGTGTTCAGCGAAATATATTATCCGCATGGATGGGAAGCTTTTATTGACGGAAAGAAAACACCGCATGTAAAAACCAATTATGCATTAAGAGGTTTAGCAATACCAGCCGGTAAACATACCATCGAATTTATTTTTGATCCGGCATCGGTACGCCAGGGCGAACACATTGCCAGGTACAGCAATATTTTTGCAGTGCTGTTTGTTTTATTTTGCATTTTTATGGTTTGGAAAAACAGAAAAAAAACAACACCTGATTTAAAAGCATAGTACCATTGGATATAAACCAGGAACATACATTTATAGAAACTAAAGATGATACAGCCCGGTTAATAAACGACCGGGCCAATCATTTATATAAGAAGCTGGCTGTACTGGATATTAGCGACACTGATATTGATTCCTTTGGCAAAGAATATTTTATAAACCACCACACAGGCAGCCGTTTGTTTTTTTCAATACAAAGCAGTGCCGATATCATTTATCAATCGGTAAAAAAAACAAATAAGCAAATAGCCGAACTTACATTTATTGATTATGGTGCAGGACTTGGTACACTTTTTTTACTGGCGGGCATGGCAGGTTTTAAAAAAGTTTACTTCAACGATTATTTTCCGCAATGGGCCGGGTATGCCAAAACCATTTGCAATAAACTGGATATTAACATTAATGATTTTATTTCGGGCGATATTGATACGGTTATTAATTATGGAAAAGTAAATAATATTCACTTCGATATACTGGCCTCAAGAAATGTGGTAGAGCATATTTACAAATTAAGGGATTTCTACACAAAGCTTAGCCAGTCTAACATTACAAGCTTGTGTTATGCCACCACAACAGCCAACTATCACAACCCGGCCATGCGTTTAAAGCATTATTGGCATCATTACCAGGTTGAAAAAACTGCCTACAAAAAACAAAGGGCAGATTTTATTAAAGAACTTGTACCAACAGTTAATGATGCCGACCTGAATGCTTTGGTAAAGCATACCCGTGGTAGGGCTTTTGCTGATTTTACAAATGCGCTTGATCTGTATTTCAAAAAACAGCCAATACCTGCTGTTGAATTTTTATGGACTAATACCTGCGAATGTAAAACAGGTGTTTGGGCCGAAAATTTAATAACCCGTAGTAATTATATTGATATTATTGAGCAAGCGGGATTTACTGCAGCATATACAGCAGGATTTTGGGATACACATTATAAGCATACAATTGTAAATTTAGTTACCGGCATTTTGAACAGGATAATAAAAATTACCGGCAATAAAGGATATTGGTTTGCTCCTTTTGTAAATATTACGGCTGTAAAAATTAATGAATAAAACGGATAATATATTAAGCCTGGTTCCTTATAAATTTTTACCCCCCAATATGGGCGGACAAAAAGGTATTGCATTTTTTAACCGGTACCTAAGCAGGCATGCTAACATTAGTTGCGTTACTGTAAAAGACAATACAGAACTTGCATCTGAACCTTATCCCATTAAAAACATTTTAAGCAACGGTCCTTCTCACTACATAAATCCGTTTTACTTTTTTACGCTCAGCCGTATTATACGTGAAGAAAAAATATCGCACCTCATTATTGAACATCCTTATTATGGCTGGCTGGGTATTTTACTAAAATGGTTTTACAAAGTAAAGCTCATCGTTCATTCTCACAATATAGAATCGTTGCGGTTTAAGAGTATGAACAAATGGTGGTGGGGTGTTTTATGGCATTATGAAAGGTTTACACACCGGCAGGCAAACCATAATTTTTTTATTCATGATGATGACAAATATTTTGCTGTCAAAAAATTTAAACTCGATCCTGAAAAATGTACAACCATCACTTATGGATTTGAATTAAGTGAAGCACCGGCTGTAGCAGATAAACAATCAGCCAGGGAACAGATTTGTAAAACACATTGCATTAACAGCGCTGATAAAATATTACTCTTTAATGGTACACTTGGTTACAAACCCAACCTGGATGCTCTAAACATCATTCTTGAAAAAATTAACCCGCTGCTTTTTGCTGACCATAATTTTAAATACAAGATCATCATCTGCGGAAATAAATTACCCGTTGAATACAACGGATTGGCTAACTACAAAGAAAAGAACATCATATACGCCGGATTTGTAGATGACATTAATCTTTATTTTAAAGGTGCCGATATTTTTATTAACCCGGTAATTGATGGAGGCGGTATAAAAACAAAAGTGGTGGAAGCATTGGGTTATAATCTTTCCGTAATAAGCACCCAGAGCGGCGCCATTGGTATTCCGGTTGAAATAACCGGAGATAAATTTTTGATCTTACCTGATAATAATTGGGATGAGTTTGCCCGCCAGGTAATGTTGCTAAACTCAGATAAAACTATACCAGCTAACTATTTCAATCATTTTTACTGGGATAATATTGCGAAGAAGGCTTCAGCGGCTATTGCTGCTTTGTAAATGTATTTACCCCCAATTTTTTTCTTACAAAATTCATAAAGAGCTTAGCATTTATCTGTATAAAAGTAAGTGCGGCAATAAAATTACGTTGTGCCGGATTAAGTTTTGATTTTATGGCAGCATCATCAAAAATATGTACAGCAACTTCGTAAGCCGAATAGGTTTCAAAAAAGATGGCTTTAAATTTATTCAGCTTAAATTTCTTCACCATTTTTTTCCTGGTGCCTGAGTTTCCATCTGCCGACCGGTGATAAGCCGTTGTTGAAACATAACTGAGCTTGCCAAGGATGGCAAGTTTGGCCATAAAGCTCCAATCGCAACCTACATGCGCACCAATTGGTTTAGCCTGCAACAGATGGTTTCTGAAAACACCATAAAAATTGCCGTTCTTACCGGCCTTTGAAAAATAGGCAACCACCCTTTTTAAAGGTGTTGACTGATCAACTTTAAACATCTTCTCATCAAAAAGAAAATTACTGCCTGAATAATATTTTGCAATTCCCGAACATAAAACATGGTCGGCATTTCTTTGTAAAAACTGAACGCATTCGGTAACATAGTTGTTGTCAAAATAATCATCATCACTCATCCATGTAAAATAACTGGCAGTTGCTTTTGCATATACAAAATTAAAATTTTCTTCCAGGCCGATATTAACAACCTGCCTGAAATGCTTTATCCTGCTGTCTTTTGCGGCAAACTCCAATATTACCTGCTGCACCTTTTCATCGGTTGAGCAGTTATCAGAAATGATAATCTCCAGGTTTTTGTAAGATTGGCTGATGATGGTTTCCAGGCATTTTTTTAATCCGGCGGGCCTGTTATAAGTAGGCAAGCCAACAGTAACTAAGGGTTCGCTGTTGGCTTGCATATTTTGAGTTATATCTTTTACTTCATTCATTATTTTAAGGCGATGCTTAAGCTATACGCTTCAGGTATCCGCCTCCCAATGCTTCTGTAATTAATAATTTGTTGGTGATGGCTTCATCCTTCACAAACTCTGTTGTAGTTTTTAAAAATGCTTCCATGGCTGTGTAAGGATTGTTGCCCACATCCCATGGCCTGTCGGTTACATAGCCTTTAGGAAAAAACTCAACAAAAGTATCGGGCAATAAAATATAAGAATCCATACTTACCAGTGGTGTGTACATTTCAAGCTCACGCAACACATGATCGTGTGTGTGGTTTGAATCGAGCACCACCATTACTTTTTTAAAGTCTTTTGCATAATCGGCAATCTGCTGCACAATGCCTTCATCAATAGATGAACCTTCCAGCATGGTAATATTTTTCATCATCGGGTGTTTTTCAATTTCATCCCGGTTGTGTTTACGTATATCAATATCAACAGCAATTACTTTACCACCGTTGCCCAGTAATTCCATCATGCTCGATGAAAAGATGATGGACCCACCGTGTGCAATGCCGGTTTCAATGATCAGGTCAGGCTTTACATCCCATATCAGTTCCTGCATGATTTGTATATCCTGCGGATATTTAATGATGGGGCGGCCCATCCAGGTAAAATTATACGTGTATTTGTATTTATCGGAGTGCAGCATCCAGTCAACCGACTTTTGTTTTAGTTCGGCATCGTTACTCATTAATGCCATGGCATCTGCTCTCTCCTGTTTAAATTGCTCAATTGGGTTCATTGTTTTATTTTGATGTTAGATAATTAAGTATTTGTTTGATCTCCGATTCCATTGTATAATTTTCATCTTCTGTAAATCCGATCTGTTTCAGTTTTTCAAGGCTTATTTCAAAATGATTGGTTGTTGCCGGCTCGGTGCCCGTAATGTTCAACTGTACCGTTTTATTAAATAATTGCTCATACACAGCTTTTACTTTTTGTGCAGCCTCAACCATAGTATTTGTCTGTGATGACGCTAAATTAAAGCATTCGTAGCTATCGGGAAAATGTTGCAGTATGCTATCAACTGCACGGCTGAGGTTTTGCAGGTTTACAAAGTTGCGCATTTGCAGGCCCGAAGACTTGATGGTGATAGTACCGGACTCAACCGCTTCTTTGCAAAAGCAGCCTGGTACAAGGCTCCAGCGGTTAAAGGCATCCGTTAAAATACGGCCATATACATTGCTGGGCCTTACCGAAACTGTTTTTAATTTTCCCTGCCTGGCATACAACTCAGCATACATTTCGCCAAAAAGATGGTTTAACCCATAATCATTTTGATAATGCAGTGGTGAATTTTCATTGA
>JAYUZB010000114.1:0-5672 GCA_043752185.1 Chitinophagaceae bacterium
TGTGTCAGGGTTGCCAACTTTTTAAAGGTTGGCAACCCTTAAGAGGAGATTGAGGCTATTAACCCGGAATAATATGCTGCAGGTGTTTTTGCAAAACCAGTTTCAACTGTCTTTTTACAATGGTACCCATGGTGCTGCATTTAGAAAAATAATTTGTTTTAAAGTGCAGATTCAGTTCGTCCTTTAGCATTTTTATTTTATGATATTCAGATATTTCGTCTTTGATCATAATGCTTAGTAATTCCAGCAACTGCTTACGGCTTGCAAAAGCACGGTAAGCCATGGCCGTTTGTTCTTCCATTTGGTATTGTTCAATTACTTCGGGGCTAAGGGTTTTTAATACCAGTTCCACAAATTCATAATTTTCCCGGTAAAATTGCGGCAGGTAAAGATTTTTGCGGCCTTCGTAACTTTGCTGATCAAAATCTATTGCACGCAGGCGATATTGGTAATCCTCAATATCGGGTGTAATATCTACCACAAAATTGTAGCTCCGCATATCGCCCAGCAGCCTTGCAAAACAACGCTCATTAAATTTCACAAACTCTTTGGCAATGCGTATTTTATTTGTTTCGGGCAGCGATAAATAATCTTCTAAAAAAACATCACCGGGTATGCCGGCAATATGTTCTTCAACCAGTGTGCCTTTGTGCGATAAGAAAGTGATGCGGTTTGGGCTCAACAAATCTTCCAGTTCCAAACCATAAATGCGTGATGCATCTTCGGCTTTAATATAATAGTGATCGTAATTATCGTTAATGCGGTTTATGATGCGGATGCGGAAGGGCATGCTGTTGCCAAATTCGCAAAAATCTATCCGCTCTACATCCAAGTGTTTTATAAAACTGAGGTTACCTTCTGTTTTTAAAGCGGCATAGGTTTTTATCAACCCTTCTTTTAAAAACTCCATTTCCTTCAGGTCGTAAATAGTCGTTTCCCAATGTGTAAGTTTTCCTTTTTTATTTCGCAGGGCCGTGGTGTGGCGGTAATTTAAAAGGTCTTTATATTCAACGGGCAGTTTAATATCGCGGCCATATTGATGCAGGTATTTCTGCAGCCTTTCGCTTACAGGAAACAGGTCCTTTTTCATGAGGGGACGGTCTGAATCGTTTTTTATTTTGGCGTTGATGATCTGATCGAATTGCATAGGTGTAAAGATAACGAAACCTCACCCAACCCTCTCCATTTGGAGAGGGCTTAAGAGCCTGATTTTGTTAGAGCCCAATTTGCATAGCACAGTGGGTACCTCAAATGATTTACCTATTTTTGAAAACTAAATAACTGCTATGGTAATCAAAAAATTGTCAATCGTTTCCAGTGTTTTTACTTTTTACTTTTTACTTTTTACTTTTTCTTCCTGCAAGTTTCGCCAAAAGGCCGATCTCATTATTCATCATGCAAAAATTTATACCGTTGATGAAAGCTTCTCCATTGCAGAAGCCATGGTTATAAGAGATGGAAAAATTATTGCCATTGGTAAAAATGATGATATACTAAAGCAGTACGAATCTGATTCTATAAAAGATGCAGGAGGCAAGGCTGTTTTTCCGGGGTTTAATGATGCACATGCACATTTTGCAGGTTATGCATCGAGTTTGCAAAGAGTAAACCTTGTTGATACTGATAGCTGGGAAGCGGTACTTACAAAGTGCAGCGAATTTGCAAAAGCTTTACCGGCAAACGCATGGCTTACGGGCCGTGGCTGGGATCAGAATGATTGGGCAGTAAAAGAATTTCCGGACAACACAAAACTAAATGAGCTTTTTCCTGACAGGCCTGTATTAATAAGAAGGGTTGATGGCCATGCTGCTATTGCCAATCAAAAAGCATTGGATATGGCAGGTGTAAAGCCCGGAGATAAATTGACGGGGGGTGATATTGTTGTAAAAGAAGGAAAACTTACAGGCCTTTTGATAGATAATGCGGTTGGCCTGGTTTCAGCTAAGATACCAGCTGCTGATGCTGTACAAACAAAAGCAGGCTTATTACTGGCACAGCAAAATTGTTTTGCAATGGGCTTAACTTCTTTACACGATTGTGGACTTGGTTTTACAACTGTAGAACTGGTTGAAGCCCTGCAAAAAAGCGGAGAACTGAAAATGCGCATGAATATTATGCTGAGCGATGCCAAAGAAAATTTTGACTATGCATTTAAAAGAGGGAAGATAAAAACAGATTATTTGAATGTAAGTTCGTTTAAAATATATGCCGATGGGGCGCTGGGATCCAGAGGAGCAAGCCTGCTACAGCCATACAGCGATAAGCCTGAATGGTCTGGTTTTTTGTTGAGCCAGCCCGAACATTTTGACTCGGTTGCTAATATTATTTACGCAAAAGGATGGCAAATGTGTACCCACGCTATTGGCGATAGCGGCAACAGAACCATTCTTAAAACCTATGCCAAATATCTGAAAGGGAAAAACGACCTGCGCTGGCGCATTGAGCATGCGCAAGTCATCAATGAAAATGATTTTCATTTTTTTGGAGATAATAATATCATTCCTTCGGTACAGCCAACGCATGGCACCAGCGATATGTATTGGGCCGGCGACAGGCTTGGGCCGGTAAGGGTTAAAGGAGCGTATGCCTATAAGCAATTATTAAAAGAAAACAACTGGATACCGCTGGGCACCGATTTTCCGGTGGAAGATATCAGCACTTTTAAAACATTTTTTGCAGCCGTTGTAAGGCAGGATAGTAAAGGATTTCCTGCAGGTGGTTACCAGATGGAAAATGCTTTAAGCCGTGAAGAAACTTTAAGAGGCATGACCATTTGGGCAGCCAAAGCCAGTTTTGAAGAAAAGAAAAAAGGGAGTTTGGAAAAAGGAAAGTTTGCTGATTTTATAATTTTAGATACCGATTTAATGAGTTGCGAAGCAGGGGCTATTTTAAAAACTAAAGTGCTGGCAACATATAGTGGCGGTAAAAAGGTTTATGGAAAATAAGCAACCGGGTAATTTCTTTGTGTCCTTTGTGAAAAAGCTTTGTGTTCTTTGTGGTTAGTTTTACCACCAGGAACATAAAAAAGCTACTAAGAACACAGAGGTAAGCAAAGGCCCCTTACACATTCACTATTCCATGCTTAATGGCATACATAACCAAACCCACCCGGGTTTTTAATTTCAGTTTTTCAAAAAGTGCATCCCGGTAGCCGTCAATGGTGCGGGGGCTTACAAACATTTTATCGGCAATTTCTTTGTAGGTAAGTTCGGTGCAGGCGTATTTTAAAAAATCAGTCTCCCGGTCATTCAGCGGCACCAGGTTTTTCAGGTCATCGGTTTCATCATCCATTTTATTAATGGCATGCATCAGTTTGCCGCTTACCAGATCGCTGTAATAAAAACCTTTTGTAAGTATATCATTAATGGCAGCTTTAAGCTCGGCCGGTTCACTGTCTTTTAAAATATAGCCTTTGGCGCCGCATTTCAACATGCGTATGATGGAGGTTTCATTATCATACATGCTCAAAGCCAGCACTTTTACTTCGGGATGATTTTGTTTAAGCCATTGTGTGGTTTCAAAGCCGTCCATTTCGGGCATGTTAATGTCCATCAAAACTATTTGGGGGAGATTTTGACCATCCAGCTTTTCAATGAATTCTTTGCCGTTATCTGCTTCAAACAGTACGGTATTGCCCTGACTCTCCACAAGTGAGGCAAGCCCGTTGCGGAGCAATGAGTGATCATCAACGAGAACAATGGAAGGCATGCTTGCTGTTTAGTAATTTCTGAATGAAAATAATGCATTTAAATTAAAAGGGTGAAAACACGGTAGGATAGTTTTATTAGGAAATATATTTTTGGAATTTTGGAGAAAGGTTTGGTATTGTGAGAGGGATGAATTAAAATTACCATAGAAATTATTTTTTAACCTGATAAAATTTTTCTTATGCCAGTTAAATTAAACGCCGCACAGTTAAGCGGTTTAAATTCTTCACCGCTTTCTTTTATATTTTCTTTTACAGAAGGAACGTACGACGTTAATACCGTGGGCGGTAAATTAAAAGTAACTTTTGATCTGACTGCGGCAAAAAAGCCAGAGACGGGAGGTGTGCATCCTTCACCCATTCAGCCAAATAAAGTGAAAAAAAAGCCATCCAAGAAATAAAGTAGCTATTTAAAAAGATGGTTTAAAAAACCTGGCCAGATAGAGATTTTACTAAATGACGTTTTTTTTACTGAATAATAAGCTATTATAAGACGGTCTTCTTTATAATCATTGCTGTTTAAAGGAAATAGAACAGAAGGGCCACGAAGATTTGTGTCTTTCGCACCTGCTCTTATTCCAACATTTGTATTAGTATAGAGACTTTTCTTTACTAAAAACTTTATTAGGCGGCCCAAGCCCTTTACAATTTTTGAACCATTTGCCATTAATACATCTATACAAAAGATAAGGTCCATTAATTCAAATGGACTTTTTTCTGTATCAAACCCCCAAAAAACCCATGGAACGGAAGCCTTTCTGTCATTAATTATTTTTTGCTTTTTATTTTTTAAATTGAAGCTCATGTTTATTAATAGAAAATTGAACAAAAAGGAAATAAAGCTGTAATATTTTGTGGATATACCAAAAATCGCATTTTGCTCAGCAACACGTCCGGTTCCTTCAATATGCTTACTACTTTCTACAACGCTGTTGACAATATCTGCAATATTTTTATCTCTCTTAATAGAATCAAGTATCTCCTGATAGTTATAGCCATTAAAGCCAATTGTAGAAGAAGAACTGACAATATTTTTAAAGACACTGCTTAATGTTACGCAGTTATCAAGCATGAGCATCCAGCAATTCATCATTACTAAAACATCAATTTTCTTCGTTGAATAATTCTCAAAAGCAGCTTTAAAATCATCTACTGACATTAATGTATAAGTAGGTTCCTTATCTATACCCTTGAATTCCATTAATTTAAATTCATTTTGAACATACATAGGCTTTTTATCCTCTATAAACTGAGGTAATCTCAAATTTGAAGAAACTAATTTTACAAGATTTTCAAACCTTGGGAAAAAGCAAAGCCCGGCACCATGGTCATAAGTAATAATCATTTCTTTATGGGCTTTTTGTGGAGCAGTATCTTTCAATAAGGTTTTCAGATCTTCTTTAAAACCCAGGTTCAGGGTCTCATAAGAATTAATTTTCCTGAATTTATTTGGTTTTCCCGCACCTGGAACCAATCTTATGGTTATTGAAAATAATTTATCAGAAATTTTTTCAGGCATCTCCATATTTGCTGAAATTAATTGTGAATTATTGTTTAGTGTAATTACTAAATATATAATTATCGGATCATCAAAATTTAACGATATTAACTCATTGATTAATTTTTCAAAAAAATCGTCACTTGTAGGAGAACTGCTGACATTTTGAATTAAAAACGTAATTTTCCACTTATACTGTTTCATTATCTATGGTTTATTTTAATAACCGATATATTTCAGGAGGGATACTATTTTTTCTGCTTTGGATAAGTTATCCTGGTTATTCTCAATTACAGAATTTCGCATCAATTAGAAAAATAGGCCAAAAGGATGGTTTATCAAGTTTTAATGTAAAAAAAATTTTAAAAGATCCGAAGGGTTTTTTTTGGATTGCCACCCAGGATGGCCTGAATAATTACGATGGAAAAAAGATTATCTCCTATACCAAAGGTAGTCAGGGAATAAGCT
>JAYUZB010000115.1:0-13595 GCA_043752185.1 Chitinophagaceae bacterium
TTGAATTTTTTAGCCTCCAACTGTTCCGGATTTAATACATCACGTTTGCCGTTTTGAGCAAATACAAAAGCAGGAATGAATAAAGCACTGAATAAAAGAAATTTCATGGTATTAAACACATATATTTTACCGGATAAAGGTACTTATGTAAAAAATAAAGATACTATTATTAAAATTCGATTGCACGCTTTCTCTTTTTTTTAAAAACCTCACCCCAAATTTCATCCCCCCAAATATTCCTCCTATCTTTGCACGACCTCCAAGATTTAATTCCCAAATTTTCGCTGGTCATATTTATTAACTGCAACTGGCTTTCCCAAAAAATAAGGGAAGGGTTGGCAAATCTTTTTTTATGGCTAAGTACATTTTTGTAACCGGCGGTGTTACTTCCTCATTAGGTAAGGGCATTATTGCCGCTTCTCTTGCAAAACTACTGCAGGCAAGGGGTTTAAAAGTAACCATTCAAAAATTTGACCCTTACATCAACATCGATCCCGGAACATTAAACCCTTATGAACATGGCGAATGCTATGTTACCGACGATGGTGCCGAAACCGATCTGGACCTTGGCCATTACGAACGTTTTTTAAACATCCCTACATCGCAGGCCAATAATGTTACCACCGGCCGTATTTACCAAACCGTAATTAATAAAGAAAGGGCCGGCGATTATCTGGGCAAAACCGTGCAGGTAATTCCGCACATAACAGATGAAATAAAAAACAGAATGCTTTTGTTGGGCAAGGGCGGTAAATATGATATTGTAATTACAGAAATTGGTGGTACTGTGGGCGATATTGAAAGTCTGCCATTTGTAGAGGCAGTGCGCCAGATACAATGGGAACTACCCGAAGAAGATTGCATGGTGGTGCATCTTACGTTGATCCCTTATTTAAAAGCTGCAAAAGAATTAAAAACAAAACCCACACAACATAGTGTGCGTATGCTTAGCCAGGAAGGTGTTCATCCCAATGTAATTGTTTGCCGTACCGAGCATCCTTTAAATGATGAGTTAAAGAAAAAAATTGCCCTGTTCTGCAATGTAAAAACCAATGCGGTTATTGAGGCCATGGATGCCAGCACCATTTACGAAGTACCACTAAAAATGCTGCAGGAAGGTTTGGATGTTATTGTGCTGAAAAAATTGCAAATTAATGGTTATGCCGCACCCGAACTTACCAAGTGGCGTGCCTTTTTAGATAAATTAAAATACCCACAAAGCAAAGTTAAGATTGGCCTGATAGGAAAATATATTGAGTTACAGGATGCTTACAAATCAATACTGGAATCTTTTATACATGCAGGTGCCATCAACGAATGCAAAGTGCAGATTGTTAATGTACACAGCGAATTTATTACTGACGAAAACGTGCAGGAAAAACTGAAAGAGCTGGATGGATTACTGGTTGCGCCGGGCTTTGGCAACCGTGGAGTGGAAGGAAAAATTATTGCAGTAAAATACGCCAGAGAAAATCAGTTGCCCTTTTTTGGTATTTGCCTTGGTATGCAAATGGCGGTTATTGAATTTGCCAGAAATGTGCTTGGCTGGACAGATGCACACTCAACCGAAATGGACAAAACAACCACCCATCCTGTAATAGACCTGATGGAAGAGCAAAAAAATATTGAGAACCTGGGCGGCACCATGCGTTTGGGAGCCTACCCTTGCGAAATTCAGGAAGGCAGTCTTGCTCATAAAATATATGGCACAACAGAAATAAGTGAACGCCACCGCCATCGTTGGGAGTTTAACAATAAATATATATCCAACTTTGAGAATGCAGGCTTAACCCCTAGCGGAAAAAATCCGGGAACAGGTTTGGTTGAGATTGTAGAACTGAAGGATCATCCATTCTTTATAGGTGTGCAATATCATCCCGAACTGAAAAGCACGGTGGAAAATCCGCAGCCGATATTTGTACATTTTATAAAAGCCGCCAAAGCCTTTGGTGAAAAAAGAGATGCTGTAAAGAATCCTTTGTTGCAGAGTGAGATGATATAGAGCAAAACCCCCTCCGCCCCCTGAGGGGGGAACCGAGGAGGAGATTGAAGCGATGATTATGTGTTGTTTTTTTGGGACAAGCTTTTTGTTCTTAACTCATCATCGTTGTGTTACTCACTTGTACTGAATACCTTTGAGCATCAATCTTAAATTCAAAAATTTTTTTAGTGCTTCTGTGCCTCTGTGGCAACAAAAAATAATCTGTGGCAACAACCAACTTAAAACTTTCAATGTACGAACTCAACCGCAAAACGGTTGAAGAATTTAAACAGTCTGATAAACCACCGTTGATTGCTGTGCTTGAAAATATCCGCAGCGCTTACAATGTGGGCAGCGTGTTCCGTACAGCCGATGCATTTTTGCTGGAAGCCATTTACATAATTGGTTACACCTGCGTTCCCCCGCATAAAGAAATAAAAAAAACTGCACTTGGTGCCGAAGAAAGTGTTGAGTGGAAACATTTTGCAAATGCAACCGAAGCTATAAAAATATTAAAAGAAAACGGTTATAAAGTGTATGCCATTGAGCAAGCCGTAAACAGCCTCATGCTTCAAAAACTACAATTTGAACCAAATGAAAAAATTGCTGTTATTTTTGGCAACGAAGTAACCGGTGTTGAGCAGGAAACTATTTTACAATGCGATGGTTGTATTGAAATACCACAGCTCGGCATGAAACATTCGTTGAACATTGCAACGGCAGCCGGTGTTGTATTGTGGGAAATTGTAAGAAGCAGGCTTCTCACAACACCGACAGCGGCATCAGGCCCTGTCGGCGGTTGAAAATTAACGTCTCTTAACAAACCGCTATCGGGGTTTGCAACCGCCGACAGGGTTATTAAACAGTATACAAATTTCAAGTGAGCAAAATAAAAAACTATCTAAGCCTCGTAAAATTTTCACATACAATTTTTGCAATGCCTTTTGCATTGATTGGATTTTTTTTGGGGCTATTCTTTTTTAAGTTTACTCCTGCTTTTGATTTTTTTTCTTTTGACGGAAAAACATTTTTAATTTTTTTAAAAGACGAGCCTCTTATTAGCTGGGAAATATCATATTGGGGAATTGCAAAATTATTTATCCTCGTAATCCTCTGCATGATTTTTGCTCGTTCTGCAGCCATGGCTTTTAACCGCTGGCTAGATAAAAATTTTGATGCAAAAAATCCACGTACTGCAATCAGGGAAATTCCAGCAGGAGTTATCAAAGCAAACAATGCCTTGCTTTTTGTAATTGCCAATTGCCTGTTGTTTATTGCCTGCACTTTTTTCATAAACAAAATTTGTTTTTATTTATCGCCGGTAGCATTGTTTGTAGTTTTGTTTTACAGTTATACAAAACGTTTTACTGCTTTATGCCATTTGGTATTGGGTGTAGGTTTAAGCCTTGCACCAATTGGCGCTTATCTGGCAGTAACCGGCCAGTTTGCATTATTGCCAATTCTATTTTCTTTCGCCGTTTTATTTTGGGTTAGCGGCTTCGATATTATTTATGCGCTACAAGATGAAGAGTTTGATAAAAACAACCAGTTACATTCTATACCGGCAGCTTTGGGTAAATCAAAAGCATTGATGGTTTCCAACCTGCTTCATATACTTTCAGCAGCCTGTGTTATCAGTGCGGGTATATATGGCCATTTTGGTTTGTGGTATTGGATTGGCGTAATAATATTCTGCGGCTTATTAATTTATCAACACAGGTTAGTAAAACCAACCGATTTAAGAAAAGTGAACATGGCTTTCTTTACAACCAATGGCATTGCATCAGTTGTTTTCGCCATCTTTGTAATACTCGATTTATTCTTAACCAAATAAAACACAATCTCCTCCATTCCCCTCCCCTCCGGGGAGGATAAGAGGGGCCAATATGGCACGAATCCTTTCCATAGACTACGGCGGTAAACGAACCGGCCTGGCAGTAACTGATCCTTTACAGATCATTGCTACTGGTTTGGAAACTATTGAATCTAAAGAACTCATCCCCTGGCTAAAAAAATACTTGCTGCAGGAAATTGTTGAACTCATTATCATCGGCCTGCCTAAAAACTGGGATGAATCAGATACACATGGCACACCGCTGGTGGAAGCTGCCATTAAAAAGATACAAAAAGAATTTCCGACAATGCCCCTTAAAACAGTGGATGAACGCTACTCTTCCAAAATGGCAAAAGATGCAATGCTGGAGATGGGCATGAAGAAAAAAGACCGGCGTGATAAAAAAAATGTGGATTTAATTGCCGCCACCATTATCCTGCAAGAATATTTGCAATCAACTGTTTGATTGTTGAATTGCTGAATTGTTGATAAGAGCTAACTTTACAAAAGTACCATCAATCATTAAATCATTAAACTATTTAACAATTAATCAATGATTCTTCCAATAGTAGCATTTGGCTCGCCCGTTTTAAGAAAGGTTTGTGATGAGATAACCCCCGAATATCCCGGACTTGATAAACTGATTGCCGATATGTGGGAAACCATGTACAACAGCAATGGCGTAGGTTTGGCCGCACCACAAATAAACGAACCCATTCGCCTTTTTTTGATGGATAGTGAACAGATTTTTGAAAATCAGGAAGAAGATGAAAAGGATGACTATCCCGATGCTCCCGGCTTTAAAGGTGTATTCATTAATGCCCACATTGTATCACTTAACGGTAAGGAGTGGGCATATAATGAAGGCTGCCTGAGCATTCCCAAAATAAGGGAAGATATAATGCGTAACGAAGAAGTAACATTGGAATTTGAGGACGAAAATTTCAATGTACACACCAAAACCTTTAATGGAATTACTGCCCGTATTATCCTTCATGAGTATGACCATACTGAAGGTAAGTTGTTTATAGACTATTTGAAGCCACTCAAGCGTAAACTAATGAAACGTAAACTGGATGACATTTCAAAGGGAAAAATTAAAGTAGATTACCGGATGGTTTTTCCAAATTAACTCCCAAATACGGCTATACCTACCCGTACAATTGGGGCCTAAAGCCGTTATTGATTTACAGCTTTGTAAAGTGTTGTTGTTAATTTATTTGTTCACAAATAATATTTTTTTATAAATACCAGTTTCAAGTATTGCACAATCCAAATATATACCCTAATTTAGTATCATAATACAAAACTTAACCAGCTTATTTTCACCATTTAAACATCGCTTATGAGAAAAGTACGACTTTTATTTTTTTCAGTTAGCATTTTTTTCTCTTTCGGTTCGTTTGCACAAAGTATTACTCCTGCAACATTAAACACTACTGGTGGTACGTACATTTTTACCTACTACAGTGTGGAATGGAGTTTTGGCGAGTCAATGGCAATTAATACCATGACTGACGGCAATTCCAATGTTTTTGTTACTAATGGTATTTTGCAACCGAACACCAACAATCCGGCCACTATCAACAACACCGGAGTATGGGGCAAAGATGAGATTAGAATACTACCGAATCCAACACAAAATGTAATTGAAATTGATTTCTTCAGTAAACAAAAAGGAAAGGTAATCATGAATCTTTACGACGAGTCGGGAAGATATGTGGGTACCAGGCAATTTGATTACTTTGGTAATGGTAGTATCCAGAGATGGGATCTTAGCCAGTACCCTTCAGGTATGTATCTCCTGAATATTCTTTTGCAGCCCTCAGGAACATCAGTGGCTAAAAAAGGCGCTTTTAAAGTTGTAAAAATTAAATAAGCCTTTTTAAAAAATTGATAATAATCTAAAAACTAAAACTAATTAACACATGAAAAAGATTTTATTAACGATAACAACTTTTCTAGTTACGTTACTCGCTGTGGCGCAGTCACCCAACCTGTTGAATTATCAGGGTGTGGCCCGTAACACAGTTGGTAATGTATTACCCAGTCAGCCTATTGGCTTACGCCTGAGTATTTTAAGCGGTGGCCCAACAGGCCCGGCTGTTTATACAGAAACAAGAAATGTAACAACCAACGCCTTCGGTTTATTTAATGTGCAGGTGGGTAGTCCCGGTGCCATTACAACTATAGGTACCATTGCCGGTATAAACTGGACCGCTTTTGGTGTAGGAAGCGGAACAAAATTTTTACAGGTAGAAATTGATCCTATTGGCGGAACAAATTATTTTAATGTAGGTTCTACCCAATTGGTTAGTGTACCTTATTCATTATATGCTGCTGCTGCTGCGCCTGTTGGGCCAGCTGGCGGAGATTTAACGGGTACCTATCCTAATCCACAAATTGCATTCCCCTTAATAAAAACATTTAATTTCCCTACCAGCCAGTTAATTGGTATGACCAATTCCTCGCCTACGGGTACATTGGGTGCAATTACAGGTGCCAGTGCCAGCAACGATGCAAATGCAACTGCAATACAGGGAACAATGACTTCAACAACACCAGGTGGTTTTTCAGCTGGTGTAAGAGGTATTAATAATGGTACCGGCGGTTTAGGTATTGGTGTTTATGGTAGCCAGGCAGGAAGTGGCTGGGGTGTTTACGGTACTGCACCAAATGGTTTTGGTGTTAATGGTAACAGTACTACCAGCACAGGTGTTAACGGTTCAAGTACAAGCGGTGTAGGTGTTGCAGGTTTAAGCACAAGTGCAGCCGGTGTATCTGGTACAAGCACAAGTGGTGCCGGTGTTTTTGGTACTTCCAATACAAGTAATGCAGGTTCTTTTCAAAATACAAATGCTGCCAACACAGCTTCTACTTTAGTTGGTAACAGCAATGGCAGCGGTGCTTCTGTTGAAGGAACAAATACCGGAACAGGCCGTGGTGGTTTCTTCCAGGTATTAAACCCTGCCAGTACTGCTGATGCGGTACGTGCCGAAACAAACGGTACCGGTGCAAGCTGGGGTATACGTGCTATCAGCAGCGGTACAAATGGTGCTGGTTTATTTCAACAAACAAATCCAACAAATACTTCTAATAACGTACAAAGTAACCAGGCTGGTTTAGGCCGTGCTGGTTTATTTAACTCTACAAATGCGGCAAATACAGCCAATGCAGTAGATATAAATGTTGCAGGTACAGGATATGCTTTAAGGGCTGCCAGCACCAATGCTGCAGCTAAAGCATTACAAACTGTAGGTGCTTTACAATTAACAGGTATTGGTGAAGGTGCTCCAAATCCTCCCAATTCTTTTAAATTATTAGCCGGTACTGCAGCAGGTGATGCTACCTGGCAACATGCCTCTGCAATAGGTTTGGCAAGTGGCTCAGGTACTCTAAACTTTGTACCCAAGTGGAATCCAAATGGAACTACACTAAGTAACTCACAGATATTTGATGATGGAACTAATGTTGGAATAGGTACCACCACGCCGGGTGCCGGACTTGTTGTAAGCGGTACTGGCATATGGAAAAGTGCTATCGGAATACAGAATACAACAAGTGGTATGGAATGGAGAATGAATGTAAACGGTACCACTTTTGGTATAACTAAAATCCCAGGTTCTACATTTACCCCTTTACAATTATTCAGTACAGGTGGAATGGATTTCTCTAATTCGGCAGGTGCTTCAATAGCAAGGTTATTAGATAATGGTAATGTAGGTATTGAAACTACTGCTCCGCAACACCGTTTATCAGTTGGCCCAACAACTGCCGATGCACAGGGTGTAATGGTAAGAGGTTTTGGTGGTGGACCAGCAAGCTGGAAAGGTGGTGCTGCATTTGGTAATACCAATGCTACTGTGATAATGGGTGAATTGGGTGGTGTTGCTCAAATAGGTGGCCACAACAGTAATCTTTCTGCATGGTCTCCGTTGGCAATAAACTCTGTACCAGGTTTTAATGTAGGTATTGGTACTGCTGCTCCTGCTTATGCTTTAGATGTTAATCATAACGGCGCTAATGGTCTGCACGTAAGGTCTCTTGCTTCTTTCTCAGTTGTAGATTTGGATGCTGCAAACGGCGATGCTGCTTTGCGTTATCAAAGTGCAGGTGCTACCCGCTGGAATGTACGTAATGCTCCCGGTACTAACGATTATCAAATTGTAAGAAACAATAGCTTACCAGCTAATGTTACGATTAATAATGGTTCTGGCTTTGTAGGTATTGTACAAACAGCCCCTTCATACCAGTTAGACGTTTTAAATGCTGGTGCAAATGGTATCCGTAGCCAGTCAAGTGCAAGCTTCTCTGTTGTAGATATTGACGCTGCCAATGGTGATGCTGCTTTACGTTTCCAGAAAGCCGGTGCAGGCCAATGGAATATGCGTAACCGCCCTGCTGATGACTATTTAGAAATATTTGAACTAGGTGGTGGTGGAAGCCGCATGGTTATACAGGATGGAACAGGTAATGTGGGTATTGGCGAAACAACCAACCCAACTTACAGGTTAGATGTATTACATGGTGGAGCTACCGGTATCCGCAGCCGTTCAAGCGCAAGCTTTTCTGTTGTAGATATTGATGCTGCAAGCGGTGATGCTGCTTTACGTTTCCAGAAAGCCGGCGTTGGCCAGTGGAATACACGCAACCGCCCTGCTGATGATTACTATGAAATTTTTGAATTAGGTGGTGGTGGAAGCCGCATGGTTATCCAGGATGGCACAGGTAATGTAGGTATTGGTGCTACAGTTTCTCCTTCTTATAAATTAGACGTTGAGCATGGTGGTGCTACAGGTGCACGTATCAAATCGACTGCTTCTTTCTCTGTAGTTGATATTGATGGCCAAAGTGGTGATGCTGCTTTACGTTTTATTGCAAATGGCGTTAACCAATGGAATACCCGTAATCGCCCTGCTGATAACTATTATGAAATTTTTGAACTTGGTGGTGGTGGAAGCCGTGTAGTTATACAGGATGGTACAGGTAATGTTGGTATTGGTGAAACAACTTCTCCTTCTTATAAATTAGATGTGTTACATGGTGGTGCAACCGGTATCCGCAGCCGTTCAAGCAGCACTTTCTCTGTTATTGATATTGATGCTGCTAATGGTGACGCAGCCCTGCGTTTCCAAAAAGCAGGTCTTAACCAGTGGAACATGCGCAACCGTCCGGCTGATGATTATTTTGAAATTTTTGAATTAGGTGGTGGTGGAAGCCGTGTGGTTATACAGAATGGTACTGGTAACCTGGGTGTTGGCGAAACTACCAACCCTACTTATAAATTAGATGTATTACATGGTGGTGGAACCGGTATCCGTAGCCGTTCAAGCGCTACTTTCTCAGTTGTTGATATTGATGGAGCAAATGGTGATGCTGCTTTACGTTTCCAAAAAGCCGGCGTTAACCAGTGGAACATGCGTAATAATCCTGCTAATGACGACCTTCAGTTCTTTGAACTTGGTGGTGGTGGTGAAAGAATGAGGATTGAAAATACAACAGGTAAAGTGGTTGTAAGCGGAGACTTTACAGCTTTAGGTGTTAAAGCCTTCACTATGGATTACCCGCTTGATCCAACCAACAAAACCTTAATGCATGCTGCTGTTGAAAGTAATGAAGTTTTAAACTCTTACAGCGGTAATGTGGTAACAGACGCTTCTGGTAAAGCAACAATAACTTTACCAGAGTATTTTGAATCTATCAATAAAGATTTCCGTTACCAGTTAACAGTTGTTGGCGGTACATTTGCCCAGGCAATGGTTAGCAAAGAAATAAGCAATAACAAATTTGAAATTGCTACCAATCAGCCAAATGTAAAAGTTAGCTGGGAAGTAAAAGGTGTTCGTAACGATGCAAGAATGAAGATGAATCCGTTTACTGCAGTACAGGATAAATCAGCTGCACAAAAAGGTAAATATCTTGATCCTAAATCTTACAATCAACCAGAAAGTAAAGGTGTTAGTTATGATGCAAGCTTAAGTTCTTCATTAACTGACATTAAACCATCTGCTGATAAAAAAGCTGCTCCTGCTACAACAGGTGGTAGTTTGGAACAGGCTCCAATTACAAAACCAGGAACTGCTAAAGTTGATAACAGCGGAAGCGTAAGTGATGTAGCTCCTGCGAAACAAGCAGCTAAAAAACTTGAATTAAATGGCAGTGTGCTGGATACCCCAGCAGCGAAACCTGCTGATAAAAAACTTACCAATGATGGAAGCATTGCTCCTGATACTAAAAAAACAGAAGCTAAACCAGTTGCTAACCCAACCGGTCCAACAAGTACAAATGGCTAAACTCATTTAGCACTTTCTTAATACCTTGCAGGCATGAAATATTTCATGCCTGCTTTTTTTTGTTTAATTTTTTCGCTGGCAATACACGCCCAGGATAAACCCGACAGTACAATTAAAGTTGGTAACAAAACTATTACCCTCAGTGAAGTTGTAGTTAACAATCAACTGAATGTTCCGGCATTCATCACCCGTATAAAAAATGATACCAGTTTTTACAAAGCCTTTCGCAACCTGCATTTATTGGGCTTTACAGCTATTAACGATATACGGATGAATGATGGCAATGGCAAAATGAAAGCGGGACTAAGAAGTACAACCAAACAGCTTCGCAGCAATAATTGCCGCACTATGCAAACCATCGATGAGCAGGTTACCGGCGATATTTACGATGAGAACAGGCAGTTTAATTATTACACAGCAAAAATGTATGCTTCGCTGTTTTTTACAAAAGATACTGTTTGCAGTGAGGATAACATCGTTACGGGTAGAGCGTTTAGTACGGCAGGTAAAACCGGTATGGAGAAAAATAAAGAGCAATTAAAAATGCTTTTTTTTAATCCTGGTAAAAGAATCAACGGCCTTCCATTCATCAGCAATAAAACAGCTATATACGATGATGAAATGGCTGATAAATACGACATGAACATTGACATAGATATGTATAAAAGCCAGAGCTGTTACATCTTTACCCAAAAAGTAAAACCCAAAAATAAAGACGATGTAATTGTTGATGAAATGACCACTTGGTTTAATGATGAGACTTTTGAAGTGGTTGCACGTAATTATTCATTGAGCTACAGCGCTGGTGTGTATGATTTTAAAGTTCAGATGGAAGTAGTGATGACAAAATTTGGAGAATATCTTGTTCCATCACTTATACGTTATATAGGAAACTGGAAAGCAATTTTTAAAGCAAGGGAAAGAGGGGTCTTTACCGCTACCCTTTTTGATTTTAAATGATGCTTGAAACAGGATACTGGATATGGATTCTGGATACTGGATACTGGATAATTCCTTTGCCTTTTTATTAACTTATTGCTTCGTAATTTTAATACATGACTAATTCACTAAAGAAAATATTATCTGTCTTTTTTATCATCGCAGGATTTAATCTATCAGCTCAAACCAGCAACCGCGATTTTAAAGCTATTGATGAATATGTCCAAAGCCTTGGGTCATTAGACAGTATGAGCATGGGTACCATCAATAATGTGGTAAGCAATAAGTTTACTGATAAAATGGATAAGGCCAGGGCAATTTATTACTGGATTACACACAACATTACCTACGACCTTAAGTTGGCCAGAAATAACAACCCCTTAAAAAATACACCCGCAGATGTTTTACGTACCCGCAAGGCAACAGCCATTGGTTTTGCAAGTTTGTTTCAGGATATGTGCAGCAGTGCAGATATAAGATGCCTTACGGTAGACGGGTTTATTAAAAACAATACAGAGGAAATTGGTGAAAAGGACCAGGAAATAAATCACAGCTGGGCCGTGGTACAACTGGGGCAAAGCCCCGAAGATTGGTATTATGTTGACCCCACATTGGGAAGTGGTTTTGTCGATGCTGAAATGAAATTTTTTACAAAATATTATACTGATGTATATTTTTTTACAGAAAAGGAAACTTTTAACCTGCAGCATTATCCCGATAATGAAGCCTGGAAACTGGGCAGTGCTTCAAAGAATAAAAAGGATTTTTTTGATATGCCGGTTGTGAGAGTAGCTGCAATTGAATTGGGAATTAAAAAAATTTTGCCCAACGACGGAAAAATAAAAGCTAAAGTAAATAAAGCTGTAAAGTTCAGTTTTACATTAAAAAGTACTGAGGAGATAACGAAAGTAGAATTAGGCTTTGGTGAAAAGAAAAAATATAAAGTAGAGGAAATTCAATATTCCAATTCGGCAAGCGTACTTAGTTTTACTTATAAGTTTCAGGATGCAAATTCGTACCCGGTAACGATATTTGTAAACGGAAAGGAATTTGTACAGTATTATGTGGAGGTAGAATAATAAGCGATTTTAAAAAAGCCATCTGCCAAAGGCGGATGGCTTTTTTATTGCCGAGATGCAAACACTATAAGGTTGTGCCCGGCACAAAAGCCTGGCGGCAGACCTTATAGGTTTTACGCTGTTATGCAGGATCGAGAAAGGTTTCGAGTGAAGTAGTTTGGCCTTGCTTTACTATAACATTTGTTTCTGTTTTTTCTTTAAAGCCTGATGCTGATATTATTACTGTGTAAGTACCAGCAGCTATTGGTTTTATTTCGTAAGTACCGGTTGCATTGCTGATTGCGCTGCTGCCTGTTTCTTTTACAACTATTGATACAGCCTTAACTGGCAAATTATCCTGCGAATTTTTTATAGTGCCTTTTAATGTTGTTGTTGATTTACCGGGATCAATTATTACCCTGTTGGCTTTGTAGGTGGAAACAAAATCGGGATTGGCTGCTTTAAAACCAACAACGGTTTTATCCATCTGTTCTTTTAAAACGATGTCGATTTCTTTAAATAGGTTTTTCATGTTTTCCCTGATGGTCTTTTTTTGTGCTGCTGAATTGCGGGGCGTTGGTACTTTTACCTGATAGTTATCTATTTCGGTTTGTAATGCAGTGAGGCTTGCTGCTGTTAAACCATAGGGTGCCAGTGCAGGTAAATTTGCTGTGCCAAGGTCTTTGATATTTTGACAACGTGGCGCCAAAACATCGTCTTTGGTTTTGAATAAATCTGAATATGAAAAATTCACTTCCTGCTTTAGCTGATTGTTGGCAGTGGCAGATGCCAAGGCAAAGATGGGAGCAGCAATATCGGCAGTGAGTTGACAAAGTATTTTCTTTGCCAGGGCTTTATCTACGGTGATGCCCTTTGTTACCAGATCTTCCTGCTGTACTGCTGCAATGATTGCACTTAGTTTTACATTAAATGCAGCAAATGTTGTTGCGAAAGCGGGTACTGATGCTACAATGGCTGCGTTATCGGTGCAATGTTTTTGCGTGGCCCGATACATGTTGAGTTTAGATTCCTGAGTTGCGTTCATAGTGTTGATTTTTAGGTTAATTAATTAATTTTAAAAAACATGTTTAAAGATAATAACCTGAAATTATAAATGCAATATAAATATTATAAAAAAAAGTAAAAATATTACTTGTTTGAGTGGGTTTTTAGGGTGTGTAGGACCTGTTTTACCAAATTTAAGTGCGTATTATAGTAATTAAATTGTTGATTAGTAAGGCTTAAATACTAATTTATTTACTTTACATTTAAATTTATGTAAGCGATAAGGCGATTTCTGTAGGTGAAGTATGGAATGATGAACATGAACTACGGATTTCTTTACATAAACACACAATTTCCGGAGTGGAACAATCGATTTCCAGACTTGAAATGTTGATTTCGGGAGGTGAAAAGTTCATATTCATCATTCTATACTTCACCTACAGAAATCGCCTTATCGCTTACATAAATTTAAATGTAAAGTAAAT
>JAYUZB010000116.1:0-13576 GCA_043752185.1 Chitinophagaceae bacterium
CGCTTACCAGGCTTATGGAAAAGAAGGACAGTATATTAATTCCGTTTCAAGAGGTGAATTGAATTGCAAGCTGATGGACCTGGCTGAAGAAAACGGTGTGCAGATTTTGTTCAACGAAAAATGTAACAACATTGACTGGACTGAAAATAAAATCGAATTCGAAAAAACCAATTCACCGGAATCAGAAATTGTAAAAGCAGATCTCATTTTCGGTAGTGATGGCGCTTTTTCTGCCGCCAGGCTTACCCATCAGATGCAGCATGACAGATTTCAGTATCAGCAATACTATATTGACTTTGGCTATAAAGAATTAACCATTCCTGCAGGCGTTAACGGCACTTTTTTACTGGAGAAAAACGCTTTGCATATTTGGCCCCGTGGTAATTACATGATGATTGCCCTGCCTAATATAGATGGAAGTTTTACCTGTACTTTGTTTTTTCCTTTTGATGGTGAAACTTCATTTGCAACCCTCGATACAAAAGAAAAAGTAAGATCATTTTTTGAAAAAACTTTTACAGATGCTGCTGCTTTAATGCCAACATTGGAAGCTGATTTTTTTAATAACCCAACTTCTTCATTGGTAACTGTAAAATGTTATCCCTGGATACGGGAAGATAAATTTGCGTTGATTGGTGATGCAGCACATGCTATTGTGCCCTTTTTTGGACAAGGGATGAATTGTGGTTTTGAAGACTGTGCCGTACTAAATAGCCTGATTGAAAAACATCATGATAACTGGGCTGAAATTTTACCTGAATATCAGGCTTTAAGAAAACCCGATGGCGATGCCATTGCCGATCTGGCATTGAATAATTTTGCAGAGATGAGAGATAAAGTTGCTGATCCTAAATTTTTATTACAGAAAAAAATTGAAGCAGCTTTCAGTAAAAAACATCCTGATAAATGGATACCGGCTTATGCACAGGTAACATTCAGTCCGCATATAAGATATAGTGAAGCATTGGTAAGCGGACAAAAGCAGGAAGCTATTATGCAGCAGATCATGGCGATGCCTGATATTGAGAGTAAATGGCAGAATGAAGAAATAGAAAAATTGATTTTAGAAATGTTACACTAATTAAAACGGATTACACAGATTACACGAATTATTTTATTAGTGTAATTCGTAAAAATCCATGTAATGAAAATAGCTATGTACAAATTCCCTTACTACACCGAACAGGACCAACAAAAAGTAATTGACTTTATGAAAGAAAATGCCTTTGCTTTAATTACGGGCATTGGCGAAAATTATCCTGTAGCAACACAAATCCCTTTAGCAGTTGAGATAAAAGAAGGTAAAATGTTTTTACAAGGGCATTTGATGCGTAAGACCGATCATCATCTTGCCTTTGAAAATGACAACAATGTACTTGTAATTTTTACCGGACCACATTGCTTTGTAAGTGCCAGTTGGTACAGCAACCCCAGTGTTGGTTCTACCTGGAATTATATGACTGTACACGTAAAAGGAAAAATAAGTTTTACTGATGAAGCCGGAACTTTAGATGCGGTTAAAGCTGTTTCTGATAAATATGAAGGTGCTTCAGGTGCCGGTGCTTTTGATAATTTACCCAAGGAATATATCGACCATATGGTAAAAGCAATTGTAGGTTTTAGTATTGAAGTGGAAAGTATACAGAACACGTTTAAACTAAGTCAGAACAGGGATGAAGCTTCACAAAAAAATATTATTGAGCAGTTAAGAAAAAGAGGAGATGCAAATTCTGCTGCAATTGCTTACGAAATGGAAAAGTTAAATACCAAAACAAAATAAAAGGATTCGTTTTTATTTTTTAAATTTGTAATGAACTCCTCATTATGCAATACAATTATAAAATATTATTGAACAGGGAAGAAGATGGCGGGTATATGGTCACCGTGCCTGCATTACCGGGCTGTATTACCCAGGGCGATACTATTGATGAAGCATTGGCAATGGCAAAAGAAGCCATTGAATTATACGTAGAAGAGCTTCAATCAAGAGGAGAATTGGTACCAGATAATAGCAATACTTTGGAATATTCTCTTAACCTTGAAACTGCATGAATCAATCTCCAAAGCATTTAATTAAGCTTTTGGAAAAGCATGGATTTATTTTTAAACGCTCTAAAGGTTCTCATCAGATTTATTATAACACAGTAACCAATATTACAGTTGTCGTTCCGGTACATGGTAGTAAAGATGTAAGAAAGGGAACCTTTTTGGCAATTTGCAAACAAGCCGGTATTGATAAAAATGATATTTAATTGTTATGACACGTAAACAACTGATACAACAAATACATTTAAAAAAATCTTACCTGTGCGTTGGTTTGGATACTGATCTTACCAAGATCCCAAAACACCTGCAACCGCATCCCGATGCTGTTTTTGAGTTTAATAAACAAATTATTGATGCTACGCAGGATCTTTGTGTAGCCTATAAAGTAAATACTGCTTTTTACGAAGCGATGGGATTGAAGGGTTGGGAAGCAATGGAAAAAACAGTGAACTACATTCCCAAAGATCAATTCATTATTGCCGATGCCAAGCGTGGCGATATTGGAAATACTTCATCGCAATATGCCAAAGCGTTTTTTGAAACGATGAACTTTGATGCCATCACCGTTGCGCCATACATGGGCGAAGACAGCGTAAAACCATTTTTAGAATTTGAAAATAAATGGGCCATTGTATTGGGCCTCACCAGTAATGCTGGCAGCAAAGATTTTGAGCAATTGAGATTGGTTCGTGATCCCGATAGCTATCGGGAGAACCAAGGCGGTGAATTTTTATACGAAACCGTTTTAAAAAAAGTAAGCAGTTGGGGAAATATAAACAAGCTGATGTTTGTTATTGGTGCCACCAAGGCAAGCGACCTGGAAGATATCCGCAAAATTGTTCCTGATCATTTTTTATTGGTGCCGGGTGTGGGCTTCCAGGGAGGAAGTTTGGAAGAAGTGAGCAAATACGGGATGAACGAGGAATGCGGCTTACTGGTTAATGCATCAAGGGCCATTATCTATGCAGGCGAAAAAGAAGATTTTGCAAGCGAAGCCAGGGAAATCGCACAACAGTACCAATCGGAAATGGCGGGTTACCTTAAATAATTACAGCCGCTTTTTGTCTATATTTCGAAAAGCTCAACATGACAAAAGCTGTCAGCCTGAGTTTGTCGAAGGCGGCTTAAATACTAAAATCATTTTTTATGCTACGCAGAAAATTCCTCCAGAACATTTCATTAATTTCTGCAGCAGCTGCTCTGCCAACAATTACCCATGCCGAAACAGCAAAAAAGAAAAAATCTTTTACTACCGCTTTTATATCTGATATTCATATCAAACCTTCTGAAATAGCTGAAGCAGGGATGCAGAAAGCGTTGCAAAATATCAATCAATTAAAACAGGCACCCGATTTTATTATTAATGGCGGCGACAGCATTATGGATGCCCTGGCAGCCGATAAAGAAAAAACCAAAACACAATGGAACCTGTTTAATAAAATAATACAGGCAGAAAATAAATTACCTGTAAAACATTGCATTGGCAACCACGATATATGGGGATGGCAACTGAAAGAAGATGTGAAAAGTGATGCACTCTATGGAAAAGCGTGGTGGCTGCAGCAAACCGGCTATGCAAAAACCTATTACAGCTTTACGCACAACAACTGGCACTTTATTATTTTAGACAGCGTGCAGGAAAATAAAGGTGGCTATATTGCCTTACTGGATGATGACCAATTTGCCTGGTTGGAAAAAGAACTGGAAGCCCATAAAGAAAAGTTTATCTGCATCGTCTCTCATATTCCCATCGTTTCATTTTGCAGTGCCATGTTTTTTAAAGATATGTTGCCCAATGGCGATTGGAAATTATCCCGGGCATTGCTGCATACCGATGCAAGAAAAATAAAAGATCTTTTTAAAAAATATCCCACCATCAAAACTTGCCTAAGCGGTCACATACATTTGCAGGATGAAGTAAATTACCTGGGCATAAAGTATTACTGCAATGGTGCCATAAGCGGTAACTGGTGGGGCGGTGCTTTCCAGGATTTTGCACCTGCTTACGCCCTGTTTAATTTTTATAGTGATGGTACTGTGGAAAGAAAAATGGTTGAATATTGATTACTACACTCCCCTGTTTATTTTTCCGGATGAAATCACCACATCAAGAATCAGTTGTATTTCTTCGGGCCTTCTTGTACCAATCAACAAAAGTTTACCGTCGTTAAACTGAAGCTGCAATCCTTTGTTTGATGATGCAGAAGTGTTGATGGCTTTGCCTGTTTTTGATGAACCGGTGCGAATGCCCCAGCCGCCATACTCATTAAAAGAATCGTACACTCTTATATAAGCATCTTTCAGTTCGTGCCATTCAATTACTATTTCTTTAAACTGAAACGGAATAAACCGATAATAAATTCCTTTATCAGTAATCCTTGTTTTTAATTTTATTGAGATTAAAAAAATAAAAAGCAATAAGAGAAATAATTCAACCAGTATCAGCACAAAATCGGGTGCAGGTTTGGGGCCAAAGGGTGTGCCTAAAAATATTTGCTGTACAATGGCATACATAAAAAGCACATTAAGTGCCGCAACTCCAAGCCAGGCCCACCAGGTTTTAAAGCGCTGCACTTCCTTAAAATCAATTGTATTCATTGCTACAGTGCTTTTAAAATTGCGTTGGCAAGTTCGGCAGCCCATTTTTTATATTCTTTGCCCGAAGGATGCAAACCATCAGCCGCTAAAAAATCTGTTTTACTGCTATCTTCCCTTTGCGAAGTGGTGATGTTTATAAAATTGGTTTTAAATGCTGCTGCCGATTTTTTGCATACATCATTATACACATCAATTTCTTCAGCAACCTGTTTTCTGTCTCTGCCCTCGGCAAAGGGTGTAACGCCCCAATCTGGTATACTCAGCACAACAACACGATAAGGCCTGTTGCCCGAAAACTGAATTGCTTTTTGCAGCAGGTGCTCAAACTCAATTTTAAATTCAGTTGCACTGCGGCCACGGTATTGATTGTTTACACCAATTAGCAGCGAAACGATATCATAATTCTCCAGTGTGGATGTATTTTCAATGGCGTTGCTTAACTCCTCTGTTGTCCAACCGGTTTTAGCAATAATCTCGGCTGCATAAAAAGCCAGGCCCGACTTTCTTAAAATCTGCATCGTTTGATTGGGAAAATTATCGGCAAACAAAACCTGTTCACCAATTGTGTAGCTATCGCCCAATGCTAAATAAGAATAGTTAATCATAATATGCTGCTAATTTAATAAAGTTAGATATTGTAACTGACTTTAGTAACAATCTATAGATAAGGCAGAGTTGTTTTATATTTGCATCGGGGTAAATATTTTGCAATTATGATTCTTTTACGCTTTTATAAAAGTTGCCCAATGATATGCGGTACAAGAGTGCGACGCCAATAAAGCTAAATAGTATAACAAATGCCCGGAACAAAAAAATAACAAACGACAAACAACAAACTAACGATATGGCTGCTAAAACCGATAACTTCCAATCTCCCGATTATTTTAATGTAGATGAACTGCTTACAGATGAACACAAACTGATTCGTGAAAGTGTACGCAATTATGTAAAAAAAGAGATCTCTCCCATTATTGAAGATTATGCTCAGCGGGCAGAGTTTCCGCAACAGATTATAAAACAACTGGGCGACCTGGGTTGCTTTGGGCCAACTGTGCCCGAGCAATATGGCGGCGGCGGACTGGACTACATCAGCTACGGTTTAATGATGCAGGAACTGGAACGTGGCGATAGTGGTGTACGCTCTACCGCCAGTGTGCAAGGCAGTTTGGTGATGTTTCCTATTTATCAATATGGTAACGAAGAGCAACGCCACAAATATTTACCCAAGCTTGCCAGCGGTGAATGGCTGGGGTGTTTTGGTTTAACAGAACCAAATCATGGTAGTGATCCCGGAGGCATGCTTACCAATATTAAAGATGCTGGGGACCATGTAATTTTAAATGGCGCAAAAATGTGGATCAGCAATGCGCCTTTTGCGCAGGTGGCTGTTGTATGGGCAAAAGATGATGCCGGTGAAATAAGAGGTGTGATTGTGGAAAGAGGAATGGAAGGTTTTACCACGCCAACCACGCATGGCAAATGGAGCCTGCGTGCCAGCGCAACCGGCGAGTTGGTTTTTGATAATGTAAAAGTTCCCAAAGAAAATATTTTACCCAATGTAAAAGGATTGAAGGGGCCGTTGGGTTGCTTAACCAAAGCCCGGTACGGCATTGCCTGGGGCGCTATTGGTGCTGCCATGGATTGTTATGATACTGCTTTAAATTACAGCAAAGAAAGAATTCAGTTTGGAAAACCAATTGGTGGTTTTCAGTTGCAGCAAAAAAAGCTGGCCGAAATGGTTACTGAAATTACAAAAGCTCAATTGCTAAACTGGCGGTTAGGTGTATTGATGAACGAAGGAAAAGTTACACCGCAGCAAGTGAGTATGGCCAAGCGCAACGCCTGCGAAGTAGCTACAAATATTTGCCGTGATGCCCGCCAAATGTTGGGCGGCATGGGCATTACAGGCGAATACCCAGTAATGCGCCACATGATGAACCTGGAAAGTGTGATAACATACGAGGGCACGCATGATATTCATTTACTGATTACGGGGATGGATGTGACGGGCTTTAACGCTTTCAAATAATTTGCAGACCATGCATAGTTATAAGTTATAAATGATGAGTTATGAGTGAGAAGAAGAGTATAATAAAAGACAGGAGTTTTCTTTTTGCTAAAAGAATAATTAAGCTATACCAATACATAACAGATAGTAAGAAAGAATTTGTAATTACTAAACAGTTGTTACGCAGTGGCACTGCTGTTGGGGCACTGGTAAGAGAGGCGCAAAATGCGGAAAGCAGGTTAGACTTTATTCATAAGCTCGGTATTGCACAAAAAGAATGTGATGAGTCTTTATATTGGCTTGAACTTTTATTTGAATCGGGATACTTAAAAGAAAAAGAATTTGTAAGTATTCAAAAAGAAGCTGCTGATCTTTTAAAAATGATAAGAAGTGCAATCATTACCACAAAATCTAAGAAGTAAAAACTCATAATTCATAACTTATAATTCATAACTAAACAGAGAACAATGAGTATAACGAATTTAAGCGTAATTGGCGCAGGCACCATGGGCAACGGCATTGCTCACGTATTTGCTCAATCCGGTTTTAAAGTAATATTAGTTGATGTAAATCCATCGCAACTGCAAAGAGCAATGGATACCATCAATAAAAACCTCGACAGGCAACTTACCAAAGGAACCATCACCGAAGAACAAAAAAAATCAACGCTGGCAAATATTTCAATTTCATCAATAATTGCCGAAGGTGTTAAAGATGCACAGCTTGTTGTGGAAGCAGCAACAGAAAATGTAGATTTAAAATTATCCATCTTTGAGCAAATGGATACCTATGCACCGGCAGGTTGCATTTTGGCAACAAATACTTCTTCTATCTCCATAACAAAAATTGCGGCGGTAACTAAAAGACCAGGGCTGGTTATTGGCATGCATTTTATGAACCCCGTACCGGTAATGAAACTGGTGGAGATAATTAATGGCTATGCTACCAAAAAAGAAGTAACCGAAACTATTATTGAATTAAGCAAGCAGCTTGGCAAAATACCTTGTGCAGTAAACGACTACCCCGGCTTTATTGCCAACCGCATTTTAATGCCCATGATTAACGAAGCCATTTACAGTTTGTATGAAGGTGTTGCCGGTGTGGAAGAAATTGACACGGTAATGAAACTAGGTATGGCCCACCCAATGGGGCCCCTGCAACTGGCCGATTTTATTGGCCTGGATGTTTGTCTGAATATTTTAAAAGTTTTACAGGATGGTTTTGGAAATCCTAAATATGCGCCTTGCCCGTTATTGGTAAACATGGTTCTGGCAGGGCGATTGGGAGCAAAAAGCGGCGAAGGGTTTTATGTTTATACAGCCGGCAGTAAGGATTTGGTGGTGAGTGAAAGTTTTAGATAATAATTTTTTATACTTAAAGAAGGCTTTTCCGTTGGGGAAAGTCTTCTTTATTTTGTCTCATTATAAAGTCGGAGTAAATCAGGAAAATCTTTTTTTCTTAAAGCACATACAAGCAAATAGTTATTTTACTATTTTACCCCAGGTTTTCAATTTACTCAACTAAAAACACTTTTTTATGAAGACAGTTATTTATTCATTACTCATCCTGGCATTTGTATTTACTAGCTGCAAAGGCAAATCAGGTTCTGGCGATACCCAAAGTAAAACTGCCGATGCCCAAAGTACTCCAGTTGATCCTCAAAGTACACCAGCCGGTGTTGCCAACATGATTTTTGATGCTGCTAAAAATGGCAATTACAGCAACTTAAAAGTCTTATGCGACGCCTCCCTGGAGCCGGATGGCGATAGCAAAAAAGTTTGTGAAGTTTCTGATGGAGACGAAGAACTAAAAAAAATGTTTAAAGAATATTTTTCAAAAGGAAAAGTGGTTGGTGAAGCAACCATTGAAGGCGATAATGCAGAAGTTAAGATTCTCTTTGGGCCCGATGGTACTAAAGACGAAACTTTCAAAATGAAAAAGAAAGATGGCAAGTGGTATTTAATGAGTTTTTAATAATAATTAAATATGATTAAGAACGATAAAGCTATGGACGCATATATCGCCAAATCAGCTGATTTTGCAAAGCCCATTTTACTCCACATCCGGCAACTGGTAAAAAAAGCCTGCCCGGATGTGGAGGAAAAAATGAAATGGAGTTTTCCGCATTTTGATTATAAAGGCGAAATGATGTGCAGCATGGCTGCTTTTAAACAACATGCTGCATTTGGCTTTTGGAAAGCAGCATTAATGAAAGACCCTATACTGGTTGAAACTGCAAGATCAGAAACAGCCATGGGGCATTTGGGGAAAATCACTTCGCTGAAGGATCTCCCCTCTGATAAAAAAATTACCGCCTGGATAAAAGAAGCCATGGCACTAAATGATAAAGGCATTAAACTTCCGGCAAAAGAAAAACCAACAGAAAAAGAAAAAAAGGAATTGGCTGTGCCTGATTATTTTTTAAAAGCATTGACCAAAAACAAAAAAGCAAAACAGGTTTTTGAAAACTTTGCTTACTCACACAAAAAAGAATACCTGATGTGGATTACCGAAGCCAAGACAGAAGATACAAGAAATAAAAGAATGGCAACTGCCCTGGAGTGGATGGCCGTAGGCAAAGGAAGAAACTGGAAATATGAAAAGAAATAACTGACCACAACAAACTTTTGCAAAGTTGTTTTGGGCTACCACTCAAAACCCGGCATCACAAAATAAAATATTGTCCACCATTTATCTTCTCTGCTCATATATAATTTATAAGGCCCTTCGTAATGTATTATTTCTCCGTTTTCCATTACGGCATCGTATGTAAGCATGCCTTCTGCATGCCCCATGCCACGGCCTTCATCCTGCAGTTCAAATTTTATCTCATCAATATTATAGCCATCGTCTTTAAATTCAGTAAAGGCATCAAAAAACGGTTTTATCTTTTCCATAAAAGCCTGCCTGTCTAATTGCTTGCCATTGGCAGTTATAAAATGATAGCCAAGCTCTGATGAGAACTCATTAAAATCCCGGGTAAACCAATGACGTAAAAATTCATGTGTATTTTTTTCAATGTCGGCTTTATCATTCGGGTGAAACTCTTCGTAAATAAAATGCCATCCGCCGCCAAACAGCGGTGTTTTTTCTATCTCATGTACAAACAATTCTTCGGTAATAAATTTATAAATCACTTCATCGGCATAAGGGCCATCACAAATATCCAATGCAATTTGATGCTTCGCCATGATAGCTGTAATCCTTTCCAATTCCACAGCTGTTTCTTCATCATTTAATTGATCGGCAGGTTTATAATCAGGCCTACCAATGCTTTCATAAACAGCTGTATATTCTGCATTGGCATGTGCGTCTTCAAATGCCATCATGTTTTTTAAAAACTGGTTTTCTATTTCAGGTGGTAAATCGGCGTTACTGTCCATAAAAAAAGCATCGCCAAACTGCGCCTTTAGTTTAAGTTTTAAAAAATCGTTTTCTATCCGTAAATTTTCCAGCGGATCATCTGAGAATGGCTCATCTTTTTCCATAAAAATAATTTAGTTTATTTGCAAACTTTGCCAAAGTTATTTTGTACGTTTTTTTACAGCCACCAGATTATACGAATCATCAATCATCTGCTTTAATTGCCTGGCAGATAAGCGGCCATCAACAACAATTGTGTTCCAATTCAATTTATTCATGTGGTAGCCGGGTAAAACGGAGTCTGGGTATTCTTCCCTCAACTGTATGGCAATATCCGGATCGCATTTTACATTAAACTGCAGTGGAGACTTATCTAAACCTGTAAGAAAAAACATCTTTCCTGCAACTTTAAACACCAACACATCTTCGCCAAAAGGAAACCCTTCGGTAACATCAGCCTTCTGCAAAATATATTCACGTATGGTTTCAATATTCATTTTGACCAATTGTCTTTTTTGCTTCGGCTAATTTTTTACCAATTTGCCCCGTGAGGATATGCCAGAACATAACAAAATCGCTGCCCAGGCTGTACAAAGGATAAGTAAATGTTGCAGGTTTATTTTTCTCAATAAAAAAATGCCCCACCCATGCAAAGCCATAACCACAAACAGGAATCAGTGCAAGCATCCACCATTTTTGTAAAACAATGGCTGCTACCAGAATAACCAGCAGGCCTGCTGTACCAATAAAATGCAGGGTACGGTTTGTAAGGTCGCTGTGCTCAGTTAAATAGTAAGGATAAAAACTCCAGAAACTTTTATACATTTTTTCGGTTGCCATAAACTTGTTTTCAGAAAATTACTAAATCCCGTTTTATTAAACGATTTTTTTTACTGAAGCATTTTGCAGTTCTTTCAATTTGTACAATACTTCATCCAACCTGTTTTTGGGTATGCCGGCATGTATAATGCAAAACAACTGCATTTGGTTGCTGATGATGCTGCAGTTAAATTGTTTCATAATCGTCATCACTTCGTTCATCTGTGTGTAATCAAATTCAATACTGTATTTTAACTCAACCTGCTTTTCAATAATTGGCGTAACCTGTAAAGCCATAGCGGCAGCCATTTTATAGGCATTTATCAACCCTGGCACACCCAGCAACGTACCGCCCCAATAACGTACTACTATAATAGCTGCATTGGTTATTCCTTTGCTGTCTATTTGCCCCAGGATGGGTTTACCGGCTGTGCCGGAAGGTTCGCCATCATCGCTGCTGCGAAAATTATTACCGTTGGTGCCAATGCGGTAAGCAAAACAATGATGCACTGCTTTGGGATGTTCTTTCTTTAAAACCTGAAGCTCTTTTTTAAAATCCTCTGCAGTTTCAACAGGAAAAGCATAAGCAATAAATTTGCTGCCCCGGTCTTTAAACTCAGCAGTTGATAGCTGGGCAATGGTATTATAAAATCCTTTTTCTTCCATTCAATAAAAATTATAGCCCCGCAATTATCCATACGCAATTAAAGCAATAGCAGCAACAGCCAGTATAATACCAATCCAGTTTAACAAGGTTAATTTTTCTTTAAATATTGCCCATGCCGCCACAGCGCTGAACAAAACAATACCCATATTATTTACGGGTATTATTGCCGATGAATTTCCCTGGTAAATTGATATTACTTTACCCAGGCACCAGATAGAAAAATAATTGGGCACTCCAATGATTATGCCTGCCAGCAATGCTTTACCCGAAAACTGTTGCCTGCCTGTTGCTATCTGTGTACCCAATAATATTAAACCAATGCTGCCAGCTACAGAAAAAGCAGTGATCAGAAAATCATTAAAATTATCGGCAGAGTTATTGAAATAATTATTTTTTACATACACAATCAGGGTATCAAGCAAACCACTGCTGATAAATAATACAACGGGCAGTGAAAATAAAAGTTGCTTAATTTTTTTCGAGTGGTCATTATTTTTTTGCGAAGGATAGCAGGTTAATACCACCGCAACCAGTGCCACTGCAATGCCGGTTATTTTTAAAACAGTTGCACTTTCGTTGTACAGGTAGATGGAAAAAACAAATGGTATTACCAGCGATAATTTGTTAGCTACAGATGCTATGGCCACACCTAATTTTTGGGTTGTGAAAGCAATCACATTAAAAATACTGATGAACATACCGCCCATTACCAATGCCCAAACAAACCAGGGCGTGTTCATACTCTCCCGGTTTACCGGAAACGAACCGTTTACCAATGCGCCTGTACATACACAGGCAACATAATTAAACACAATGGCCTGAAGCGTATTAATTTTAAGACGCTGCAGTACTATAAAAGAAAGCGTGAGGTAAGAACTGAATAAAATACTGCCAATTAAATATATCATGCTTTACTATTTATAAAATATGCGATGCTGTCTGTTTGTATGCTTTCTTCTTTTACCCTTTTTTGGTGTTGCAATATAGGTGCATTTATTCCTTCGTCTATTTTCATTTCAGTATTAGTGATCACCCTGGCTTCATCCCATGCATTTTCATTAATAAATGATTGCAGCAGTTTTGCGCCACCTTCAATAGTTACAGACTGCAGCTGCAGTTTATATAATGCATTTAAAATTTGAGGAATCAATCTTTCTGCTTTATCAATTTTATAAAAAGAAAGCATTTCGCCTGCTTCTTGTTTATGCTGATTGAAAACAATTGTGTTAACAGAGCCATCAAACAATTGAAGTGTGGATGGCAATTTTAAATCCATATCAATCACCAATCTTACCGGGTTATTACCGGAATATAATCTTGCAGTTAAAGCCGGGTCATCCAGCAATGCTGTATTTGTGCCTACAAGTATTGAAGCCTCTTCGCTTCTCCACCTATGTACAAGCCGGTTTGTAAATTCATTGCTGATAAAAACTCTTTCCCCATTACCGGCTCCAATCTTTCCATCACTACTCTGAGCCCACTTTAAAATAATGTATGGCCTTTGCTTTTCATGAAAAGTAAAAAACCTTTTATTCAATTCACTGCATTCATTTTCCAAAATACCAAGCGTAACATCAACACCGGCTGCTTTTAAGCGTTCTATTCCTTTGCCATCAACCGCCGCAAAACTATCCCGGCAGCCAATAACCACATTGGGTATTTTATTGTTGATGATGAGATCGGCACAAGGCGGTGTTTTGCCAAAATGTGCACAGGGTTCCAGTGAAACATACATGGTGCTTTTTTCAATAAGCTCCTTATCTGCGCCAGCAACATTGTTTATGCAATTCACTTCGGCGTGTGCTTGCCCATATTTTTGATGATATCCCTCTCCTATGATTCTGCCATTATACACCAATACAGCCCCCACCATGGGGTTTGGCGCTACCTGCCCGGCGCCCATGGCAGCCAGTTGAAGGCAGCGTTGCATATATTGTTCGTGTTGTAACAGGTAACAAAAATAAGCATCAATAAATAAACCTGCTTCTATCATTTATACTGTCAGCCTGAGCTTGTCGAAGGCGGGTTACGGTAAGCTGAGAATTTTTGTTCCAAACCCGCCTTCGACAAGCTCA
>JAYUZB010000117.1:0-5633 GCA_043752185.1 Chitinophagaceae bacterium
ATGGCTTCCGTTGTAAACGAAAGTTCATCTGCATTTACCTGTTTGCTTAAAATGCTTTGGATAGAACTATAATTTTCTTTTGAATCTGTTTCTATAAAAAGTTTGATAGCTTCTTTTGGTTTCAGCTGATTTTTATTTCTGCCATCACGAATGGTGGTAATAACCTGTTTCAGCAATTCGCCTTGTGCTAAAATATTTTCGTCAACCGGTTTAGCAGAAGGAAATTGTTTTACACACAAATCATCATTTTGCTCTTTCAATAAATGATAAATCTCTTCGGTAACAAAAGGCATGTATGGATGCAGCAACTGCATCAGTTCTTCAAAATAACCAATTGTTTTATTGTAAACTGCTGCATCAATGGGTTGTTCAAAACCAGGTTTAATCCATTCTAAATACCAACTGCAGAAATCATCCCATATTAAACTGTATATTGTTTTTAATGCTTCACTTAAACGGAACTGCTTCATCAGTGAATCAACTTCGGCTCTTACTTTATTCAGGCGATTTTCAAACCAGCTTAACGCAAAGTTGTCCGTTGTCTGTTGTCCGTCGTCCGTTGCCTGCCTCCCTTCCCACATCTTCAAAAGCTTCAATGCATTCCAGATCTTGTTATTAAAATTGCGGCCCTGTTCCAGACTATTCTCATCAAACATTAAATCATTTCCTGCCGGAGAAGAAACCATAATGCCAAACCTTACAGCATCTGCACCATATTTATCAATCAGGTCAAGTAGGTCAGGACTGTTGCCTAAACTCTTACTCATCTTTCTACCCAACTTATCCCTAACCATGCCGGTAAAATAAACATCTTTAAAAGGGATTTGCTTTTCATATTCCATGCCGGCCATTACCATACGTGCCACCCAAAAGAAAATAATATCCTGGCCAGTTACTAAAACAGAACCAGGGTAATAATATTTTACTTCTGCATTGCCGGGTTCTGTAATTCCTTTAAAAACCTGTGTTGGCCAAAGCCAGGAAGAGAACCAGGTATCTAAAACATCGGCATCTTGAATAAGCTTCAAGCTGCAAGCCTCAAGTTGAGCAGAATCCGGATCACTAATGCCTTCCCCTTGTAGCTTGACCCTTGCAGCTTCCATTGCTGTTTCAGCAACAACCATCTTCCCATCTTCATCATACCATGCCGGTATTTGTTGTCCCCACCAAAGCTGGCGACTGATACACCAATCCTTCACATTCTCTAACCAGTATTTGTAGGTGGCTAAAAATTTATCGCCGGGATGAATTCTTATATCGCCATCTACAACAGCTTTCAATGCAGGCCCGGCCAGTTCTTTCATTTTTACAAACCATTGGGTACTTATTCTTGGTTCTACAACAACACCAGTACGTTGACTGTAACCCAATCTTGTTGTGTATTCTTCTTCCTTAGTTAAGAAACCTTTTTCCTCCAGTTCTTTTATAATTTTTTTACGGGTAACAAACCGGTCTTCGCCCACATAAATCTGTGCGGCTGCACTCATGGTGCCATCTTCATTAATGGTGTTAATTACTTCCAGGTTATGTTTTAGTCCTAAATTATAATCGTTGATATCGTGTGCCGGCGTAACTTTTAAGGCACCGGTTCCAAATGCTGCATCAACATAATCATCAAAAATGATGGGTATGCGGCGGTTAATTAATGGTACAAAAGCATACGCACCTTTTAAATGAGCGTGGCGTTCATCAGTAGGGTTTACACAAATGGCGGTATCACCCATGATGGTTTCCGGGCGTTGTGTAGCAATAGAAATGTACTCTTCTTTATCAGTATCTAATTTATATCGCAGATGATACAAATTACCGGTCAAATCTTTGTATTCAACTTCTTCATCGCTCAATGCAGTTTTTGCAGCTGAGTCCCAGTTTATCATTCTTGCTCCACGGTAAATCAAACCTTTGTTATAGAGATCAATAAAAACTTTTATTACCGCTTTATAATAATGATCATCCATGGTAAAAGTGGTGCGTTCCCAATCAACACTGCAGCCAAGCCTTTCAATCTGGTTGTAAATGATGCCGCCATATTTATCCTTCCATTCAAAAGCGTATTTTAAAAATTCTTCTCTGGTTAAACTGTTTTTATCAATTCCTTTTTCTTTAAGCATGCCCACCACTTTTGCTTCGGTAGCAATAGATGCATGATCACTGCCAGGCACCCAACATGCATTAAAGCCACTCATGCGTGCCTTGCGAACAAGGATGTCCTGTACGGTTTCGTTAAGTGTATGCCCCATGTGTAAAACACCTGTAACATTGGGTGGTGGTATTACAACCGTAAATGCTGGCCTGCCATCGGGCTTGCTGTTAAAATAACGCTGGCTAAGCCAATGTTTATACCATTTGTCTTCAATTGCTTTTGGCTCAAAATTTTTAGTCAATTCCATTTTTTTCTATTCGCTGTTATTATTGGATGGCAAAAGTACAAAAAAGAGGGAGGAATCGAGCAGTATAGACATTGAGGGGACAGTGCTTAATAGTTGGTTAATTTAAAGTAATTACTACATACATAAAACCAAGGATAAATGCTGCGATAGAAGTATAAAAAATGTAAGAACCAACTTCCCTTGAAGGTTCATCGTATTCAAAATATTTTTTGCCGGTATATTTACTTCTTACTTTTGAATAAGCATAATTATAGCCAATATAAAGCCCGAGCAATCCTAAAACAAATACCCATCCAAAAACCTGCCCTCCCAGGCTGGCGGCTGTACCTTTCGACAATAATTCATCTTCTTCATTAATGGCTTCTTGCTTTCTTATGCTTATATCCTCGGGCAACATTTTTCTTTCACCAAGTTCGGCCTCTATAGCAGTCAACATGTCAGGGCTCCATTCATCAAATTCATAAACCATTTTTAGTAATTCATCATTTAATTTATGTTGTAGTGTTTCTTTAAACTGGTTACTCATACAACAAGTAATTTATACTTTAGGAATAATAGTATTGTCAAATATAATGGTAGTTTTTGTAAAATAGGTTACAAAGCAAACCCAACACTAACGCCACCCCAGCGATGGTATTTACCTGTACGAAATTCTTTTGTAAGAATGGATTGGGTGTATGAGAGGTAGAATTTTTTAAAATTGACAATAATACCGGCATCTGCCTGGAAAGTTACCCTGCTGATATCGCCACCGGAAATGGTGTAAGGTTTTTTTCGTGTAAATAATCCTCCCTGCATACTGGCATCATAGCCAATAAAGCTTACCCTGCCCTGGCTGTAAAAATAATATTCAGCTTTTCTTTTTTCAGTGCCCGGGGGCAAAAACCTTTTATTAAAATGGCCTGCCATAAAATTTAATCCGCCGCTCAGTTTATCATTCAATGTGCCCAATCTTACTTCGGTTGTTGTGTTAAGTAAAAAATTATTACCCGCACTAAGTAGTTGTTTTTCGTAATTGAGTTGATAGTTGATGATGATATCATTTTTGGTTTGGTGCTGCCAGCCATGTGGTAGTGGATTTTTTAACCAGCGGTGAATATTATACTGTATCTCGTAGCCCAACGCTGCAGGCCCCATTACACCAATGCTAAATGCCGTAGATATTTTTTGCCTGTTTATTTCATCAGCCTGTATTGAAAATATTTTTAAAGAAATATTGGCATTAAAAGGCCGGTCACCATATAAAATACTGTCGCTTGTAATGGTGGTTGGGGTGTAACCAAATAAATTAAGGCTAATGCCGTATTGCGGCTGTGTATTAAAAGGCTTCCATAATAACCTGGTCGCTGGTATTTTTTTTATGGAAGGGTGCACATACTCCAGCGTAATGCCCTGTGTGTAGTATTCATCTGTTTTGGTAAAATAATCATTGTCGTAATGAAACCTGAAATATTTTTTTTGATCTATGTTTCTGAATGTGGAGCTGTTATCAATTAATTGTGCTTTGGCAATGCCGGTGCAGCAAATTAGAATAAATACAAAGCCAGTGTATAGTAAGGATTTTATCACAAAAGATATACGCATAAATCAACTGTAAGGATGTTTTATGCCGATATGAAGCTAATTTTTATTTCCCACCCGCAGCTGCGGGTGGTTTTTTTTAAATCAATTGTTTACAATTCACCTAAATTAAAACGGCTGTGTTTCTTTGGCAGTTTTTACATCTCTTGTATTTTTTGCACAGCAATGGCCGAAAATAAACTCAGCACAAAACTCATGTCATAAAAGCCTTTCTCACTTCTTTACAGTTTTGCATTCTATAAGCCTATCGTATGTAATAACAGAGGAATACTAAAAAGATAATATATCTTTAAGTATAACTGAAACCTTCCATTACTTATGGGGTCATTTATTGTAGAAAAATTTTATCTTTTTTTTCAGGGAGTGCTGGTATTTCAAACCCTCTTTCTGGGAATATTATATTTTATCACCCGCAAAAAAGATATTCTTTTTTACAGTACTTATCTGCTGGCACAAACTGTTTATTTTTTTTGGAACGCTCCTAATACTTTTTTTGGGGCTGATGATAATACTGTATTTACCTCTTCTTTTTACTTATTTGTAAATACGCCTCTCATTATTGTTACTAATCTTTTGTACATCTACTTTTTAATGTACTTTTTTACAGGCTTGTACAATAACAAAAAAAAGAATTTCCTGGTTAAATTGATGGCAGGGATTGCCATCTTCTTAATTACCATTTCTGTTATATCAGTTTATGTACAACAGTCAAACCAATATATATTTTACCTGGCCAATCTTTTAAGTACGGGTTTCAGTATTTATATTTTAGCTAGTATTAGTAAAAAAAGGGTACCAAACACAGGCTGGGTAGTAACAGGCATGATTCTAAACATCATTGGCAATACCATTACCATACTTATGATTGTGCTGGAGCGATACGATATTCATCATCTTTTTACAGATGAGTATCCATTGTTTTTTATGCGCTGCGGTATTTTAGCCGACATCTTTTTTTACCTGATAGCCATTTTAAAAAAATGGAACTTACAGGAAAAGCAACTGGCATTACAACAGATAGAAAAGCAATTAGCCATTGAAAAAGTGCGCAATAAATTCAGCAGCCAGTTGCATGATGATATTGGCAGTACATTAAGTGGCGTATCTATCTACAGTCATTTAGCAAATGATTTACTGGAGAAGGGTGAATACAGCAATGCCCAAAAATCGTTGCACATTATACAAGATTCAACAGATGAAATGGTTGAAAAATTAGGCGACCTCGTTTGGTCGGCTAATCCAAAACAGGATTCGCTGAAATTGGTTTTTGAGCGACTGCAACAGTATGGATTTAATATGTGCAAAGCAAAAAAAATCGGGTTTAAAACAGATATTACAATCGGGGATTTTTATTTGCCTGCAGAAAACCGGTACCAGCTTTATTTATTTACCAAAGAAGCCATTAATAATGCAGTAAAATACAGCGATGCCGGTTTGCTTGAATTAACTGTAAAAGAAATCAACAGCCTGCTGGAAATTACCATTGCCGATGATGGAAATGGCTTTGATGTGGAAAACATAAAACGAGGCAATGGATTGGATAATATGCAACAAAGAGCAAATGAATTGGGGGGCGATTTTAATATTCAATCAAAACCGGCAGCAGGTTGCTTAATTTCTTTAAAAGTAAAAATCACCCAATGAGGTATTGCTATTGTAAAT
>JAYUZB010000118.1:0-2099 GCA_043752185.1 Chitinophagaceae bacterium
CTCCAAACCAATCATCCTGCACATATAAAAAATAAAGACCGAGGCCGCTGCGTAAAGCTTCCCATACAATGGCATATTGATTACGATCCATTAGTTCAGTAAGGGCATACACACTTAAAAAGATAAAGCCACCATACCAGAAGATATAGTTTTTATCCAGTGCATTTATTGGGGCAATATTTCCAAACAGGTAGCTGACAAATAAAAGAATCATGATGTTTTGCACCCAGGTCCACACATTTAATGCAGGCGATGTTTTAGTATCATATTTTTCAAAATGATAGACATCTTCAATCTTATAAACCGGGTATTTGGCAGCCACATCAGCAGGCCGGTAGCCGGTTGGTTTAAACCATAAGAGAAATTTTTCTTTCCAGTTGTTTGTTCTCCATGCATCTTGTACCAATAACCATGCATGTTGAAAATTTATTTTTATCGGGTTCCATGTACGTACCGGCCGGGTAATACCATAGACCGGCGGCACTGTTGGCAGTTCTTCCTGGTAAGTGCCAAACCATTTATCCCAAAAAATAAATATCTGCCCATAGTTCTTATCAATATACTGCGGGTTAATGGCATGGTGCACCCGGTGGTGAGATGGAGTAACAATTATTTTTTCTAAGAAACCCATTTTATTGATATGCTGTGTATGATACCAAAACTGTGCAAACAAATGCAGTGGCGCAACAGTGGCAACTACTATCTCCGGCACACCGAGTACGGCGGCTGGTAATAAAAAGATGGCAAATGTTTTTACAATGGAAGAAATACTTTGCCGCAAGGCACAGGCCAGGTTAAATTCTTCGCTGCTGTGGTGAACGATATGACCGTTCCAGAAAAAATTAGTGACATGCTGCAGGCGATGCACCCAATAACCAGCAAAGTCCAACGCAATGAAAGCAATGATATAGGTGAGAATCTTATTTGGCACCGTAGTAATGGCCAGGTTGTTTAAGAAAAAAGGATAAGCCAGTACTATAAAGTAAAGACCGATGACATCTTTGGTTACATTGGTTACACCGCTGGTCAGGCTGCTTACCATGTCCATATTGCGGACGGTGTCTTTGCCTTTGTGCAAGCCATACCATTTTTCAAAAAGTACCAGCAGGAGGAAGGCTGGCATGGCGATGAGTAGTATCTTTCCGTAAGTTTCCATGTTGCAAACAATAGTTTACGAATTTACAAAACGATTGCATGAGAAAGTCTATTTTGTTTTACCCTCTTTTCCTGGCTTTTTGCACAATAGCAAAAGCCCAAACCACCGGCGTACAAAAGCTGGCTGCTTATAAAAAGCAACACCAACTACTTCAACAATCCCCATATAAAAACCTGCAATGGCGGCTGACCGGCCCTGATACCCGCAGCGGCCGCTGTACCGATGTTGCTGGTATAACGGGTAACCCCAATATTTTCTATGCGGCATTTGCCACAGGCGGATTATGGAAAACCGAAGATGGCGGCGACAACTGGAAATCTTTGTTTGATAAAGAAGCAACACTGTCTATCGGCAATATTGCATTGGCACCTTCCAATAATAATATTTTGTATGTAGGAACAGGGGAGGCCAATATTTTCCGGGCATCGCTACCTGGAGTTGGTATGTATAAATCAATGGATGCTGGAAAAAGCTTCCAGCATATAGGTTTGGAAAATACAGGTACGATTGCAAGGGTAGTGGTACATCCAAAGAATCCTAACAATGTGTATGTGGCCGCCAGCGGCAACGAATGGACATACAATAAAGACCGTGGCGTTTATCAAACAATGGATGGCGGAAAAACATGGAAGAAGATCTTATTTGAAAATGAAAAAAGTGGTTGCATTGATTTGGTGATGGATCCTTATGACCCAAATACTTTATATGCATCCATGTGGAACCGGGTAAGAAAAAGATGGAGCGACCCGATGCCGGAAGAAGGCGACCATGTTTATAAAACAACGAATGGTGGCAAGACCTGGAAAATTATTGATAAAGGATTGCCTGATACAAAAGCAACGGGAAGAATTGGTTTGGCTGTATCGAATTCAAATCCCAATGTGTTATATGCTTTTGTAGATGACCATAATAAAAAACGAGACCCCAATCCGGGTGAAACGGA
>JAYUZB010000119.1:0-5596 GCA_043752185.1 Chitinophagaceae bacterium
GGAAAATTTGTTTGTGAGCAACTTGTTTTGGCAACCGGAAGTTGGTTGCCGGTCGTTGCAAAGATGATGGGCATTAAATTATTATTACAGCCAGGCAAAGGATACAGCCATACCTATCAGCATGTAGAAAAAAATATTAAGTACCCGGCCATATTGGTTGATGGCAGATGTGCCATAACACCCTGGGGGCATCAGCTTCGCATTGGCGGCACTATGGAATTAAGCGGCATCAACAACAAAGTTTTAATTAACCGTATGCAGGGCATTTATGATTCTGCAACAGATTTTTATCCGGGTTTAAAAATTGATTTCCCACCGGCAGATAAAATATGGAATGGCTTAAGGCCGGTTACACCGGATGGTCTGCCCTACATTGGAAATACTTCTGCCTATAAAAATGTGACCGTTGCCGGTGGCCATGCCATGCTTGGCATTTCTGAAGGAACAGGAACTGGGAAGTTAGTAACTGAAATTATAAAACAACAAACAACATCAATAGATATCAGCGCATTTAATCCGAAGAGGTTTTAATTCTCACTTTTCAAAATGTTTTTTGCAAACTGCATATTGTTTATAAAATAACATGCCATACTGGCAAATAGCTGGAGTAAATTAAATGATACGATTATTCCAAAGTTGTTTCGTAATGCATTTCCGGTACTTCCACATCGCCAAAACCTTTATGCATCAGGCGCTGCTGAAATTGCTGCTGCACATCATACTCGCCATGCACAATAAACATCCTTTTTACAGCTGCCGGATTCTGGCAGGCTAAAAACTGGCACAGATCATCATAATCTCCATGGGCACTCATGCTGCGTATGGAGCCTATCTCAGCATTCACCTCATGCTGCACACCATAAATATTTACTTCTTTTGCACCAGCCATTAATTTACCACCCAGCGAACGTGGCTCACAATAACCGGTTAGTAAAATGGTGTTGCGGCTGTTTTCAATATTATTACTGATATGATGCTTCACTCTTCCTGCATCGGCCATACCACTGGCAGAAATTATTACGAACGGCCCGTTGCGAAAATTCAGCATCTTCGATTCATCAACCGTCTTAATAAATTTCAATCCTTTAAAACCAAAAGGATCATTATCCGATTCCAGGATTTTTTGAATGGTCTTATTAAAATATTGCGGGTAATGCTTTACAATTTCAGTTGCTTTTACGCTCAGCGGACTATCAACAAAATAGTCCAGCTCAGGCAATCTTCTTTCCAGTTCCAGTTGGTTAAGTGCAAATAAAATTTCCTGTGTGCGCCCCACGCTGAATGCCGGAATAATCAGTTTCCCTTTTTTTTGCAGACAGGCTTTTTCAATCCAATGTAACACCTGGTCGGGTGTGGTAGTGGCATTATCATGCAGGCTATTGCCATAGGTTGATTCTAATAAAATATAATCGGCCTGAGAAAATTCGGCAGGCGATTTCAGAATCACATCCCTGTACCGGCCTACATCTCCGCTAAATGTTAGGCGTGTAATTTTTCCATCTTCTTTAATTTTTAAATGCACTGCAGCGCTGCCAATAATATGGCCGGCATCGGTGTACTGCACTTCAATATTTTCATCAATGGTAAACCAATCATCGTAAGGCACCGCCACAAAATGATCAGCTGCTTCCAAAGCTTCTGCTGTTGTGTACAGAGGTTTCAGGTAAGGCAATCCCTGCTGTGCCCTTCTTTTGTTTTCGTACTTTACTTCGTTTTCCTGTATACCGGCAGAGTCTTCCAGCATAACCGATGCCAGTTCTTTAGTTGCCGGTGTACAAAATATTTTACCATTAAAACCATCACTGACCAGTTTTGGTATCAATCCGCAATGATCAATATGCGCATGAGATAAAATAAGATGTGTAACTCCCGTGGCATCAAAACCAAAGTTTCGGTTCATGGCATCGGTTTCTTTGCCAAGGCCCTGAAACATGCCGCAATCAAGTAAATATTTTTTGCCGTTTTTTAAAGTAAGCAAATGCTTGCTACCGGTTACTGTACGGGCTGCGCCGTGGAATGCTATTTTCATAATTGTGTTTTTATTTTTATGAGCCCGGCAGTAGTACAAAGTTCGACTTCATTGGCGTCGCACTCTTGTACAGTATCAATATATTCAACATGCTGGAGAAAATCTGTCTTGATCTTTTAAATCCATGTCATCCGAGTTCTATCCCCCGCTTCCCAAATACGCCATAAACCCCATCCCCATCTCAATCGCTCTTTCATCAATATTAAAAGTAGGTGTATGCACCCCGCTTGTAATTCCTTTTGCTTTATTACCGGCACCAATTCTAAAAAAACATCCTGGTATCTGGTGACTGTAATACGCAAAATCTTCGGCTCCCATTCGTAGCTCTGTTGTTTCCACATTTTCTGCTCCTATATAATCTTCGCCTTTTCCCCTGGCAAATTCATTCAGTGCTTCATCATTCAATACAAAAGGATAACCCACATCAATGGTTATATCGGCTTCTGCCCCCATGGCAGCCACCAGTTCAACAGTTTGCTTTTTTATCAGTTCGTGCGCTTTAAAACGCCACTCTTCATTCATCGCTCTGAAAGTTCCCATCAGTTTTACTTCACTCGGTATTACATTGGTTGTATTACCACCCTGGAAAGAAGTGATGGATAAAACCGAAGGATTGAACGGACTGTTATTCCTGCTTACAATTTGCTGGAGGCTTATAATTAAATGCGATGCAATTAAAATAGTATCGGCTGTATATTGCGGAGCTGCAGCATGCCCGCCTTTTGCTTTAATGGTAATATAAATTTCATCTGCACTGGCCATGATCATGCCTCCTCTAAAACTCAGGCGGCCAACTTCCACACCCGGATGCACATGTAGAGCAAAAATGGAAGAAGGCTTTGGATTTTCCAGCACACCTTCTTTAATTAATATACTTGCACCACCAGGATTTTTTTCTTCACCGGGTTGAAAGATCAACTTCACAGTTCCTTCCCACTCATCTTTCAGTTCATTTAAAATTTTAGCAGCACCCAACAGACAGGTGGTGTGTACATCATGCCCGCAGGCATGCATTACACCCGGATTTTTCGATTTGTAAGGCACATCATTTTCTTCCAGTATGGGTAGTGCATCCATATCGGCACGCAGTGCAGTAATTTTTGTATCGGGGTTTTTGCCTTTTATCAACCCAACCACACCAGTTGTAGCTTTCACTTCAAAAGGAATTCCAAATTCGGTTAATTTTTGCTGAACAAATGCGGAGGTTTCAAATTCCTGGTAGCTTAACTCAGGATTGGCATGTATCTGGTGACGTATCTCTATAAATTCAGGGGCATATTTTTTTGCCAGCTGTTGTATTTGATCTTTTATCATGCTTAAAAATAACGGTAAACTATTAAAATAAAAAAGAGTTTCTAAAACAGAAACTCTTTATGTAAACAGGTAATTTATTTAGTTTCTTCTTTTGCGTCTTTATCAGGCTTTACTTCAATAGTATCGGGTACAACATAAATACCGCCTTTAACCACGCCATCCCTTGTAATCTGTTTTTTAACTTTTTCTGCATCTTCTTTTTCTACAAAATCGCCAAATTTCATTTTAATAAATGGAGCCTGGTAACTCATTATTACTTTTTCCTCGGGGAAATTCTGCAAAAGATAAGCCCTTACTTTCATGGCATAATCCCTGTCATCGGTTTTTAAAACAAACAAGCGGTAACCTTTGGTAAAGCGGGCGGCCATTTTAGTATTGGTGTTGGCAATATCAATCTGAGCCTTTGCAAGCAAATCCAGGCGGGGGTCTTTATTAACAGTGACTTTTCCGGCTACAACCGTATCGGCAGGTGCAGATTGTGCTACAACCATTTTACCAACCGAAAGAATCATTATTAAACAAACTATTTTTTTCATATATGCAAATTTACAAAAACCGTTCCATCAATTTTATTCAAGACAACTGACTTTATTATATAAAAAAATCAATTGGATTTTTGATTGCCGTAAAATTACTGAATATGTATAACTTAATTCGTTAACCCTTGTTAATTACAGGCAATCATTTGTTATATTTATCGCCAATTAAAAACCAAAACCAAATTGCATGCAAAAAATTAAATTCCTGCTGATAGGGCTGTTTCTGCTAAGCATCACTGCTCAATTATTAAATGCACAGGCAACTTTTCCGGTAAACGATGTAGCCAACCCCAAAGACGGGTGTTATGCATTTACCAATGCCAGCATTGTAAAAGATGCTCAAACTACTTTACAAAATGCCACACTGGTTGTTCGGCAGGGCAAAATTGTGGCGGTAGGAAACAATATCTCCATTCCAAAAGATGCTGTGGTTGTTGACTGCAGCGGCAAATTTATTTACCCGGCTTTTATAGATATTTATACTGACTACGGAATTTCTGCTGCCAGTTCAGCGCAACAAAATCTTACCAGTGCAGCTGCATTTTTCCGCACACAGCAAATTACATCTGGCACCAAGGGTGCTTATGGCTGGAACCAGGCCATCAAAGCCGAGACAGAAGCTTATAAAATTTTTACTGCCGATGATGCTAAAGCTAAAGCATTGCGTGATATTGGTTTTGGCTCGGTGCTTACGCATCAAAAAGATGGTATTGCACGTGGCGCAGGTGCATTTGTAACACTTGCCAGCCAGCCCGATAATTTTGTTTTATTAAAAGACAAAGCATCGGCACATTATTCCTTCAGCAAGGGCACTTCCAGCCAAAGCTACCCCAGCTCTTTGATGGGTATGATAGCTTTGCTGCGTCAAACATATTTAGATGCACAATGGTATAAAACAAATCCCACTGCTGAAGGAACGAATCTATCATTAAAAAGCTGGAACGATAATCAATCACTACCACAGATTTTTGAAGCCAACGATAAATGGAATGATCTGCGTGCAGATAAAATTGGCGACGAATTTGGTGTACAGTATATCATTAAGGGCGGTGGAAATGAATACCAACGCATCAAAGAAATGGCCGACTCAAAAGCTTCTTTTATTTTATCATTGAATTATCCTGCGGCCATGGATGTGGATGATCCCAATGATTTGCGCTTTGTTGGCCTGGATGATCTAAAGCATTGGGAACTGGCTCCATCTAATCCTGCGGCTTTTGAAAAAGCAGGAATTAATTTTTGTTTAACCACGGCCGATCTTTCCAACACAACCGAGTTTATGGCCAACTTACGCAAAGCCATTGAATACGGTTTAACCGAACAGAAAGCTTTAGATGCACTTACCAAAACACCCGCAACCATGCTGGGCATGTATGATAAAATTGGCAGCCTGGATGCAGGAAAAATTGCAAATTTCTTGATCACCAACGGGCCTGTGTTTGCCGAAAAAACAGTTCTTTTACAAAACTGGACACAGGGAATAAAAAATGCTGTGAAAGATGAAAACTGGAACGATGTAAAAGGCCTTTATAATTTAATGACCAACACCATTGCAGGACCAAGAGCTTTTTCGCTTGAGCTGAAAGATGCTGGTGTAGCCAGTTTCATAAGTAAAGATACCCTTACCGGTAAATACAGTTTCGATGGCAAACTGGTAAAACTGAGTTATACTGAAGGCCGTGGACCTAATGCAAAAGAAACCATTTTAAGCGGT
>JAYUZB010000120.1:0-51828 GCA_043752185.1 Chitinophagaceae bacterium
GCCGGAGCAGCTATGGTAACCATTGGTAGCCTGGCAGTAAAACATTCCGAAATTGTGGAAGAATGGTTGATGGAATTTGGTGCTGATAAGTTTTTTATAGGTGCAGATGTATTGGATGAAAATATAAAGATAAACGGCTGGCTGCAGGATGGGGGCATCAATATTTTTGATTTTGTTGGAAAGATGATTAGCCTTGGGGCAACCAATATTTTCTGTACAGATATTTCAAAAGATGGAACGATGCAGGGGCCGTCAATTGAATTGTATAAAAAAATTATTGATCTGCATCCTGAAATTAGTTTAACAGCCAGCGGTGGGGTAAGTAATATTAATGACGTAAAAAAGCTGAATGAAATTGGATGTTCAGGTGTCATTATTGGTAAAGCAATTTATGAAAACCTGGTAACATTAGATGAACTGATCAAACTAAACTCATAACTCAAAATTTAAATCTTGCTCACAAAAAGAATTATACCCTGCCTGGATATTAAAGATGGTCGCACTGTTAAAGGAATAAACTTTGAGAGCATTCGTGATGCAGGTGATCCGGTGGAACTGGCTATGCTGTATTCTCTGCAAGGGGCTGATGAACTTGTTTTCCTGGACATAACTGCAACGGTTGAAAAAAGAAAAACACTGGTAGAGTTGGTGAAAAAAATTGCAGCAAACATCAATATACCTTTTACTGTTGGTGGCGGAATCAGTTCGGTTGATGATGTGGCTGTTCTTTTGCAAAACGGAGCTGATAAAATATCTGTAAACACGGCAGCATATATAAATACGGCTTTAATAAAAGAGCTCAGTAATGCTTTTGGCAGCCAGTGTATAGTTTTGGCCATTGACACAAAGAAAGAAGCAGATGGCGAGTGGTATGTGTATTTAAATGGCGGCAGAACAAAAACAGCAACCAAAACAACAAACTGGGCTCAACAGGCAGTTGATGCAGGTGCCGGCGAAATATTATTAACCAGCATGAATAATGATGGTACAAAAAATGGATTTGCCCTGGATATTACTGCCACATTATCTGGTTCTGTAAGGGTGCCCGTTATCGCATCAGGCGGAGCAGGAACCCTCACTCATTTTAAAGAAGTATTTGAAGTTGCACATGCTGATGCTGCTTTGGCTGCAAGCATTTTTCATTATAAGGAAATTGAAATTCCTGCATTAAAACAATATTTATATCAGAAAAAAATACCGGTAAGATTATGACAGTAAATTTTAAAAAATATTCCGATGGGCTGGTGCCTGTGGTAATTCAGGATGCCGAAACCAATAAGGTGCTGATGCTAGGCTTTATGAATGAAGCAGCATTAGATAAAACAAATGAATTGAAACAGGTTACTTTCTTTAGCCGCAGTAAAAACCGTTTGTGGACCAAAGGCGAAGAAAGTGGTAATTATCTTTTTGTAAAAGAAATTAAAGTTGATTGTGATGAAGATACTTTATTGATAAAAGTAAATCCTGCCGGCCCTGTTTGCCATACCGGTGCCGATACCTGTTGGAATGAAAAAAACGGTTCTGATAATTTTTTAGAAAAGCTGGAAGTTATAATTACAGAAAGAAAAACCAATCCAACTGAAAATTCATACACCAGTTCTCTTTTTAAAAAAGGCATTAATAAGATTGCACAAAAGGTAGGAGAGGAAGCTGTAGAACTGCTAATAGAAGCCAAGGATGACAATGCTGAATTATTTAAGGAAGAAGCTGCCGATCTTTTATTCCATTATCTAATACTATTGCAGGCAAAGGGTTTTAAGCTGAATGATATTATACAGGTTTTAAGAAGCAGGCATTCTGAAGAGTAACTAAAACGGAGTTTGATAAACTTTACTTAGTGTATAAATTGACGCAAAGGCTTATTGGAAGTGCTTCATGCGATTAAATATTTTTTTGGATGAGAATAAAAATATTAACTTTCAAAAAATAAGCTACATGAAAACAAATAACCTCCTTTCATTTTTACCTGCAATTTTATTTTCATTATTTCTGCTAAGCTGCAATGAAGAAAAAGATAAAGAGCCTGTCGCAGAAGCTGCCATCGGACACCCGGCGTGGAGTGCTCAAAGCAATATTTATGAAGTAAACTTACGGCAGTTTACCAAGGAAGGAACCATCATGGCTTTTGAAAAAGCATTGCCAAGATTAAAAGATATGGGCGTGGAAATATTATGGTTCATGCCCATTACACCTATTGGATTGGAAGGCAGGAAAATGACTGAAAAAGATATGGGCAGTTATTATGCAGTAAAAGATTACAAAGCTTTTAATCCTGATTATGGAACCATGGATGACTGGAAAGCTTTTGTAAAACATGCACATGAACTGGGTTTTAAAGTGATCACCGATTGGGTAGCCAATCATTCTTCACCAGATAACGGTTGGATAAAAACTCATCCACAGTTTTATGCAAAAGATTCTACAGGTAATTTTATTGCACCTTTCGACTGGACAGATGTACGTAAACTAAATTACGCAAACCAGGAGTTAAGAGATAGTATGATTGCGGCAATGAAATTCTGGATTACAGAAACAGGCATCGATGGTTTTCGGTGCGATGTAGCAGAAGAAGTGCCGGTTGATTTTTGGAAAACCTGTATCGCAGAATTAAAAAAAATAAAGCATGTTTTTATGCTTGCCGAAGGTGAAAAACCAGCACTGCATGAAGCAGGATTTGATGCCACCTATGCCTGGCAGAATATGCACATGATGAAGGAATTATACAAAGGAGAGAAAACACTAAAACAATTTGATTCTTTTATAAACGCAGGCATTTCTAAATTTCCAGCAAACACTTACCGCGTATTCTTTACATCCAATCATGATGAGAATAGCTGGAATGGAACCGAGTTTGAAAAATACGGGGATGCTTATAAAAACTTTGCTGTGTTTTCCCAAACCATGTACCAAAGCGTACCGCTTATTTACAATGGGCAGGAAGACATGAATAAAAAGCGCCTTAAATTCTTTGTAAAAGATACCATCCCCTGGGAAGGAGAAATGGATATGGCACCGTTTTATAAAACCTTGCTTAATCTTCGTAAATCAAATGCAGCATTGGCTGCCGATGCTTCGTATAAAAAATTAATGAGTACAGCAGATAGCTCGATCTTTGCCTACCAACGGGAGAAAGACGGGCACAAAGTGGTAGTCATTCTCAACTTATCAAAGCAACCGCAAAAGTTCAGTATTAAAGATGCATCCATTGCCGGCGAACCTACGAATATTTTCATGGGTGTTAAAGAAAAAGTTAATGCAGAATATCAATTCAGTATTGAACAATGGGGATTTATTGTTTACGATTACAAATAAAAACAGTTCAATCTTTTAGGCAATTGCCAGAATAATTTTTGTGAGGTAATTATTTATTGTATTTTTAACGAAGTGTATTTTTTACACATTTGCTTCATTTACTAAAACGATTGCTATGTCTGAAATTGAAACAGCTAATGTTCCCAATCAACCATCAATAGAAAATAAACCAAAACTTTCATTAAAGCAGATAATGAATATGAGTGTTGGTTTTTTTGGAATTCAGTTTGGGTTTGCTTTGCAAAATGCCAATGTTTCCAGAATATTTGAAACGCTTGGTGCCGAAATTGATAAGATAGGTTTTCTGTGGATTGCAGCACCCATTACAGGTTTGCTGGTACAACCTGTGATAGGTTATTTAAGCGACAGAACCTGGCATCCACGGTGGGGCAGAAGAAGGCCATTTTTCTTTATAGGCGCTTTATTTTCCGCGATTGCTTTGTTCTTAATGCCACAATCCAGTGTGTTGTGGATGGCTGCAACTTTATTATGGGTATTGGATGCATCCATAAATATTTCTATGGAGCCTTTCCGTGCATTTGTAGGCGATAAACTTCCTTCTTCGCAAAGAACTACAGGATTTGCTGCACAAACATTTTTTATTGGTTTGGGTGCAGTAATTGCATCGCTGCTGCCTTATATTTTTACTAACTATTTCAACATTAGCAATACTGCTGCACCGGGTGTTATCAGCGATTCGGTAAAATATTCTTTTTACATTGGTGCGGTTGTCTTTTTAGTTTCAGTTTTATGGACAGTTTTTACCACCAAAGAATTTCCACCTGAAAACATTGAAACCTGGGAACAGGAAAAATTAAAAACAAAGGGGCTTTTAAATGGCTTCAAGGAAATTTCAACCGGCATTTTTAAAATGCCCAAAACAATGATGCAGTTGGCGATTGTACAGTTTTTTACCTGGATTGCTTTTTTTGCCATGTGGATATATACTACTTCCGCTGTTGCATTAAATGCTTTTGGTGCAACCGACAAAGATTCAAAATTATTTCAGGATGCCGGAGATTGGGTTGGGGTTATGTTTATGGTGTACAATGGAGTTTCTGCCCTTGCAGCATTTTTATTACCCATGCTGGCAAAAAAAATCGGAAGAAAATATACGCATATGGTATGTCTTGTAATTGGTGGTATAGGATTGGTTTCAATGCTTTTTATAAAAACGCCAAATATGTTGTTGTTGCCGATGGTTGGAGTAGGAATGGCATGGGCATCAACATTAACTATGCCTTATGCAATCCTCTCCGGCGCATTACCCGCAAATAAGATGGGCTTCTATATGGGAGTTTTTAACTTCTTTATTGTTATTCCGCAAATTCTGGCTGCTGCTATTTTAGGGTTTTTTGTAAAGAATTTTTTTGGCGGCGAAAGTATTTATGCACTTGTAATAGGCGGTGTTTCTATGATCATTGGCGGATTAATGAATTTTATGGTTACTGATAAAACGGACGAAAAAGTAAAATATTAAAAACAGTTATGAAAAAATATTTATTATCAATTTTGCTTTTCACTTTTGTAAGTGCTGCTTTCTCACAAACAGGCAATGTTGATTGCTACCCCACACATTGGTGGGCCGGTATGAAATGGAATAAGCTGCAGATAATGGTGCATGGGAAAAATGTTACCAATAATTTCCCCATGATAAAAATGGGGCCTGAAGGCATTAAACTGGCAACAGGCGTAAGACTAACTAAAATTAACCGAGTTGAAAATCCTAATTATATTTTTCTAGACCTGATGATAGATGCAACTGCAAAACCGGGCAAATTCAGTTTCCCTTTTGTAAAAAACATGGAACTGTCTTATGAATTGAAAGCCCGCCGCACCGGCAACGGGTCAACTTTTGCACAGGGCGTTACATCAAAAGATTTTATGTACCTAATTATGCCCGACCGTTTCAGCAATGGTGATGAAAGCAATGACAGGGTTCTGGGAATGAGAGACCAAACCTTAAACAGAGATACCGTTTTTAACCGCCATGGCGGCGATTTGAAAGGCATACAAAACCACCTGGATTATCTGCAATCGCTTGGTGTTACTGCATTGTGGCTTAACCCGGTAATAGAAAATGATATGGACAACCGTACCGAGCATGGTTACGCTTTTACCAATCATTATAAAGTAGATCCCAGACTTGGTGGCGATAAAGCATACCATGAACTGGTAGATGCAACGCATAAAAAAGGAATGAAGGTCATACAGGATGCGGTATACAATCATGTTGGTATTTATCATCACACGGTTACAGATGCACCCATGAAAGACTGGTTGCATCAATGGCCGTCTTATACACAAACCAGTTACAAAGACCAAACCCTTTTTGATCCTTATGCAAGTAAGGCCGATTACAAAGTAATGGCCGATGGTTGGTTTGTAAAGTTGATGCCCGATCTGAATCAGGGTAATCCTTATGTTGCTAATTTTCTAATTCAGCATGCCTTGTGGACTGTTGAAGAATTTGGAATTGACGGATGGCGTATAGATACTTATGCTTATAACGATTTGCCCTTTATGAACCGCTGCAACAAAGCGCTGGAGAATGAGTATCCAAAAATTACTTTGTTTGGCGAAACCTGGGTACACGGAGTACCTAACCAAAGTTATTTTGTACAAAACAATTATAATATTCCTTTTAAAAGCAACCTGCAGGCAGCTACTGATTTTCAAACACTTTGGGGAATTATGGATGCCATGACCAAAGACTTTGGCTGGACTGATGGCGTGAACAAATTGTACACTATACTGGCCCAGGATTATGTGTATAAAGACCCGATGCGTAATGTGATCTTTTTAGATAATCATGATATGGCCAGGTTTTATTCAGTGGTTAATGAGGACATGGAAAAATATAAAACAGCTGTGAACTGGTTGCTTACCTGCAGAGGAATACCGCAATTCTATTATGGTGGAGAGATAGGAATGACGGGCACTACAAGCCCCAACGATGGTTATGTGCGACAGGATTTTTTAGGTGGCTGGAAACAGGATAAGGTTAATAAATTTGCAGCTGAAGGCCGCAATGCAAAGGAAAATGAAATTTGGAATCATATTTCAACACTGGCAAATTATCGCAAAAAATCATCTGCCATTACCACCGGTAAAATGATGCAGTTTGTGCCGCAGGATGGCGTTTATGTTTATTTCAGGTACGATGATAAACAAACTGTAATGATTGTAATGAATACAGCGAAGGAGAATAAATCAATTACACTAAAAAGATTTGCAGAAAGGATAAAGGGCTTTTCCAAAATGAAAAATATCAACTCCGGAGCAATAACTGAATTAAAAGATTTTAATCTTGATTCGTACAAAAGCAATGTGTTTGAATTGATAAAATAAGAAGGCTAAGTAAATCTTTTTTGGTGAAATGGAATAATGTGTTATTTTTACACATTAAATGCTTGCTACATGAAAAAAGTCCTCCTTTCACTCGCTATTCTATGTCTTGTTTTTTCAGTAAATGCCCAACGCCTGCTGAGCTGGACTCCTGAATTTCCCGTAGATAATTCCACTTTAAGTTTTACAGTTGATTGCAATAAAGGCAATCAGGGGTTATTGAATTTTGAGGGTGGCAATTCAAATAATGTATATGTGCATGTAGGATTAATTACCAACTTAAGCACTGGTCCCGGCGATTGGAAATATGTAAGATTTACCTGGGGTTCAACAGATCCTTTGGCAAAAGCAACACCACTTGGAGCAAATAAATATCAATACACCATTACCAATATTCGTTCATTTTTTGGGGTGCCTGCCGGCGAGATCATAAAAAAAGTTACAGTCATTTTTAGAAATGCAACAGGCTCGTTAAAGCAGGTTAATTCAGATGTGAGTGATATGTACCTGCCTGTGTATAGCAGCGCAGAATATGCTGTACGCCTGAATCTTCCTCCGTTTGAGCCCAGGTACATACCATGGGTTGAGCCAATAAATGTAGCAGTTGGCGGCAGTATCAGCATTACAGGTGTTGCATCTGCAAATTCAAATCTTACTTTAAAACTGGATGGCACTAATATTAACACTGCTACCAATGCAATTACTATTTCTGCCAATCCAACCATTTCAACAGCCTGTACACACCAGGTATTTTTGGAAGGAAATAATGGAACAGTAACCGTAAAAGATTCATTCAGTTTTTATATTGCTCCGGCTACCAATGTGGCGGCACTGCCACCGGGTGCCATTGAAGGACTAAACTATAATCCAAACAATACTGCTGTTACATTGGTGTTATTTGCACCAGGTAAAAACAATGTGGTAGCCGTTGGCGATTTTTCAAACTGGGCAAATCAATGTACTTACCAGATGAATAAAACGCCCGATGGGAATTATTTCTGGATAACATTAACGGGCCTCACACCCGGCCAGGAATATGGCTATCAATATTTAATTGACAATACAATCAGAACTGCAGATCCATACACACAAAAAGTATTGGATCAGGATGATCAGTTCATCAATGCAACAACTTATCCAAATCTTAAACCTTATCCATCAGGTTTAACAACCGGGCAGGTTGGCATCATTCAAACAGCAGAACCCCAGTATACCTGGCAGGTAAATAATTTTGTTAAGCCTGATAAGAAAAACTTAATGGTGTACGAATTGCTCATCAGGGATTTTACTACAGAACATAGTTATCAATCTTTGATTGACTCTTTACAGTATTTAAAAAATATCGGCATCAACGCTATTGAGTTAATGCCTGTCAATGAATTTGATGGAAACGAAAGCTGGGGCTACAATCCATCTTTTTATTTTGCACCCGATAAATATTACGGTACAAAAAATAAACTTAAAGAGTTTATTGACAAGTGCCACCTGAATGGAATAGCTGTAATACTGGATGTTGTTTATAATCATTGTACCGGCAACGCTCCACAGGCAAAAATGTATTGGGATGCAGTTAACAACAGGCCTGCACCAAATAATCCATGGTTAAATCCTGTAGCGCCACATGCTTATGCCTTCTTTAACGATTTTAATCACACTGCCGTTCCAACGCAATACCTGACTCAGCGTTCTTTAAACCACTGGTTGTCGGAATACAAAATAGACGGGTACCGGTTTGATCTTGCCAAAGGATTTACACAAACATCCAGCAATACAACTACTATCGAAAATTATGATGCAAGCAGGGTAGCCAATTTAAAAAGATATTACGATGGTACCGTTCCAACTTATCCCGAGACTTATATGATTTTAGAATTTTTAGGAACATTGCCTAGTCAGGAAGAACAGGAATATGCAGCACACGGTTTTATGTTGTGGGGCAATAGCAATTTTACTTACAACCAATGCACCATGGGCTTTGTGGCCACTTCAGATATATCTGCAATTTCATACAACAGCCCACAACGTGGATTTAATAATCCTGCGGTGATGGGATATATGGAAAGCCATGATGAAGAACGCAACATGTACAAGAACATAACATTTGGTAATTCTGCCGGCAGTTACAACGTTCGTAATTTGAATACTGCATTGGCAAGAGTTGAAGCAGCTGCTACTGTTTTCTTTACTGTACCCGGTCCTAAAATGATATGGCAATTTGGCGAGAGAGGATATGATGTACCGCTTACTTTTGGCGGATCGAATGTAGCAAACAAACCACCACGTTGGGAGTATATGCTTGTGCCAGAAAGAGTACGTTTATATAACGCTTATAAAAGTATAATTCAATTACGCTTAAGTAATCCGGCTGTTTTTAATAACACAAGTTTTACTTACGATTTTAACAGCGGTCTTGTAAAAGTATTTCAGATTGCCGATCCAAATACTACTGGAAAAAAAGTAACTGTTGTTGCCAATTTTGATGTGGTTGCACAAACTAAAACAGTTACTTTTCAATCAACAGGCGATTGGACAAATTATATCAGCAATGGTACAGGCACCGGACTAAATGGTGTTACAAGTAGCAATTTTAATTTAACTGCAACATCGCAATCTATAACATTACAGCCGGGTGAGTATCATATTTATGTAAGCATTCCGGCGTGTGCAACTGCAACACCAACAGCAACAAGCCCTGTAAACTATTGTCAGAATGCAACAGCATCGCCGCTTCAGGCAACAGGCACAAATTTACTTTGGTACACAACTGCAACCGGTGGTACGGGCAGCCCTACAGCACCAACGCCATCTACAACAACTATTGGCAGCACAACTTATTACGTAACGCAAACGATTGGCAGCTGCGAAAGTGCACGTTTGCCAATTGTAGTAAATGTTACAGCAAATACACCTGCGCCAACTGTAACCAGCCCGGTTAACTATTGTCAGAATGCAGTTGCAACACAACTTACTGCAACCGGCACAAGTTTATTGTGGTACACAACAGCAACCGGTGGCACAGGCAGTGCAACAGCACCAACACCTTCAACAACAACTATCGGAAGTGTATCATATTATGTAAGTCAAACGCAGAGTTGTGGCGAAAGCCCAAGAGCTGTAATTGTTGTAAATGTATCAGCAGTTCCTGCTGCGCCAGGTGTTACAAGCCCATTAACTTATTGTCAGAATGTTACAGCACCTGCTTTAACTGCAACCGGCAACAACCTGTTGTGGTATACAGTTGCTACTGGTGGTAGCGGCAATGCTACTCCGCCAGTACCATCAACTGCAACAGCTGGTAGCACTACTTGGTATGTAAGTCAATCTAATAACGGATGCGAAAGTCCACGTGCTGCAATAACTGTAAATGTTAATGCTGCACCACTTGCACCAACTGTAACAACACCTGTTACTTATTGTCAAAATGCAACTGCGGTTCCTTTAACAGCTACAGGAACTGCATTATTATGGTATACAACAGCGACAGGTGGAACAGGTACAGCAACGGCACCAACACCATCAACTGCAACAGCAGGCAGTACCAATTATTATGTAACACAAACTGTTAGCGGTTGCGAAAGTCAAAGAGCTGTTATTGCTGTAAACATAACAGGATTACCTGCAGCACCAACTGTTACCAGCCCGGTAATTTATTGCCAGAATGTTACAGCAGTTGCTTTAACTGCAACCGGTACAAATCTTAAATGGTATACAACAGCAACTGGAGGTACAGGTAGTACTACTGCGCCAACACCGGCAACAACTGCTGCAGGCAGCACCAGCTATTATGTAAGCCAAACAAATAATTGTGGCGAAGGGCCAAGAGCAGTGATTACTGTAAATGTTACAGCAACACCAGCTGCACCAACAGGTTTGAATGTTACAAACATCACTACCAATTCGGTTGTATTCAACTGGAATGTTACTGCCGGAAATTTTTATTCGGTTGATTACAGAGCAGCAACTTCAGGCGCCTGGATAAATGCTGCAGCAGGAATCAGTGGCGGATCTGTTTCTGTAATAAATCTTACACAGGCTACATTGTATGATTGGCGTGTGAGTGCAAACTGTGCTGCAACGCCGGTTAACAATTATGTAACAGCACAGTTTAGTACACTGGCGCATAACAGTCAAATAACCAATTTGAAAAATGGTTATGGTTTAAAAATATCTCCAAACCCGGTAATCGGAAATGCACTGATAGATTATATTATAGCTGATAATGGAAGAGTAAGCATTGAAGTGTATAATCCACAGGGTCAGCAAGTACAAACACTTTTAAATACTAGCCAGGTAAGAGGGCAATATCAAATAGCAGTTACAAGTCAGTTTAGTATGCTTGCAAAAGGAATTTATTTTCTTGTATTGAAACAGAACGGCAGAGGTAATGTAGTAAAATTTGTAAAATATTGATAACGTAATTTTTTAGAAATGCATATGAGTAAATCCACCCAAACCAGCCAGGCCCAAACTATAAAAACATTATCGGCCATTCAATCGGAAGTTGAAAGCATCAATAGGATTGCTTTATCAGTAGACTGTGTAATTTTTGGATTTGATGAAAACAAACTGAAAGTGCTGCTGATACGAAGTGATCTGAAAAAATTCCAGGGAAAGTGGTCTTTGTTAGGAGACCTGGTTGATCCGGGAGAAGAACTTGATGAAGCAGCAAGCCGGATTTTAAAACAAAGAACAGGCCTTGATGATGTATATATGGAGCAGGTTAAAACCTTTGGAAGTTTAAACAGGCATCCGGCAGGAAGAGTGGTAACTGTAGTGTATTATTCACTAATCAATATTCAGAATCACAAATTAAAAATACTGGATAATGAACTTCACTGGCATGATGTATACGAGACAGAAGAGCTTGCATTTGACCACAAACAAATTCTGGATTGCAGTTATGAACAATTGCAAAGGCGTGTGCAGGAGCATCCGTTGGCATTTAGCCTGTTGCCCAAAAAATTCTCTTTACGTGAATTGCAGAATGTATATGAAGCGATATTAAATATTAAAATGGACAGGCGAAATTTCCGCAAGAAATTCTTTGCCATGGACTTTTTAGTCGATATAGATGAAATGGAACAGGATGTTCCGCACCGGCCTGGCAAACTGTATAATTTCAATTATAATAAGTACGAAAAGAAAAAGAAAAAGTGGGTGGGGATTGATTTTTAAAGCCCTGTTTGTAATTGTTATCTAAAAAAAACTGATAAACAAGGGGTTATCAAAAAGCAATGTTTAGCGGTTTAATTTTTTTATTCATTTTTTTTAACAAATAATTGTAGGTTCAAAAAAAGTCCTATATTGTGTACTTTATACACATTATCATTTTGTGTAAGTACAATGTTTAGAATTCGATTGCTAATTTTTAAAAACGAAAAGCTTGTTTTATGAGAAAAATCTTAAAAAAATTAATGTTGGCCTCAGTCATGTTCTTTTTGTCGGTGGCAGCATTTTCTCAAAATGCAGTTACCGGAAAAGTAACTGATTCAAAAGACGGAACTCCCGTTTCCGGCGCAACCATAACTGTAAAAGGAACAAAAACTGCCACGCAATCAGCGGCAGATGGTTCATTCAAAATCAATACAACATCAACAGGTGTTTTGGTAATTTCTTCTGTAGGCTTTGCCCAGCAGGAAGTAAGTATTGCCGGTAAATCTGCTGTTAATGTTAGCCTGGTGCTGGTTAACCAGCAACTGAATGAACTGGTTGTTGTTGCATACGGTACAAAACGTAGAGGCGACTTAACGGGTGCAGTTACATCTGTATCTGCTAAAGATTTTCAAAAGGGTGTAGTAAACTCTTCTGAACAATTGTTGCAGGGTAAAGTAGCAGGCCTGGAAGTTACGACAGGTGGTGGTTCACCGGGTGGTGGAAGCCGCATACGTATCAGGGGAGGTGCTTCGCTTAGTGCAAGTAATGACCCTTTGATTGTAATTGATGGGTTTCCGGTAGAGAGCAATGGGCTTCCAGGTTCTTCAAATCTTTTAAATACAATCAATCCAAATGATATAGAATCAATGTCTGTATTAAAAGATGCATCTGCAACCGCTTTATACGGATCAAGAGCATCAAATGGTGTAATTCTTATCACAACTAAAAAAGGCGCAAAAGGTAAAGTAAGATATAATTTCAGTACACAATTATCAACTGGCGTTGTAGGAAAAACAGTTAAGGTACTAACAGGCGATGAGGTAAGAGCAATTATTAATGCTGATGGCAATGCTACATTTAAGGCATTATTAGGAACTGCCAATACAGACTGGCAGAAGGAAATTTACCGTGCAGCTTTTGGCTGGGACAATAATATAAGTGCCAGTGGTGCTTTTAAGAATATTCCTTTCAGGGCTTCAATGAGTTATTTAGCACAGGATGGAATTTTAAGAACGGATAATTTTAAAAGATTTACCGGTTCACTAAACCTTAATCCGAAATTTTTTAATGATCACTTAAGTGTAAACCTTGCTTTGAAAGCAAGTAACACAAAAAATAATTTTGCAAATCAAGGAGCGATAGGATCAGCAATAGCCTTTGACCCCACCCAATCTGTAAGATCTTCTACTGGTAAATTTGGTGGATATACTGAATGGCTGGATCCAAACGGAACGCTGATGCAACTTGCAACCCGTAATCCGGTAGCATTATTAAATCAGCGTGACAACAAATCAAATGTCAACCGTTTTATTGGTAACATACAGCTTGATTATAAGCTTCATTGGTTTCCCGACCTGCATGTTTTATTTAATTTTGGAATAGATAATGCAAAAGGCAACGGCAATGATAATATTGATTCTGCTTCTGCAACCAATTACCAAACTGGTGGTCGTAAAACTTACTACGAGCAAAAGAAAACCAGTACCATAACTGATATACAGCTTTTTTACGCTAAGGATATAAAAAAACTTAAAACAAAAGTTGATGTATTGGTTGGACACAGCTACCAGGATTTTGTAACATTCACCAGTAGTTTTCCTTCTTTTAGTTACAGAGCAATTGCCGATCCTAATAACCCGCAAAGAAAAGATACAATCGCCGGTTCTGACCAGGTTGGCACAGGTAAACCAGAGTGGCGTTTAGAATCATATTTAGGCAGGGTAAACATTACAGTAGCAAATAAATACCTGATAACAGCTTCGCTTCGCAGAGATGCCAGTTCCAGGTTTTCACAAGTTAACAGGGTAGGTTATTATCCTGCGATAGCAGCAGCATGGAAATTAAAAGATGATTTCTTTAAAACTGTAAATGTAATAAGTGATCTTAAATTAAGATTTGGCTGGGGGTCAACCGGTAACCAGGATGGAATTGATTATTATTCTTATTTACCTTACTACTCTCAAAGTAATAGTGCTGCTCAATACCAATTTGGTAGTTCATTCTATAGCTTCTTACGTCCTTCGGCTTATGACCGTACCAGGAAATGGGAAACTACAATTACAACAAATCTGGGTCTCGATTTTGGCTTTCTTAATAACAGGATTTCCGGCTCTGTAGATTATTATTTCAAAAAAACAAAAGATCTTTTAAGTGTTGTTCCTGTAGCTGCAGGAGCCAACTTTAATATTGAACTATTAACCAATGTGGGTAATATGGAAAATAAAGGAGTTGAGTTTACACTTAATACTACACCTGTTAAAAAACAAAACCTGCAATGGGATTTTGGTTTCAATTTTACATACAACACCAGAGAAATTACAAATCTGCTTAAGCAACAGGATGCGAATTTTACCGGCATTCCGGTGAGTGGAATATCGGGAGGTACAGGAAATAATATCGGCAGACTGGCAGTAGGCTATAGCCCAAATGTATATTATGTTTTTAAACAGGTTTACGATCAAACATCTGGTAAACCTATTGAAGGATTGTATGAAGACTTAAACCGTGATGGAGCCATTGACCAGAAAGACCGTTATTTTTATAAAAAGCCAGCATCAGATATTTTTATTGGGTTAAACACTCAGGTTACTTATAAAAAATATTCTTTGGGTATTGCTGGCCATGGAGCTTTTGGCAATTATCTGTATAACAATTTCAATTCTAATAATGGTGTGTTAAGGCAGATTAAAAATCCAATAAACTTTATTGGAAATGCATCAACAAATTATCAGGAAACCAATTTCTCAAACAATCAGTATTTATCTGATTATTATATTGAGAATGCCTCTTTCTTCAGGTTGGATAATATAAACCTTGGTTACAACTGGGGAAAGATACTTAAAGGAAAAGCCAGCCTTCGGATTGCAGCAAGTGTGCAGAATGTATTTATCATAACTAAATACAAAGGGCTGGATCCTGAGAATGCCAATGATAGTGGAGTTGATAACAATATTTATCCAAGGCCACGTACTTTCTCTTTAGGTCTTAATTTAGATTTTTAATTATTAAACAACGATTGATATGAAAAATAAATTATTAAAATATCTGGCAACAGCGTTGATTGTAACCATAATTGCAGCTTCCTGCGCCAAGAAGTTGGATCTTTTTCCAACAAACGATCTTACACCGGAAAAAGCCTTTTCAACCGCAGCAGGTTATAAAAGTGTGCTTGCAAAAATTTACGGAACACTTGCTATCACTGGTAACTCCGGCCCTGCAGGTAACCCCGATATCAGTGGAGGATTGGATGAAGGTTCTCAGGTAGCCTTTATCAGAATGTTTTTTAATTGCCAGGAATTGCCTACCGATGAGGCAGTTGTTGCATGGAACGATCAGACCATCAAAGATTTTCACAACTTAAGATGGACCAGTGCAGATCCTTTTCTTAAAGGAATTTATGCCAGGCCAATTTATAACATCACACTCATCAATGAGTACCTCAGGGAAAGTACCGATGCAAAACTTACTGAAAGAGGAATCAGCGGTGCAGAAGCAGCTGATATTAAAAATTCAGTGGCTGAAGTTCGTTTTTTGCGTGCATACAACTACTGGGTAATGATGGATCTGTTTGGTAAGTCAACCTTTATTACAGAAGAAGATTTGATTGGAACAGCTTTGCCTAGAGAAATTAGCCGTGCAAACCTTTTTCTATACATAGAAAAAGAACTTAAAGAAATTGACGCACTACTTGCTCCGGTTAAAACAATTGAATATGGCAGGGTAGACCAGGGAGCTGCCTGGGCTTTATTGGCACGTATTTATTTAAATGCCGGTACTTACACAGGTACAACCAGGTACACCGATGCTGTTACTTACGCTAAGAAAGTAATTACCGCTCCTTATACATTATATACAGGTTATCCAAGAGTATTTATGGCAGATAACGATAAAGCAAAAGATGAATTTATGTTTGCGGTAAACTGTGATGGATTGCGTACGCAGGCTTATGGTAACACAACCTTTTTTGTGCATGCAGCTTGTGGTGATGAAGGTGTTGAGTATGGCGTAGGTGGTGGCTGGTATGGTTACAGATCTACTTCAGCCTTTGTAAATCTTTTTCCTGATCCAACAGGAGGTACTGATAAAAGAGCACTGTTCACAACATCTAAATATGGTACAAGTCCGGCACAGTTAACCATTACAGATATCAGCAATTTTGACCAGGGACCGCACGTTAAGAAATATGTGAACGTTCGTTCAGATGGAGGCCAGGTATCAGACAGCAGAAAGGAATTTGCTGATGTTGATTTCCCCGCTTTCCGTTTAGCAGAAATGTACTTGATTTATGCCGAAGCTGTTTTGCGTGGCGGTACAGGCGGTGATGTAACTACTGCATTAAGCTATATCAATAATATTCGTACAAGAGCTTTTGGAAATGCTTCGGGTAATATTACCCCAGGTCAATTAAATCTTCAGTTCATTCTTGATGAAAGAGGAAGGGAATTATATTGGGAAGGACACCGCCGTACAGATTTGATACGCTACGGATTATTAACAACAGGTACTTACCTGTGGCCATGGAAAGGTGGCGTATCTTCTGGCACAGCTGTTGATACTAAGTATAATATTTTCCCCATTCCGGCATCAAATCTGGTAGCTAACCCTAACTTAACACAAAATGCAGGTTATTAATAAAAAATAATAAAAACTGTTTTATATGAAAAATTTTATAAAATTACTATTCGGTACGGTCTTTACAGCTGCAATAATGCTATCCTGCAAAAAAGACGAGAACCAGGTATTTTTCCAGGGTGGTACAAATCCTGTATTAAGTGCCTCATCTACAACTGCAATGGTTTTGCTGAAAGTCAACAAGGATAACCCGGCAATAACATTTAGCTGGACCAATCCAAACTACCAGTTTAATACCGGTAACAGTTCTCAAAACGTTACTTATATTTTGCAGGTAGATACTACAGGCTCCAATTTTACCAATCCTAAACTGCAGGAGCGTTCTATCAGTAATGATTTAAGTGTAACACTAACTGTAAAAGAACTGAACACCTTTTTAACAAAATTAGAACTGCAGGCAGGCGTAGCACATAACATGGAGTTCAGAATTAAATCTACTTTGTTAAACGGTACTGTTCCGCTTTTTTCTAATGTGCTTAAAATAAGCGTTAACAATTATCTTGACTTTGTGGTTGAGCCACCCGGAACAACAACAGTTAATCCTATTTACAGTGATGGAAATTTATGGATTGTTGGAGATGCAGTAGCTTCTGGTTGGAACAATCCATTACCTGCTCCTTATGATGTTTCTCAGAAATTTACAAGAGCAGGCGGGCCAAGCGATGTATTGCACTACGTGGCTAACATAAATTTTAATGCTACTGGTGGATATAAATTAATTCAAACACAGGGTAACTGGGAAACGCAATACCATGCTCTTGATGGAACGGCAAAACTTTCAGGTGACTTTGAGAAAAGGAATAGCGATCCGCAGTTCCCTTCTCCTGGTGCAGGTTTGTATAAAGTTGAAATTAATTTTCAAACCGGAACATACAAGTTGACCAAATTATAAGTAAACAAGATTGCTACAATGCTAATTAAAATAATTTTTATGAAACAAATTTCTAAACTTATCCTTGCGTCGCTGGCGTTAATGGTAATTTTTTCAGCCTGTAACAAAACAGATAATCTTACCAAGGTTGATGCGCTGCCTGTTTATCAGTTAGGCGTATCGCCGGTTTTAAGCAGTTCAACTACTACAGTTGCGCCAACACTTGCCGATTCAAATAATGCAATTATTAATTTTTCCTGGACAAATCCTAAATATTCAAACGATTCTTCTACAACTAAGTATATTTTGGAAATTGATTCTACCGGTAAAAACTTTGTCAACAAAAATTCTAAAACAGTTATTGGCGTTTTAAACACGTCACTTACCGGAAGAGAATTGAATGGCATGCTGCTGAATCTTGGATTTAAATTGGGCCTTTCACAATCAATTGATGTAAGGCTTATTTCTTCTTACAATAATAATAATGAAAGATATACCAGTAACGTTTTAAAAATAATGGTTACACCATTTGCCGATCCTTCAGTTTTGACATCGGCCAATGCATCGGTAGTTTGTACGTTAGCCAATGCGGCATTGCTGTCTAATACTTTTTCGTGGACAACAGCCTTTAAAAATTATACCGGTGCTGTAACTTATTATCTGCAGTATGATTCTGCAACCAAAAATTTTGCAAACATCAAAGAAATTCCCGTTAACTCTGTTTTTTTTACCAGGGCATTAAACCAGGATACGATGAATTTAACTGCATTAAATTCAGGCATACCCGGTGGTAATACAGGTAAAGTTGAATATAGAATTAAAGCGGTAACTGCTTTGGGTGCTATAGCTTATTCAAATACTGTAGGTGTAACCATTACCAGTTATGTTCCTATTTTAAGGGTTTATCTGCCGGGCGGTTACCAAAGTTCTACCGGTAATGGAAATGATTGGGATCCGGGAACGGCACCAGAATTGATCAGAGATATGAGAGCTTCTGTATTTAATAAAATGTACTACATCTATCTTTTTTTACCAGCCAATGCCGAGTTTAAAATAACCATTGGCCGTAGTTGGAACATAAATTATGGAGGATCGGGTGGTGTATTATCCGCCGGCGGCGCAAATCTTTCTGTACCAACTGCAGGGTTCTACAGAGTTTCTGTAAACATCAGTACGCTTCAATATAATATCACTACAGGCCGTATGGGTTTTGTAGGTGGAGCCACTGGTGCAGGTTGGGATCCGCCAAGTGTTTTCCCCAATTATGCTTTAGGTAATTCTGGTACCAACCTGTTTGTTGGGTTAACAAATTTTACAACCGGTGGTTGGAAATTAATAGATAATAATCAGTGGGATAATGGTAGCCAATCTGTTACTGAAACAAGAAGCTATGGATCTGCGGGGGCAAGCGGAAGTACAATGGGTGTGAACGGACCTAATTTTCCTGACATTACTACAGCTGGACGTTACAGGGTGATTTGGGATGGACGTGATGTAAATAACATTAAATACGAAATGAGCCCTGCTGCCGAAATGAGGGTTGTGGGTAATGGAATGACAGGAGTACCTGATTGGAACCCTGGCGCTTCACCACAAATGGTTTATGGCGGAAACGGCATCTGGACAATTACACTACCATTAGATGCCAATGAAGAAATTAAATTTTTAGCCAGCAACAACTGGGGTGCATTTGATTACGAAGATAACAGCGGACAAAGCCAGGGACTTGGTACACCAAGAAAAATTCAATGGGGAGGTGGTCCTAATTTTAAAACACCTGTTACAGCAGGTACATACACCATAACACTTAATGAAAACCTGCAAACAGTTACTATTAACTAAGCAGTTTATAATTTTAATAAAAATGCCGACCTTTTTCAGGCGGCATTTTTATTTTGATAAATTTTTAATTTACCTGATTGAAAACTTATAGCTTGTTGTTTGCCTGTATTTTTCTCCTGGCCTTAAAATAGTATTTGGAAAAGAAGGTTCATTGGGGCTGTTTGGATGATGCTGTGCCTCCAGGCAAAGCCCGGCGTGTTGAATAAAAGAAGATTTGCAATTATTACTTTCATTATCAAAATGAAGTGCGTTGCCCGAATAGAATTGCACTGCAGGTTCGGTAGTAAACATTTCCATAAAACGTCCGCTTACCGGATCATACAATTCAGCTGCTTTATTATTGTTGCTGCTTAATATCATGTTATGATCATACCCTCCGGCAAGCTTAATGCCTTTTCCTACCGTTTTAGCATGTCTAAAATCCATGGGTGTATTTTCTAAAAATGCAAATTGCCCTGTGGGCACTAAATTTTCATCCGCTTCAGTGTATTGGCTGGCAAAGATGCTTAACTGATGATTTAAAATAGTAGGCTCTTTTCCTGCCGATAAATTAAAATAACAATGGTTGGTTAAATTTACCGGCGTTGGTTTATCTGTGTTTGCTGTGTAATCCATTATTAATTCATTATCGGAACTAAGTTTGTAAATCAATTCAATATTTACATTGCCGGGAAAACCTTCTTCACCATCTTTACTTAGATAGGTAAGTTTTAAACTGCAGTCATTCTGCTCTTCAATGTTCCACCAAATTTTATCAAAACCTTTTTTGCCACCATGTAAACAAAAATGATTGTGTGTATTTGTTATTGAATATTCTTTTCCATCCAAAGTAAATGTAGAATTGGCAATGCGGTTGGCATAACGGCCAACGGCGCATCCATGATATTGATGGCCGTTCTGTATATAACCATCAAGCGTATCAAATCCAAGAATTACATTGCCGGCAATCCCGTCTTTATTAGGCGTAATAATTTGTGTAATGGTGGCTCCGTAATTGATCACAGTAACCTGCATACCCGTTTCATTTGTGATGGTGTATGCAGTAACTGCTTTGTTTTCAAAATTACCAAAACCTGTTTTTTTTATACCTTTTTTCATTCGGCAGATTTGGTTTTATTTAAATTAAAATGAAAAAATATTTTCAACTGCTGCATTTCTCTGTTCCGTTTTGGATAGAAACCACATATACCGACAATGTAAGATTCATTTCTTTTTGGTATGCAGCACTGATTTGTTCCACCAGTTTTTCAACTGCATTTTCTTTTATCAAATTGATGGTACAGCCGCCAAAGCCGCCACCAACCATTCTGGCACCGGCTACATCTGCATTATTCTTTACGTAGTCAACTAAAAAATCAAGTTCCTTGCAACTAACTTCATAATCATATTGCAATCCATGATGCGTTTCAAACATTTTTTTACCAAGCGCTCTAAAATCACCTTTTTTCAGATCATCGCATGCGCCCAGTAATCTTTGATTTTCCTGCACCACATATTTACATCTTTTAAAAATTAACGAATCAACGCCTGCAACATTATCTTTCAGCATTGCCATGCTTACATCTCTTAAACTTTTTACAGCCGGATGATTTTGTGCAATGATAGAAATCCCTTCTTCGCATTGTTTTCTCCTGGTATTGTATTCAGATGAAGCCAGGTTGTGTTTTACATTGGTATTGAACAAAATGATTTTGTAACCGGTAAGATTAATAGGAACGTATTCGTATTGTAATGAACGGCAATCAAGTTTAATGGTGTTATCTTTTTTGCCAAACATACTTGCAAACTGATCCATAATGCCGCAATTAACGCCGGCAAAAACATGCTCGGCTTTTTGTGCAAGCGGCACCATTTGCATACGGCTTAAACCCAATTCAAAAATTTCATTTAATGCAAAAACCACTGCACATTCCACAGCTGCAGAAGAAGAGAGGCCTGCACCAATTGGGATATCGCCATCAATCACCAGGTTAAAACCACCAATGGTAAGTCCTCGCTTTTGTAACTGATCAACCACGCCCAAAATATAATTAGGCCATTGAATGGACGCTGGTTCTATATGCTCCGTATCTGTTGTAAAGCTTTCATTAAAATCTCCGGCAAAAAGGTTAACCTGCTTATCAGTTCTTTTTGTTATGCCAACATAAATACTTTTATCAATGGCTGCGGGCAAAACAAAACCTTCATTATAGTCTGTGTGTTCGCCCAGTATATTTATTCTACCCGGCGAACGAAATACAGTTGGCTGCTCTGCAAATTTTTCAGTGAAAACAGCAATTATTTTTTCTAACATGAAACGATTTTAAATTATACCAATTAGACATTAAATCTATCCTATAAAAGCTGTCAGGTTGATCCCGATAACTATCGGGAGAAACCGGTGCCATTTGTAAAAGAGCCTGTTATATTTGTGAACCCGCCTTCGACAAGCTCAGGCTGACAGCATAATTTTAATGTCAAATCGGTATTAGTTATTTTATTTCTTTAAATATTTATTACTGATCTCGTCGTAAATTAAAAGTAACTCATTTGCTTTACCATTCCTCTCGAAAAATCGTTCCCAGGTACTCAACGGTTCCCAAATACAACTTCCCTTGCCCCGGCCATTGGCTACATTAAATGATAATTCGTTTACTTCTTTTTTTACATGAGAGTATTCAACTACAATTACATCTTTATTATACCTGCGTGAAAGGTCATCGAGATTATACTCAAGGTCTGCCAATGTATTATGCCATTTGGGATAATAAGATAAGCCGATCACATCAAACGGAACGCCGCGGTTTACCATGTTATCAATAAAAAATTTGCTCTCATCATTTTGCCCACCTAATGCAATATGCAACATAATACTGGTTGATGGAGAAACGGATTTTACACCCTGTATGCCTGCAAAAAATAATTGAGCAAGACTATCGAAATTATTTACACTTCCATGTGGCCATATCATACCATGGTTTATCTCATTACCAACCTGTACCATATCAGGTGCAGTGCCCTGGTCTTTTAAAGCCTGCATCACCATTCTGGTGTAATCATACACAGCCTGTTTTAATTCGCTGATTGATTTACCACGCCAGGCTTTGGGCATGTGTTGCTGCTGCGGATCGGCCCAGTAATCGCTGTAATGAAAATCAAGCAACAATTTCATGCCGGCATCTTTGGTTCTTTTTGCCATTTGCATGGTATGCTGCAGATCGCAAAATCCTTTTTGCGGAGAATAACCACTGTCACGTGCCGGATCATTAAAAATGCGCAACCGCACATAATTCAATCCATGGTCTTTTAAAATTTTGATAGCATCTTTTTCTTTTCCATCCAGGTCATAAAATTTCATGCCTTTATTTTCCAGTTCGGGTAAAAAAGAAATATCGGCACCCAACATCTTATCAATTGGCGTTGCTTTAAAAGGTAGTACCGAAAAAGTATTGTTCGTTAATTTAACGTCAGTTACAATTGAGTTTTTAATGGTCATGATATCTGTTGAGCCGGTCCATAAACTATCCGTCTTTGCTTCAAAATGTATCATGGATGATGCAAATCCCGATTGCAATATCACCTGGCATTTACCATTAAATAAATGTCGTTGTGCAACTGTATCAAAATATTTATCCTGCTCGTGGCTGCTGGGGTCGCCATTGCCAACACCGATTATCTTAGCATCTCCCCGTAAAGAAAAACGAATAAGATTATTGGCATCAGGTACTTCACGTCCCTGCCTGTCAATAACACTGATGTTTATTACTGTTGCATCTTTGCCATCGGCCAGCATGGTTGTTTTATACGGGCTGATAACAACTTCAGCAGGTTTGCCGGTTGTTTCAACTTTAGTTTGAAGTTTTTTCCCTCGCTTGTAAGCAATGGCTTCCAATGTGCCGGGTGCATAATTCACCATCCAGTTTAAATGGCCGTTGCGTGGCATATCTTTTTTACCTAAACTTTTTCCATTCAAAAGCATTTCTACATTATCAGCATTGCTGTTTACCCAAACATCAATCGGTTCTCCTTCTTTGCCTGCCCAGTTCCAATGCGGCGAAATGTGCAACACATCTTTATCTGTCCACCATGATTGGTAGTAGTAATAAATATTTTTTGGAAAACCACATGCATCCATAATACCAAAATGCGAACTGATATTTGGCCATTGAAACGGTGTTGGCTCGCCACGATAATCAAGACCGGTCCACACAAATCCGCCTAACCAATAATCATTTGGCTCAGCAAGTTTCCACCAGGTTTCGGCAGTGCTTGCCCACCAAGGTGCGGTAATATCCTGGTCGGGAACATAACCGATTACAGAATCTTTTACGTACTGTCCCCTTGTGGTAACTGTGCTACCCATCTCGGTGCCGATGATAGGTTGGTTAGGATGATCTTTGTGATAATTTGCAACAGCAAACTGTCGGTAATTAAAACTTCGTACCGGTATCACTTCATTTATTCCTTTGTACACATTGGCCACATCTGCAGCATAGGTGCTTACCCGTGTTGGATCAAGTTCTTTCTGTTTAGCAAGCAACGATTGTGCAATAAGTTTTCCGGTACTTGTTGTATGTACCCAGCCTTCTTCATTACCTATCGACCACATGAAAACAGACGCACGGCTTCTGTCACGTTTTAAAAGCCATTCAAAATCCTGCATGTATTGCGGGCTGCTGTTGAGCAACCTGTTCTCATCCATCACCAACATGCCCAGGCTGTCACAGGCATCCAGCAATTCTTTTGTGGGTGGATTATGACTGGAACGATATGCATTAGAACCCATCTGTTTCAATAAAAAAATACGGTAATACTGCAGGTAATCGGGTAGGGCGCTGCCAACGCCTGCATGATCTTGGTGATTGTTGGTGCCTTTTAATTTTACATATTTTCCATTCAGGAAAACGCCTTTATTTGTAATGTTGATGGTCCTGATGCCGAAGCGAATATTATCTGTATCAATTATTTTTCCGGCTGATCGTATTATGGGAATTACACGATATAGATAAGGATCTTCCAAAGACCAAAGCCTGGGGTTTGTAATTTTTACAGATTGCTTTAGGGTTATTTTTTGATTAACAGCTAATGAAACTGGTTTTGAAATTGTTTCTCCAATTTTAAGCCCATCCCTGTTGGTTATGATGGCAGAAACAGCAACATTTGCAACGCTGTACGATTCATTCTGAACTGTAGTTTCAACATAAACAGTTGCTATATTTTTTTGAACATCAGTGTAAACAAATACCGGGTTTTCATCAAGATGTACTGTGTTGTATTGATTCAGCCATACATGACGGTAAATACCGGCACCTTCATAAAACCAGCCTTCATATTGTGTAGCATCAACTCTTACAACAAGTGTGTTTTCTTTGCCATAGTTTAGGTAATCGCTGATATCATAGGATGCTCCCACATATCCGCTTTTATTGTTGCCAAGATAAAAACCATTGACCCAAAAACTTGCATCCCTGAAAACACCATCAAACTGAATTTGAAAACGCTGACCGGAATCGGAACGGGCTACAGTAAATTTTTTACGGTACCAGCCAATGCTTGTTTCGGGATAGTCGCCACCCACGGGCTTATAGCCGTGCGATTGAACATCAAAGCTGGGCGAATTTGCAAAGGGTAATTCTACAGCCCAATCATGTGGTAACGAAAGTTTACGCCAGCTGCTGTCATTAAATTTGGGATCGATGGCTGTTTTTTGTGCAGCGCCTGTTTTAGAAAAAATGGTGGCAATGCTGTAATTAAAATCTTTTGCCGGATCATTCGCATTGCCAAAAGTAAATTTCCAGTCATTATCAAAATCCATTCTTTTACGTTGCTGGGCTGTAGTTACAACAGAGCTTAAAAAAAGTAAGGCTGTTAATAAACAGGAAACATTTGTGATAAGCATAGATTTACATTTGGCCTGTGGCAGTTTTGAGTAAATTATTGTTAAAAAACCAGAAAACGGGTTTTCGTTGATTTCTTTTTAAAAATAAATAAAATAATAATCAATAAGTGTGTAAAATGTACACATTAATTTGTAAATTTACTCCCTAAACCGATTGATATGCTTTTAAAAAAAATCTTTTTTACTGCTGTTGTTGTTGTTTCTGCAACTTTTAGTTTTGCACAAACAAAAACAACAGTAAAGTCTCCCAACAAAAATATTGAACTAAATTTTTGGTTGAATGATAATGGAACGCCTGTCTATTCAGTTTCGTATAAAAGCAAAGAAGTGTTGCTTCCATCGGCGATGGGTTTTGAATTAAAACAAACAATGAGTAATGAAGCGTTGCCGGCTTTGAAAAATAACCTGGTAGTTACAGCATCAACTCAAACAAGTTCAAACACCAAATGGAAACCGGTTTGGGGCGATGTTAAAGAGATCAGTGATAACTACAGTCAACTAGCTGTTAGCCTTTTGCAGAAGGGAGACAAAGCCATCAGTTTCAATATCATTTTTAAAGTGTTTGATGATGGCGTTGGTTTTCGATATGAATTTCCGCAACAAAAAAATCTTGGCCATTTTATTGTATCTGAAGAAAAAACAGAATTTCATTTAGCCGGAGATCATAAAGCTTTCTGGATTCCGGGTGATTATGACAGCAATGAGTTTAATCCAAACGTAACAAAGCTTAGTGAAGTTAATGGCGAAGATCCTAAGTATGCCGCCAATATTTTTGCACACCAGTTTTTTGATAAGGATGCTGTGCAAACGCCGTTAATGCTGAAAACAAATGATGGTCTCTATATCAATATTCATGAGGCTGCATTGGTAAACTATCCGGCCATGAACCTGCACATTGATAAATCGAATTTTACTTTGTCAGCTGTATTGGTACCCGATGCGCTGGGTAATAAAGCTTACTTGCAAACGCCGGCAAAAACACCATGGCGTACTATTATCATATCAGATAAAGCAACAGATATTCTTGCTTCTCATACTATTTTAAACCTAAATGACCCTTCTGTTATCAAAGATCCATCATGGATAAAACCAACAAAATATGTGGGTGTTTGGTGGGAGATGCATGTGGGCAAAGCCAGTTGGGATTACTCTACCACACAAGATATGAATACAGCTACCAGTATAAGAGATGCCAAACCAAATGGTAGGCATGGGGCTACTACTGCCAATGTAAAAAAGTACATTGATTTTGCTGCTAAAAACGGCTTTGGTGGGGTTTTGGTAGAAGGCTGGAATGTAGGTTGGGAGGATTGGTTTGGGCAATACAAAGAAAATGTTTTTGACTTTGTAACACCTTATCCTGATTTTGATGTGAAGGGATTACACAAATATGCCGCATCAAAAAAAGTAAAACTCATTATGCATCACGAAACATCTGCATCGGTAACAAATTACGAACGCCAGATGGATACAGCCTACCGCTTTATGAAAGCCAACGGATACGATGCAGTAAAGACGGGCTATGTGGGCCATATCATACCAAGAGGCGAACACCACGACGGGCAATGGATGGTAAACCATTATGTACGGGTTGCACAAAAAACAGCATCGTATAAAATTATGCTGGATGCGCATGAACCGGTAAGGCCAACTGGCTTGAACCGTACTTACCCTAACTGGCTGGCCTGCGAGGCTGCAAGAGGGATGGAGTTTAATGCATGGAGCGAAGGCAATAGGCCTAATCATGATGTTATTTTACCCTTTACCCGTTTTATGGGCGGGCCTATGGATTACACCCCTGGCATTTTTCAACTTGATTTAAGTTACTGGGATAAGAATAAAAAAGAAACCATTCATACTACATTAGCAAAACAACTGGCATTGTATGTAACTATTTGCAGTCCGCTACAAATGGCTGCCGACTTACCTGAGGCGTATGAAAAGAAAATGGATGCCTTTCAGTTTATAAAAGATGTAGCTGTTGATTGGGACGATAGTAAATACCTGGAAGCTGAACCTGGCGAATATATTACCGTGGCCCGAAAAGCGAAAGGAAGTAATAACTGGTTTGTAGGAGCAATAACAAATGAAAATAGCCGTAGCACAAATGTGAATCTTAATTTTTTAGATGCAGAAAAAAAATATACAGCTATTATTTATGCCGATGCTGCTGATGCAGATTATAAAACCAATCCGGCAGCATATAAAATAACCAGGCAGGTAGTTGACAGTAAATCTGTGTTAAACCTGAAACTGGCGCCCGGCGGAGGATGTGCTGTAAGTATAATTCCGATAAAATAATTGAAAATTTTAAATTTAATGCCTTGCAAATTTAGGTGCAAGGCATTTTTTTATTTCATTTATAATAAATATCGGAGATACCTTGTGGTTGAGTTTCACTTAATACTTTTAGTTTGTAAATATAAAATGAGGAAAGCTTACTCAGCAGGGAAAAATAATTGTTGTACTTTTAATAAAATAAACAACGAACACTTTTAATTTAAACCTTACTATGAAAAAATTGATACTTTTCTTTTTACTTGTTGTTTCAATTTCTGCCCAGGCTCAAAAAATAACCGGCTGTGGTTTTAAAGTGCCGCCACGTTCTTTGCTTAAATCAAATTTTGCTTCGGTTTACGAAGCAAAAGATATTCTAGATAATATGCTGGACAGCATTAAATGGAAAGAAAATTTTAGTGTACGTGAACAGAATGGTATCCGTAATGCTTATGCAACGATTATCCGTAATGCCCGTTGGATTATTTATGATAATGATTTCCTGGAAGACATAGATGCACATTCTGCCACCAAATGGGCTTCCATCAGTGTTTTGGCGCATGAAATGGGTCATCATTATTATAATCATGTTGTGAGTAACCAGGGAAGTACGCCGCCAAAGGAAATTGAAGCCGATGCTTTTTCAGGATATGTGATGTATAAACTGGGCGCCAATCTTAATGAATCGCTTGCTGCTATGAATGCGATTGCAAGCGATCAGGCAAGCTACTCCCATCCTGCTAAAAGAGATAGATTAGCCGCCATTACCCGTGGATGGAACACTGCTAAAGCCGAAGTGCCGGGTAATACCAGCGGTAACACAAATCCTAACCAGGGTGGAAACACAAATCCTAACCAGGGTGGAAATACAAATTCTAACCAGGGAGGCAATACAAACCTGCCACCTGTTGATGATCCAAGCTGGATAAGCCTTACCATACAAAGCGCCAGCACACAAACTGTTCAATTGAGTGATGATGGAAAAACCTATCAGCCTGCAGAAATAAAAGCAGGTGAAGCATTTCTTTTTCGTTTTGAAATTTACCAGTACGGCTGGCTTAAACTGCCATACTTTAATGGTTCCAGAATTTATAAACTGATGCATGGAAAAGATTACAGCATACTCTGGAACCGGCGTTCAAAAAACTGGACGGTAGTTGAAGTGCCGAATTAAAAATTATAATCAAAAAGGTTTGTAGAGATGCAAACCTTTTTGATTTAATGAATTCTACATTTAGCTTGTATAGTTTTGACTATTGATTAGTATTCCCAGTAAGTAAATAAAAATGCCGAAGAAAAAAATATTTTAACTTAGTGAAAATATTTTTATGTTTCGCTACATCATTTACATGTTTATACTAATAGCACTTGTGGGCGGCTATTTATTTGTACGTGAAATGATTGACCGCAGGGTGGAAAAAAATACTGATACCGAAGTGGTAAGAGAAAATGAAGAATACCTGGGTACCTGGGCATCTAAGTCAGATAGCGGTTTTATCATGTTTCGCCTGCACCGTGATGGAAAACTTACTTACAGTATTGTACAATATCCCGGCACCGATACCACTACCATAGAGGGTAAATATAATTTTGTGGGTGTTGCAGGCGGTAACGATTCTAAATATTTTCCCCGCTTATATACATTTACAGAAAAAGGAGATACCCTGTTCAATTATTATGTACGTTATCTCACTAAGTACGATATGACGATTGATAAAGTTGATAAGATGGTACTTAGTCCCAATAGTGTTTTTGATACATTGGGGTTTACTTTTTTTCGCATTAAACAATAATCATCCAAACAACTGATATGAAATCTTTTTTGCCCTACTTCCGATTTTTTTTTATCTGTATTCTTTTTATATCCTGTAAAAGTAATTCTAATAAACGTGCTGTAAATCTCGAAGATCTGGATAAAGTAACAGCTGCAGAAGAGCAGGCAACGCCTCACTCTGTGCGGAGTATATTAACCGCAACTGAATTGATTGAACTGTCGGCCTGTACCGATTTGCCCTGTGTTCAATTATTTATGAAAGACCGTAGCACTGATTTTGTACATGCTAAAAAAGGTGAGTTTGCAAGCCAGTATCGATCTGCAATTACAGATACATCGGGCAACAGTTTTGTGGGCCCCATGTCTACCTTATATGTTACAGTTGATGCCGGTACCGATTGGCGCATGGCTCATACAGTCCATACCAAAATATTGAGCGATCAGTTGCTGCAGGAATTTGCTGCTGCAAAATTTCTCCTCACCGATTCGGTGTACAGCAACAAAAGCGCAGGGTTTATATATCATTATAGTTCTGTTGAATATCCTGGTTTGGTTTTGTCTCAAACCAAAACATTTGCGCCCTGGCGTGGCAGGGGATTATATTATACTGTTACCTGGCCCTGTTATGTTTTTGAAGTATATAATGGGGAATAAAAATACAGTCGGCAATACAGCTGCCTGTTGCGGCGGAATTATATTGTCTGCTTTTTTCGTAATTTTAAAATAAAAAATGCGCTACGATATAACTGACATAAAAAAATTACCGGTTGAAGAAAGGCTGGAAATTATTGATGAGATATGGGAAACCTGTGTGGCTGAAAGTCCTGATTCGGTTTATGAAGACGATGAAAAACTGAAATCTGTTTTGGAAGAGCGGGTAACTGATTATGAATCGGGCAAAATGAAAGCGATACCATGGGATGAATTTATTGCGGGATTGAAAGCCAGAAGAAAATGAAGTATTCACTTCTGGTTTCTGAAACGGCCTATGAAGATGCGGCTGTTATTTTTGATTGGTATGAAACTAAACTAACCGGGCTTGGCGACAGGTTTATTAATGAACTGGAGGTTGCTAAAGCTGATTTACTGAATAATCCCCTGGCTTTTGCCAAATGGAATAAAAGCATCAGAAGAATGGTGATGCGAAAATTTCCTTACAAGTTGTTTTATAAGATTTATGAAGATGAGATTTTAATTCTTGCTATTATTCATGCACGAAGATCAAACCGCTATTTAAAAAGAAGATTGTGATTTTTATATTTTCTTAACCCTTTGATTGCTGCCGTATGCTGCGATTTTTCGCCGTTGGCGCAGACTTCCTTTCAATAATTACAATTGATTGATTCTTGATAATTCGCTGCTACTATTAAGGCACAGATACGCCAACACGCTTTGCCTGCCCTGCATATCTGCGCCAGTGAAGGGGCCAGTGAGAGGTCTTAATTTTTAATTGTATGAAGTGTTCTATACTCATCAAATTCTTTTTGTGTCATAAAATTCGTTCCTTGTCCCAAGACATAATACCATTTTCCGTTTTGTTTTATAAATGTTTCGGCTCTAATAACTTTGAAATGAACGTCTCCTCTTGGTGAGTCAAAAATAACGTCAACTGTCTTAGTTTTTATAGCAGTAGTTCCATTAAATATTCTTAGTAATTCGGTACCTTGAACTGGTGTAATTGATTTAAAACTAATACTGTCCTTTACAAATGTTTGAAGTTCCGCTTGAATTCCAAATGACATTTTTCCGTCAGCTCCAATCCCAATATAATTGTCATTTAAGGACAATGATTTGTCGAAACTATTGGTAATAGCGTTGATAATTTTTCTGTCCTTTGGATAATTCGTTGTGTCGTATTTTCCTGCAGGAACAGTTTGTCCAAATACTTTAATGGTTATAAATACAAAAACAAGAAAAGTAATTGTCACTTGTTGTGTCTTGTCGTTTTTTTTCATTTTGTTAGTTTGTGAGATTTCGTTTTGTATTGCAGCCAACAACTTAAATATAAGCAACTTCTTGTTCAAAAAAGAACGGATGCTCAATTGAATTTTGAACAAACACAATTCTGCCAAACGTAATTAAAGCTCCCCATAGGTATGCCGATAAAGTGATTGCGACCCTTCGTTCCTCAGGGCAGGCTGCACGATGATGCCATGAAAAACTAAAGCTGGTATTTAAAACCTTCCCACAATTTTAAAATTAACCAACCTTGGTGTTAAACGATTTGGCAGGGCGTACACATTGTTTGCAAAATCTTTTATCAGTTGAAAGGAGATGGTATTGCGGCGGTCTATTAAATTAAATACTTCGAAACTGGCCCAGATGTTTTGAAAACTGCGGAAGGGGCTGTGGCTGCGGCGCTTGCTTTGTTCGCTTAGGAGTTGTGCGCTGAAACCTGCATCTACACGTATGTACGGCTCAATGATGAGTGCATTGCGGTACCTGGTGCTGTTGGGGATATTAAAACTCATGTTGCTGCCGTACAACAGGTTTAAATAAAATTTTAAATTTTTGTTGGTGGTAAGATAATCTTCTAAATATAAACCGGCGGTTATTAACCGATCAGTAGGACGGCGCACAAAACCTACATTGTTTTTAATGCTGTCAACCGCTACCTTGTCGGTGCTTTGTGCATTGATTATTTCGCCGGCTGCATTTTTATACTGGTAATAAAAATCATTTTGCAGGTCTTCTTTGGTTTGCATAATGCCAATGCTTAACCAACTCTCGGCATCTTTTACCAACTCACCAAAAAGCCTGGCTTCAAAACCGGTGGCGTATGCTTTGGCATTGTTGTTACCGGCATAGCGAATTTTTACATTGTCAATATCGTACACATCTACACTGCTCATGCTTTTGTAATAGGCTTCGGTGCTAATGCGAAAGGGGCGGTTGCCAAAGGCTTTAAAATTATAATCGACACCGGCAACTACCTGGTAACTTTTTTGTGCCAATACTTTGGTGTTTACCGTGCCGCTGTAACTACGCAACTCACGGTAAAAAGGTGGTTGGTGGTAAGCGCCTGCGGCAAGTTTTACAATCACATCTTTTTTCCAGTTTGGTTTAATGCTTACCTGCATGCGTGGACTTACTAAAAATTCTTTGTTGAGCGAATTGTAATTGTAACGAACACCGGCCTGCAGGGTAATATTGCGGTTGTTTTTGCCAAAGTGAATATTGTCCTGAATATATCCACTGAATTTTTGTATGCTAAGGTCAGCTGTAGAATTTATTGATTTATACAAATTGAGTTGCCCCGGATTGTAGGGGAGAGAATAACCGGCGCTGTCCTGGTATTCCCATTCTTTTAACATGTCGGTTATATTGGTTTGCTCAATACTGTTGCCAAACTGTATTACATGTTTGCCTGCGGTGTAACTGCCTTTTACATTGGCATTGTACACATTTATATTCAGTTCGTTGCGGCCATAGTTTTGGTAATAGCCTGCACCAAGCGGATTTACAATTTGCCCGTATGTGCTGCTGTTTTGGTCAAAATCGCGATCTCCAAAAAGGTAGGCGCCGGCAATATCATAGTTTTCGCTTTCTTTATTTTGAAAGCGGCTCACCATCCACTTTAGTTTTAATTTTTTATTGGGTGTATGTACCAGGCTTAAGCCGATGAGGTTTGTTTTGTATTCATCTCTTTCCTGTCCTTCAAATGAAACATCCAGGCCAAGGTTGGCGGTAAAGAAGGGAGAGAAGACCGAAGTTGTTTTTTGTACCGACTCGGGAAAGAGGGAGAATTTTGAAACAGAATATATGCCCAGCAATTCAAGCTGTATTTTATTGCTGAGTTTGTAGGTGATAAAAGCCTGCACATCGGAAGAAGATGGAATATAAGCGCCAACTGTTTCCTGGCTTTTTAATAAATTTTTATTGCTGCGGTTACGTACACCAAGCAGGTAAGATATTTTTCCTTTTTTTGCTGCACCTTCCAAATGTAAGCCCTGCTCCAGTAAACTTACGTATGCCGAGCCACCAAAGCCAGATGGGTTTTTGTATTGAATATCCAGCACGCTGCTCATCTTATCGCCATACTTTGCCTGGAAACCACCGGTGTAAAAATTTACATTTTTAGCCAGCTCGGGATTTATAAAACTGAGGCCTTCCTGTTGTCCGCTGCGAACCAGGTATGGACGAAAAACTTCAAAGTCGTTGATGTACATTAAATTCTCGTCGTAGTTGCCGCCACGTACACTGTATTGTGATGTGAGTTCGTTATTGCTGCCCACCAGTATTTTTATCAACGCTTCTACACCGCCTGTTGTGCTGGGTAAGGTGATAGCATTTTTTGGATTTATTTTTACGAGGCCGGTTTCGGTGCGTTCTTTTTCTGTGCTTACTTCAACAGTTTTTAAAGTCTGGCTGCCCCGTTCCATTTGTATGGTTACTTTTTCTTCTTCATCAATGCTGAGGTAAAAATTCTTTTGTAGCTCGTTGTAACCGGTAAAAGAAAATACAATACCAAATGATTTTGATGCCGGAACTTTTATTCTGAAATAACCGGTATCGTTTGTGGTGGTACCCGATTGCCTGCCCAAGATTACAACAGATACTTTGGAGATGGGGTTGTCGTTTTCATCAACAACACGGCCGCTGATAAAGGCAGATTTGGTTTGAGAAAAAGCGGTGACAGTAATTAACAATAAAAGGATTGAAAGGGCTGATCTCATTGTATGAAGATATATATTTTTGTATGTTTTGCAATGTCTTTAATTTGCGATAGTGAATCAGTTTTAGAAGTTGTCAGGTTGAGCCTGCCTGTGTCGGCAGACTGGCTTGTCGAAACCGGGGCTTTACAAAGCCACCCGTCTTCGACAAGCTCAGACTGACAGTAAAATTTTTAACGGGTATTGCAAAATGGTGCAATTTATTACATCCTAAAATAAATAAAAGTGAAAAAAAGAATTTTTACAGCAATTGTTATTTCAGCATTTATTTTTTCGTGCAATAATGCCGGCGATAAAACCGGTTCAAAAAAGGAAGACCAGGTTATCGAAAATGTAAAACAGGAAAAGAATAAGAATTTAATTTACCTGGATACTGCAGAAAATATTTACAATATTCTTTGCCAGGATTGGGTTATGGCAGATGATGCCGAGAGCCTGGAGGGTATGACAGAAAGTTCGCAGGTTGAAATACCTTACCGCAGTTTGTGTTTTTCAACCAATGGAACATTTTTTAAAAACCCCCGCAATAGTTTTGATTATGGCACGTGGCAATATGATGATGCTGCAAAAATAATTACCATCAACAACAGCATAGACAAGGGAAAAGATGTTTACAAAATAGCAAAAATTGCTTACGATGAAATGACGCTGGTAAATGTTGGCATAAGCAGTGCTACCAATTTAAAATTTGTTGCACCCGGCAAACGCTATAAAAATGCCAATGAAGAGCCATATAATCTGGAGAATAACCACTGGCGCATCAAACCAAAAAATAAAGAGTCAGATTCGGCTATTCACCAGCGGTTGAAGGAGAATCTTTATTTCTTTATATTGTTTTATAAAAGTGCATTGGCCAAAGAAGATAAGACTGTTTCTTTCTGGGGCCTGCCCAGTTGCTTTAAATGGTATGGCGGTGCCATTTTTATAAAAAAGAAAGACGAACTGAAAGATAATTGGATCAATTGTTTTTACAATAAAGAACAGGCCATGCAGGCTTATGCACTGGCGGACAAACTGCTAAGCCAAAAATACAACTGGCCAAAAGGGGAGCGGAACTGGCTTAAATTAAACCTTGCCGTGGTTGAGCTGATGTATAAAAAACTGGATGAGGTAAGGTAGCAACCTGAATAATAAAAACATGGAGCAACTCTTTCAATATTTTAAAAAATTCAATCCGCTTTCACAAGATGCAGAAAATGCCATTGTTGAAATCTGTAGTATTCTTACCATTAAAAAAAATAAAGATCTGCAGCCTATTGGTCATACCTGCAAAACCATTTACTTCATCAACAATGGTGTAGCCCGTATTTATTATTTTAAAGACGGGATTGATATCACAGAAAGCTTTGCTTTTGAAAACAACATCATTGCAAGGGTTGAAAGTTTATTCACTGGTAAACCCAGCCGCAAAGCCATACAGGTTTTAGAAGATGCAGAAATAGTGGCCATAAATGCCGGCCACCTTTTTAAATTGTATAATAGTTTTCCAGAGATAGAAAGATTGTTTCGCAAAATATTTGAAGCGGCTTATGTAGATACTGTAAACCGAATTGAGGGCATACAGTTTCATACAGCAGACGAGAGATATAAAGCACTCATCACAGAAGCTCCCAATGTATTACAGCGAGTACCATTAAAATACGTAGCCTCCTATTTAGGTATTACACAGGTAAGTCTTAGTCGCATAAGGGGTCACCGCTGATTATTTATCTTATGTTAAAGGATTAGCCATTTATTGTTGCCAGCTTTGTGCAATATGAATGACTCTATTAAATTAGGCTTAAAAGAAAACTGGAAACAGTTTGCATTGCTGGTTATTGTAAACGGCTTTGTAGGCGGTATGGTGGGTATGGAACGATCCATTCTTCCACAAATAGCCGAGAAGGAGTTTGCCATTGCGGCAAAAACAGCCATCCTTTCTTTCATCATTGTATTTGGTATTGTAAAAGCATTTACCAATTATTACACGGGTGCATTGGCAAATAAGTTTGGAAGAAAAAAATTGTTGGTAGCAGGTTGGGTAATTGGCATTCCCATTCCATTCATGTTGATGTTTGCACCTTCATGGGGTTGGGTAATTGCAGCCAATGTGTTGTTAGGCATCAACCAGGGTTTAACCTGGAGCAGTACGGTGGTGATGAAAATTGATTTGGTTGGTGAAAAGCAAAGAGGTTTTGCCATGGGGCTGAATGAATTTGCAGGATATATTGCAGTTGCACTTGTTGCCTTTCTTACTGGCTGGATAGCCAGTAAATACGGCATCAGGCCTTACCCTTTTTATATAGGCATTGTATTGGTGGCTTTGGGTTTATTGTCAAGCATATTCCTGGTGAAAGACACCAAACATCATGTTGCAAAAGAGACAACAACAAATACAATTCCAAAACTTCAACATATATTTTGGGACACCACCTGGAAAAATAAAAACCTGGGTTCGGTAACACAGGCAGGTTTAATTAATAATCTCAACGATGGTATGGCATGGGGCATCTTTCCTATCCTGCTTGCAACAAAGGGATTTACAATTGCACAAATCGGAATCATCACAGCTATCTATCCGGCGGTTTGGGGCATTGGCCAGTTATTTACCGGAAAAATGGCTGATAAATTCTGTAAAAAAGATATGCTCTATGCAGGCATGTTAATACAGGCCATTGCATTGATTGCGCTGGTTTGGGCAAATAGCATGTTACATTATGTTGTGCTGTCTGCTATTTTAGGTTGGGGTACTGCAATGGTTTACCCAACATTCCTTGCAACGGTAGCCGAAAACACCAATCCGCAGGACAGGGCAAAAAGCATTGGCATTTTTCGCCTCTGGCGTGATTTGGGTTATGCCATTGGTGCCATACTCACCGGAATTATTGCAGATTTAATAAACATCAATGCAGCAATCATCTTTATAGGTTTACTTACCATGCTATCAGCATTTATTATTCGGTACAGGATGACATGCAAAACCGGCGGCGCTCTTAAAATATGGGATTGGATAATTAATAAACATACACCACATGCCCGAACAGAAAATACAAAATTGCTTTGCAATTGAAGATCTTCAGCAATTGTTGAAACAGTCGCCTGAACAGCTTACCATTATTGATGTAAGAACTGCAGAAGAATACACAGAAAAAAATATTCCCGGTGCTATCAATATTCCTTTAAGTGAATTAGAAAGCCGTTCGTATGAATTATCAAAGCAATCAATAATAATTACTGCCTGCGGCAAAGGTGGTGGCAGGTCGGCAGAAGCGGCTGCATTATTAAAACAGCAGGGGTTCACTAAAGCAATTTTTTTATGTGAAGGAACGGTTGGCTGGTACAGCGCAATAGAACAATAAAGCTTCCTTGAAAGAGTTTTTGCAACAACAGTTCTAAATTATATGCCTTGTTTTATTAAAATCGCAACATAACGCATTACTTTTGCAACACATGAAAATTTTCTTCCTCATATTCAGTTTCTTTATGCTTTCGTTATCATGCTTTGCGTGTAGCGATGGTGAGGAGTGTAATGTACAGCAAGAATCAAAAGTTTCAGTTGCAGATAATCACCAGCAACACAACCACGATTCGGAAGCCTGTACACCATTTTGTACCTGTTCCTGCTGTGCTGTTTCTACTTTCTATTCAAATGTTGCTAAAACACATACTTCAAATGTTGTTTTTACATCAGCAAAATATCCGCTTTACAATATTGCCTTTAATACCGACGTGTATTATTCCATCTGGCAACCTCCTAAAATATCATGATCACTTACTTATTGATTAGCTGCATAGCCTATATAATGTTATGCAGGTAATCATTATTTATTGCCCACTTTTAATTTTTTTTTTTTGATTTGGACAATTTAAGTCATTGTTGTTTTACTGCATTTTCCTGGTAATGGCAGCATTGAACATTTATTTCTACAGATATTATTATTAAACAGAAACAGCATATGCTCAACACTATTATACGCTTCAGTATAAAAAATAAACTCATTATTGGTGTAATGACGATTGCATTAATCATCTGGGGTTTATGGAGTGCTTCAAAATTGCCTGTTGACGCACTGCCGGATATTACTAATAACCAGGTGCAGGTTATTACGGTGGCACCTACTTTGGCTGCACAGGAAGTAGAGCAGTTTATTACCTACCCCATAGAAAAAGCGTTATCAAACATACAGGGTGTGGTAGAAATGCGTTCCTTTTCCCGTTTTGGGTTGAGTGTGATAACCGTAGTATTTGAAGAAAGTGAAAATATTTATTTTGTACGTCAGCTTATTACCGAAAGATTAAAAGAAGCTGAGCAGCAAATTCCAAAAGGAGTAGGAACACCCGAACTGGCACCTGTTACAACAGGTTTAGGAGAAATATACCAGTATGTTATTCATCCCAAAAAAGGCAGCGAACAAAAGTATTCTGCTATGGATTTACGGACCATGCAGGACTGGATTGTTGGACGCCAGCTGAGTGGAATAAAAGGTGTGGCCGAGGTAACAGCATTTGGCGGTATTGCAAAACAATACGAAGTAGCCATTAATCCCGAACGGTTAAAAGCAATGAATGTAACCATTCCTGAAATATTGACAGCACTCGAAAAGAATAATGAAAATACAGGTGGTGCTTACATTGACAGAAAGCCCAATGCTTATTTTATAAGAGGCGTGGGCCTGGTAAAAACCTTTGCCGATATTGAAAATATTGTTGTTAAGCAACAGAATGGTATTCCTGTATTGATAAGAGATGTGGCCACCGTACAATTTGGTTCGCCACCACGGTATGGTGCCATGACCTATAATGGCGAAAAAGAAGTAGTTGGTGGACTGGTACTGATGATGAAAGGCGCTAACAGTGCTGCCGTTGTAGGGCTTGTAAAAGAGCGGATGGAAACCATAAAAAAATCTTTGCCGGATGATGTAACGATTGAAGCTTTTCTGGACAGAACTAATTTAATTGACAGGGCGATCAATACGGTTAAAACCAATTTAATTGAAGGCGCCTTGATAGTAATATTTGTTTTAGTAGTATTTCTTGGCAACCTCAGGGCCGGATTAATTGTGGCGTCTGCTATTCCGCTCTCTTTATTGTTTGCCATGGCATTAATGAATTTATTTGGAGTTAGCGCCAACCTCATGAGTTTGGGTGCCATAGATTTTGGGTTGATTGTAGATGGTGCTGTAATTATTGTAGAAGCTACGCTGCATCATTTAGGTTTGCGGAAAACACAAACTGCTTTTACACAAAAACAAATGGATGAAGAAGTGTATCAATCTGCTTCTGCCATTCGTAGCTGTGCAGCATTTGGCGAAATTATTATCCTCATTGTTTATATTCCCATACTTACACTTACCGGTATCGAAGGCAAAATGTTCAGGCCCATGGCGCAAACAGTAGGCTTTGCAATTCTTGGCGCCTTGCTGCTGTCGCTTACATACATACCCATGATGTGTGCATTATTTCTGCCAAAAAAAATGAGCCTCAAAAAAAATTTTTCCGGCAGAATGATGGATTTTTTTCAACGTATATACAGGCCGTTAATTAACGGGGCCATTAAAATTAAATATGCTGTTGCCGGTATAGCTGTTGCACTTTTTATTATCTCCCTGGTTATTTTTAAAAACCTGGGTGGCGAATTTATTCCTACACTGGAAGAAGGAGATTATGCCATTGAGTTTGTTTTGCCGCAGGGTTCTTCCTTATCGCAAACAACAGAAACGGTAATGCTGGCACAACGGATGCTGCTTACATTTCCCGAAGTGAAAATGGTAGTAGGTAAAACCGGTGCTGCTGAAGTTGCTACTGATCCCATGCCGCCGGAAGCATCTGATTTAATGGTGATTTTAAAAGATAAAAAAGAATGGAAAACAACCGGTGATTTTTATGAACTGGCAGATATGATGGGAGAAAAATTGCAAACCATACCCGGTGTTATTGCAGAGCCAAGTCAGCCTATACAAATGCGCTTTAACGAAATGATGACTGGTATTCGCCAGGATGTAGCCATTAAAATTTTTGGCGAAAACCTGGATAGTCTTGCTAAATATGCTGATAAAGTTGCCGGTGCCATCAGGAATATAAAAGGCATTACACAACCGCAGGTTGAACGCATTGATGGGCTGCCGCAAATTACCATTGAGTACGACCGGGCAAGACTGGCTGGTTATGGATTAAATATTGAAGACGTAAACCACGTTATCAGTACAGCTTTTGCAGGCCAGGTTGCAGGATCGGTTTATGAGAATGAAAGAAAATTTGATCTGGTGCTGCGGCTTGATAGCATTTATCGCAGTTCAATTGAAGATGTAAGTAATTTATACATCCCTATGAAAGATGGTAACCAGATTCCATTATCGCAGGTGGCAACTGTCTCTTTTAAAACCGGGCCTGCACAAATAAGCCGGGAGGCTGGCAAACGCAGGGTGTACATCAGTTTTAATGTTAGCGGCAGAGATGTGGAGAGTGTAGTAAAAGATGCACAAAAAATATTGAGCGAAAAAGTAAAATTGCCTGTGGGATATTATTATACCTACGGAGGTACATTTGAGAATTTGCAAAAAGCATCGGCACGTTTAATGATTGTAGTGCCTGTAGCATTGCTGCTGATATTTTTTATGTTGTATCTCACATTTAAATCTTTAAAAGATGCACTACTGATTTTTACAGCCATCCCCATGAGTGCCATTGGTGGTGTACTGGCGCTGCTTATTATGGGTATGCCTTTTAGTATTTCGGCAGGTGTTGGTTTTATTGCTTTATTTGGTGTGGCGGTTTTAAATGGCATTGTTTTAATCGGCACATTTAATCAGCTTAAAAAAGATGGTATTACAGATGTAACACAAAGAGTACTGGAAGGAACAAAGATTCGTTTGCGGCCTGTATTGATGACAGCAGCTGTTGCTGCACTCGGGTTTTTACCCATGGCATTAAGCAATGGTGCAGGTGCCGAAGTACAGCGGCCACTTGCCACCGTTGTTATTGGCGGATTAATAACCGCTACATTATTAACCTTACTGGTGCTGCCTTGTTTGTATATAATCGTCTCTAAAAAAAATAAAATGAAAGTAAAACCTATAGCTGCAATTATAGCCGGTATTATTTCACTTACAACATCAACCAGCCTGTTTGCACAGCAAACAGTTGTAAAAAGATTACCAGTAAATGAAGTAATAACCATGGCTAAAAATAACCTGCAGTATGGTATAAACAGTCAGCAGGTTGTTAAGGGCCAGGCCCAGATAAAAACTGCCAATCTATTTCCTAAAACCGGTGTGTTTGCAGAGAATGAAGACTTTAGGCCAAGCGATACAAAAGGCATTTTAAAAATAGGGGTATCGCAAAGTATTGCCTGGCCCGGTTTGTACAAGGCGCAGAAAAATTTGTACGGCGAGCAATTGAAATATTATGAAGTAAATACCGCTGCTATTGAAGTGGATATAAAAAGAGATGTACGCACTGTTTATTACCAGCTTTGGTATTTGCAGGATAAGCAGCAGTTGTATAACCGCTTAGATAGTATTTATAAATCGCTGAGCAAAGCTGCTACATTAAAAGTTAAAACCGGCGATAGCCCCGGGCTGGATAGTATATCTGCTAATGTACGCAAAAGTGAATTGCAGGCATTGCTGCAACAGATTGGCAACGATGTACAAATTCAGCAGCAATCATTAATGCAGTTGCTTAACACACCCGATTTAATATTGCCCATGCAAATGCCTTTAGAAAAATTAACTATGCCAGGTGCTGCAAACGACAGCCAGCATCCGGTGCTTGCATTGCAATCGCAAAATATTAAAATTTCAAATGCTTCTATAAGCGTTATAAAAAATGAAAACAAACCCGAGTTTTCGGGCCGCTTTTTTACGCAAAATTTGTGGGGAGCAAAAGATCCCTTCACCGGCTTTTCTGTAACAGCAGCTTTCCCTTTGTTTGGTGCAAGTGCTTACCGCAACAAAGTAAAAGTAGCGCAGGCAGATATGGTATTGCAACAAAAGCAATTTGATTATGGCAAACAGGTTTTAAACATACAGCAATTGCAAAGGCAGCAGGAAATAGAAAGGAACAGCAGTATGCTTGGTTTTTATGAAACTGCCGGTTTAAAACAGGCTAATGAAATCATCAAAGCTTCTTCATTAGCATACCGTGCAGGAGAAATAAGTTTTGCAGAACTGTCGCAGTTTCTTACGCAGGCCATTGAAATTCAAAAAAATTATTTAGAAAATTTGAATGTGTACAATCATTCGGTTATTGAGTACAATTATTACATCAATCAATAAAAAATAAAAAGATGATAAAGTTTTTAACTACAGTAATGATTTTTGCCAGCCTTGTTTTTACTGTCTCTTGCGGCAATAAAAGCAGTGGCGATACGGCCGCTACTGAAGAAGCCAAACTAGCAGAAGGAGAAAAAGATGAACATGAAAACTCCGACATGGCTACGCTTACTGAAGAGCAGATTAAAAGTATCGGTATAGAATTAGGTACTATTGAACAAAAACAATTAACTGCATCGGTTAAAGCAAATGGAGTGCTTAAAGTGCCAAATCAAAACAAAGCCAGCGTAAATTCAATTTACAGTGGTGTTATAAAATCGTTGCTGGTGCAGCCGGGCAGCCTTGTTTCAAGAGGACAAACAATTGCCACAGTTGCCAATCCGGAATTTATACAGGCACAAAGCCAGTACCTGAATGTGATTGGCAAAATTGCCTTTGCAGAGCTGGAAGTTAAAAGACAAAAAGAACTGAATGAGGGCAATGCAGGGGCATTAAAAAATCTTCAATCAGCCGAAACAGAATTAAGAAGTTTGAGAACAATGCGGTCAACACTTGCACAACAAATACAGTTAATGGGTATTAATCCTGCACGTATTTCTGGCGGTAAATTAATTTCTGTACTTGCTGTAACAAGCCCCATAAGCGGTGTTGTAAGTAACGTGCTTGTAAAAATGGGTAGTTATATTGATGTAACTACAGTGGTTGCAGAGATTGTTGACAACAGCCAACTGCATCTTGATCTGTTTGTGTACGAAAAAGATTTACCTAAACTGAAAAATAACCAGGTTATTCATTTTACAGTTACCAATAATCCTGGTAAAGAATATGATGCTCAGATATTTTCCCTCGGTTCATCTTTTGAAGGAGAAAGTAAAGCAGTTTCCATTCATGCAAAAGTGCAGGGTGAAAAAACAGGATTGATTGATGGTATGAATATTACGGCTATTGTTAGTTTAGAAAAAACCACAGTGCCGGCAGTGCCCAGCGAGGCGATTATAACCGTTGACGGCAAGGATTATATTTTTGTGCTTTTGGATAAACATACCGGCGATGAACACAAAGATGAAGGCAAAGACAGTGTGCAACAAAAAGCGCTTGTATCTGCTCAAACTAAAAAAGACGGGAAGACAGCAGCAGAAAATGAAAAAACATTTGAGCGGATACCTGTAGCAAAAGGCAAAACAGATATTGGTTATACTGAAGTTACGTTGTTGAAAGAGATACCAAAAGATGCAAAGATTGTGGTAAAGGGTGCCTTTTTTGTATCGGCAAAAATGACGAATACAGAAGGGCATCATTAATTAAAACAAGATTATGAAATTACATTCAACGATGCCAAAAGCTTTGAAGCCGTTTTACCGGGAAGAACTTTTATTGTCAAAAAATGAATTTAATAAAAAACATTATCAGCAAAGCTGGCGGCACCTGGAAAGGGCGCACATCCTGGGCCAGCCATATCCGTTAGCGCACACTGTTGTACATTGGAAAATGCTGGGCTTTGGTATTAAAATTAAAAATGGCAAAGAAATTATCGGGCAAATCCCGAGGTTGCTGATAGGGGGTGTAAAATCTTTTGTTGGTAAAATTCCAGTTGGCAATACGGGAGGAGCCAATGTACCGCCCTTGCAGCCAATGCAAATACCGGATGACCTTGCAGTAATCATCAATAATGTAAAACAAAAAGAATAGCCAAATAATTTCAACATTAATTGCTTCTGATTTTAATAACTAAATTTGTATTTGATAATTAAAAAATAAAAACCATGTTTAAAAAACTAATCATTGCTGTACTTGTTTTTACAGCCATAGGCAACAAATCATTTGCCATTGATAAAAAACCTTTATCAGATTCTACCATTACCATTAAAGTAAAAGGCGTTACCTGCAGCAACGATTTAAAAACCCTGGCTGATAATGTAAAGGAATTAAAAGGAGTAAGTGATTGTAAGCCGGGTAAAATGGGTCCTACATCAGTTTTTAAAATCACCTACAACCCTGCCTTGGTAAGCACAAAAGATATATACAAAGCCATTGAAAATACCGGCGGCTGCAGCGATCCTAACGACAGGCCTTACAAAGTAAAAACCAATTAATGCTGAGGATTATTATTTGTTTGTTTTTATTGATGCCTCTATACTGTGTAGCGCAAACCGTTACGGGAAGGGTTGTTGGTGCAAATAATAAACCGCTTTCGGGTGCATCTGTTGTTTGGCTTAACAATAAAAAAGGTATTACTGCCAAAGAAGATGGCAGTTTTAGTATTAAAAAAACGGCAGCAGATAATATGCTGGTAGTAAGCCATAGCGGCTTCACAAAAGATACCATGAATGTAAGTAATATGGATACGGTATTGTTTGTGCTTAAAGAAAAAAGCAACCTGCAGGCAGTGGTGGTTAGTGCCGAAAAATCGGGTACGGTTATGTCGAATCTGAGCCCGATTAAAGTGGAAATACTAACTTCAACAGAACTTAAAAAATCGGCTTGTTGCGATCTGGCTGGTTGTTTTGAAACACAATCATCCGTTCAGCCACAAACAACAAATATCATCACCAATGCAAAAGAATTACGAATACTTGGTTTGTCGGGTGTTTATAACCAGGTATTGATTGATGGCTTCCCTATGATACAGGGGCTCACATTTACTTACGGCATCAGCGGTATTCCCGGTACATTGGTTGATAATATTTACATTTCAAAAGGAGCCAACAGTGTGCTGCAAGGGCACGAAAGCATCAGTGGGCAAATTAATGTTGAAACTAAAAAACCCAATGCATCTGAAAAATTATTTGCCAATGTGTACATGAATAGTTTTTTAGAAAAACATGTGAACCTTACAACCAATTTTAAAAAAGGTAAATGGCATAGCTTACTGGCTTTTCATATGGTGCAGCCTGCTAATAAAATAGACAAAGACAAAGATGATTTTCTAGACCTGCCATTGCTCACCCGCTACATGATTATGAATAAATGGAAAGTGGGCAGAGAAAATGATTGGGGCTGGAGCAGCGAAATTGCAGTACGTTTTTTAAATGAAAACCGTGTTGGTGGGCAAATATTTTTTAATCCCGGCGAGCATAAAGGCAGCAGCATAATTTATGGCAATACGGTAAAACTTAATCAGCCCGAAATGTGGGCCAAAACAAATTACCGGTTTAATGATGTACATCGTCTTACGCTTTATACATCAGGCTTTCATCAAAACCAGCAATCTTTTTTTGGTTCGCTCTCTTACAAAGCAAAACAAAACAATGTCTTTGTAAATCTGCAGCACGAATTTAACTACAACCTTAATCATACTTTAAAATCTGGTATAAGTTTTAAGCACCTGGATATTAACGAAGACATTCTTTTTACCGATAACATCATCAACAGAAATTATGATGGTAACTATAACCGTGTAGAAAATATTGTGGGCATATTTTCAGAGAACACCATGAGTTTTTTTAAAGGTAAACTAACCTGGATAGCAGGTGTACGGGCCGATAACCACAATAGCTTTGGCTGGAACATTACACCAAGAACATTACTGAAGTATGATCCCACATCCAAACTCACCATTCGTGCAAATATTGGTACAGGCTGGCGCACCGTTAATTTTTTTAGCGAAAATGTTGGCCTGCTGGCAAGTTCACGGGATATAATTTTTACAGAAGCATTAAGGCCAGAAAAGGCTTTGAACATGGGCATTAACATTACCCAAAAGTTTGAAAACAAAAATGTTTCGGGTTATATCAGTATGGATTATTACAGAACCAGTTTTCAAAATCAGATTTTTCCTGATTATGATGCCAACCCTACCAAGGCATTTGTAAAAAACTTTACGGGGAAAAGTGTAAGCAATGGTTTTCAAACAGATTTTTTTATTAAACTGTATAAACGTTATGAGTTTAAAGCTGGTTACAATTTTTTAGATGTGTACAGAATAAATAATGGCAGTAAAGAAGTATTGCCTTTTAATCCCCGTCATAAAGTGTTGACCACCTTCAGCTATAAACCGGTTAACAATAAATTGCATGCCGATGTAAATATTCATTGGTTTGGTGAGCAGCGCTTACCCAATACAAAATCAAATCCTGTTGCCTATCAGCGGCCCGATTATTCGCAGGGTTACACAACTGTAAATGCACAGTTCACTTATCTGTTTAAAAATTTTGAAGTATACACCGGCTGCGAAAATATTTTTAACTTTCGCCAAAACCAACCCATCATCAGTTGGCAAAATCCATTTAGTCCTTACTTTGATATTTCATCTGTATGGGGACCCACCAGAGGAAGAGAATTTTATCTGGGTGTAAGATGGAAGTTGAAATAAGCCAAATAAGCCAAAAATAAAAATTCAAAAGTCAAAAATGGAGTTCAAGGTTTTGATTTTTGATTTTTTATAGGCTTTTCAACGCTGCAATAGTTGCAATCGGGTCACCAGATTTAAACACCGTATTACCGGCTACCAACACATCGGCGCCTGCATCGATAATTGATTTTGCATTTTCCAATGTAACACCACCATCAACTTCTATTTTTACTTTTAATGATTGTTCATCAATCATTTTACGCAATTGTTTTATTTTATGCAAAGTGTGTGGTATAAATGATTGTCCGCCAAAACCAGGGTTTACACTCATTAAACAAACCATATCAATATCTGCCAGAATATCTTTTAAAGCATCAACAGGTGTATGCGGATTAACAGCCACGCCAGCCTGCATACCCAGGCTTTTTATCTGTTGTATGTTGCGGTGCAAATGCGGACAGGCTTCAATATGCACAGTCAGAATATCGGCACCTGCTTTTTTAAATGCTTCGGCATAATTGCCGGGTTCTTCTATCATTAAATGCACATCGCATATTTTGGTGGTAGCTTTTCTGAAAACTTCTACAAACATGGGCCCGTAACTAATGTTAGGCACAAAGCGGCCATCCATAATATCCAGGTGGTACCAGTCGGCGCTGCTTTCGTTCAGCATTTTACATTCCACTTCTAAGTTTAAAAAATTGGAAGCTAATAATGATGGAGCAATTAATGCCATAATAAAATTGGGTTTTGCAGAATTAGAAAAGCAAATTTATAACTTAAATGTGAAACTGTGTTTTGAACCACATAGAAACAATAGATAGATAGAAAAAAACATAGGCCTATGTGTTTTTCTATGTGCCACTAAATACTATGTGGTTAAAAAAAAATGCTGTTGAATTTAGCGAGCCTTCAATCTTGCCAACGCTTCTTTGGCCTCAACATAATCTGGTGCATACAATAGTGCCATTTTATATTCTTCTATGGCATCATTTGGTTTATTCAGTTTTTCAAGGCATCGGCCGAGCCAGTAATAACCTTCATCATAATTATTCTGCAGGGTTACAGCTTTATCAAGCACAATTACTGCATCTTCGTATTTACCCATATCGTATAATGCAATGCCTTTTTCACGGTAGGCAAACATGTGGCGGTTATCCAGGTTAAGGCATTTATCAAAAAAGACAATGGCATTTTTTTTATCGCCGGTAAAATTGTAGTACAAACCTTTTATAAAAAATGCTTCTTTTTCAGTTTCCGCAAGTTTTGTTTTTGATAAGGCATCTGCAATCATCAGTGCTCTTGCATTTTTTGTTTGAGCATACAACGAGCCCAGTAAAATTAAATAACGGGGTGATGGGTTTAGTTTTAATGCAATTTCAAAAGATGCGATGGCATTCAGTGTATCATCATTTTCAAAATGCAGGGTTGCCTTAATATCCCACAGCCTGGCACTTAAACTGTCTTTTTGCAAAGCGTCGTTAGAGGTTGCAATGGCTTTATCATACTCAGCACTGTCGCGATAAAGTTGAATAAGTTCTTCTTTCAATAAAAGTAATTCTGGAAATTTTAAGATAGAATCTTTTAAATTTTTTTCACGGGTAGCAGCAGTTTCGCTGTCCTGTTTTGCATGATCCTGGTTATTACAGGATATGACTATAATCAGTAAAGACAGGTATGGCAGTATTAATTTTATCATCATGCAAAAATAAGCACTGCTGTGTTCAGGCAGATGACAATTTCCTGACAATCTAAAATTTAACATCGGTTATTTTTGCAGCAGAAAATATAAAAAGATGAAAAAATTATTTTTTGTAAGTGTTTTAAGTGTTGTAGTCATTGCTTTGGTTTCTTTTAAAAAGAATTCAAATAATATTGAAAATAAAGTATTGGGAAATGATAGCCTTTTATATGAAGGAGAAAAACATTTTACAAATATGCAGCAACTGACTTTTGGTGGCGATAATGCAGAGGCATATTTCAGTTTTGATGGCAAGTATATTATTTTTCAAAAGACTTTTGCAAAAGATGGTATTCCCTGCGACCAGATTTATGTTGGTAAAGTACCCGGCCCGGGCGAAAAATTTGAATACAAAAGGGTAAGCAACGGTAAGGGAAGAACTACCTGCGGTGCTTTTTTAAAAGATGGTAAGCACGTGGTTTTTGCATCAACACATTTAGATGCTGATAACTGTCCTCCTGCACCAGACAGGGCAAAGTATGGCAATAAATACATCTGGCCACTGTACAGCAGTTATGATATTTTTATGGCCGATCTGGATGGCAATATTGTAAAGCAACTTACAAATAGCAAAGGTTATGATGCAGAGGCAACCATATCTCCCGATGGAAAGCAAATGCTTTATACCAGTACCAAAGACGGCGATATTGATTTGTATATAATGAATTTAAAAACTGGCAAAGAGAAAAGAATTACAAGCGCAATGGGATATGATGGTGGAGCATGGTTTAGCCCGGATGGTACCAAAATTATCTGGCGTGCCAGCAGGCCGAAAACAGAAGCGGAAATAAAAGAGTACAAAGATTTACTAGCCGAAAATTTAGTAGCGCCAACCAATATGGAAGTGTTTACTGCTAATGTTGATGGTAGTAATATAAAGCAGGTAACCAGTTTTGGCAATGCCAACTGGGCTCCGGCTTTTATGCCCGATAATAAAAGAATAATTTTTGCAAGCAACCACCAAAGCAAAAGAGGGTTTCCTTTCAACCTGTTTATTATAAATGAAGATGGCACTAACCTGCAGAAGATATCTGCAGAAAAATCTTTTGATGCTTTTCCTATGTTTAGTCCTGATGGTAAGAAGATTATTTTTTGCAGCAACCGCAATAATGGCGGCACAAGAGATACCAATATTTTTATAGCAGATTGGGTTGAGTAGGGCAAAACTTATGGGGTTTGCCGGGCAGCTTGGCAGCGCTGCAACCCTCATAGGTTTAAAGTAGAGCAGCCTATTTCTTCATTTCCCGGTAAAATATTTTACTCACAATCTTCCAGCCGTCTTTTGTTTTTAGCAGACTCATGATGTCGTGAAAATAGAACGTGGCATAATCAATAGTGATTTTAGCCATGGCCGCATTGCCATAAACTTCTATTGATTCTATCTTTGCCTTCCGGTCCTGTTTCTTTCCTGAATTTGGCATACGGGCCATAAAATCTTTCAACGATAGGATCTGTAGCGTATCATTACGCATAAATTGCATGAGGCCGGTTGAGCTGAATGCTTTGGAAAAGGTAACACTGTCTCCGTTGTTGCCACCATCTATATAATAATTGCACACTGTTTTAACTGCATCAATTTCCTGTTGCAGTGTTTGTGCCTTTACTGTGCAAGCTATACACAGGGCTGTGATTAATAAGGCGGTGATTCTTTTCATGTTTTTTATTTTTAATAAACTTACAGAAAAGAATAAAAACAAGGTATATAAATGTTATGAGCGGAGAGTGCCGTAGCATTTTTATATAGAAGTAAGGTTAAGATTTTTTACTTTTTAATTTCATCCTCCAATTCAATCACTTCACAATCTTTCATTTCCGTTCCATCAATCGCAAAACGTATGATGGTTCTCATTTTATGCCAACCCTGTTTACCGGCAGCGCCGGGGTTCATGTGCAGGCAGTTCAGTTTATCATCGTACATAATTTTTAAAATATGGGAGTGGCCGCTGATGAATAGTTGCGGTTGGTGAATTAATATTTCCTTTTTTGTTTCGGGATTATATTTTGGAGGGTAGCCACCAATATGCCGCATCATCACTTTTACACCTTCGCACATAAAAACCAATTGCTCAGGAAACTCTTTTCTTATATCTTGACCGTCTATGTTTCCGTAAACACCACGCAACATGGTCAGACGAGACGTCAGACCATCTGCAATCTCAATTGTTCCAAAATCCCCAACATGCCAAATCTCATCACAATCTTTAAAATGCGCAAAAATATTTTCGTCAAGGTAATGATGGGTATCAGCAATTAATCCAATTCTTGTCAAGTTTTGTATGTTTATTAAGTGTAAATTTACAATACAAATTTAACGAATGCTTTTTCACCGAAATTTTACCTATTATATTGATAAGCGCTGCTGGAAATATTATTTCCTACTGGCGTCACTTGCTCTTTGCGTCAATTAGAATGATCATATTCTGATAATTTTTTACTTTTTACTTTTTAATTTTTACTTCTCATGTCGCACTATTATACACTTGGAAAAATTCCACATAAACGGCATACACAGTTTCGTAAGCCCGATGGCAGTTTATATGCCGAGCAATTGTTTTCTACCGAAGGTTTTTCAGATGACTATGCATTGCTCTATCATTGTTATGCACCAACCATGATCACCAAAACGGATGAACCTGTTGATGTTTCACCAAAAGTAGCCGAAGAAAAAATGCTGAAGCACCGCAGTTTTGAGGGGTTTAAAGTGAAGCCCGAAGGTGATTACCTGCAAAGCCGCAAAGCAGTGTTGGTAAACAGCGATTGCCATATTGTACTGGCTGCACCTCAAAAAAGCATGACGGATTATTTTTACAAAAATGCAGATGCCGATGAAATGATATTTGTACATGAAGGAACCGGTAAGGTAAAAACTCAGTATGGTGAATTACCATTCAGCTATGGAGATTATATAATATTGCCAAGAGGAACTATTTACCAGATAGAATTCAATGATGAAAATAACCGGTTATTTATTGTAGAATCTTTTTCGCCACTTCGGTTTCCTAAACGTTACATGAGTAAATACGGGCAGCTAATGGAACATGCGCCTTTTTGTGAAAGGGATATCCGTACACCACAAAACCTGCAAACCCTTGATGAAAAAGGAGATTTTCTGATCAAGACAAAAAAAAAGGGCATCCTCTACGGGCTACATTATGGTACCCATCCTTTTGACGTAATAGGATGGGATGGCTGTTGCTATCCATATATTTTTTCGATACATGATTTTGAACCCATAACAGGCCGTGTCCATCAGCCTCCACCGGTACATCAAACTTTTGAAACCAATGCTTTTGTGGTATGTTCATTTGTGCCAAGACTGTATGATTACCACCCCGATGCTATTCCTGCTCCTTATAATCATAGCAATATTGACAGTGATGAATTATTATATTATGTAGACGGAGAATTTATGAGTCGCAAGCATGTAACACGGGGAATGCTCACACTGCATCCTGCAGGAATACCACATGGGCCACACCCGGGGGCAGTAGAAAAAAGTATCGGAGCAAAAGAAACGGCTGAACTGGCTGTAATGGTAGATACTTTTCATCCCTTACAATTAAC
>JAYUZB010000121.1:0-2083 GCA_043752185.1 Chitinophagaceae bacterium
ACTGCAACTTTCTTTTTACTAAAAGACAAGTATGTAAGAACTCCCGAAGGCCGTCCTATTGGTGGATTGCCCTCGAAAAATGTAGCTGAAGATTACGAAGAAGGCGAATCGCAGAAAGCAACATTTTCAACAAAATCGCTTGTATTAGCCTGTGTGGCTTTTATTGGCCTGGCACTGGTTTTTAAATATCTGGCCGGGCAAAATGTAATATACTCCATCATATATGCAAGTGGCCTTACACTTGCAGGTTTGATCATATCCGACGGTTCCATTACAAAAATTGAACGTGACAGGATTCTGGTAATATATATTGTATCCTTCTTTATCATTTTCTTTTGGGCAGCATTTGAACAGGCAGGATCATCCTTAACTTTCATAGCCAATAATCAAACGGACAGAAACTTCTTTGGCTGGCTGATGCCACCATCTATGGTGCAGATCTTCAACGGAATCTTTGTAGTTGCCTTTGCCATACCGTTCAGTATCTTATGGGATAAGTTAAGGGCCAAAGGGAAAGAACCCATTTCGCCTTTTAAACAGGCTATAGGTTTGGCTTTAATTGCGCTGAGTTATTTTATCATTGCATATAATGTAAAAAGCCTTGGCAATTCAGGTTTATTGGCCATTCACTGGCTGATATTGTTATACCTGATCCAAACTTTTGGTGAACTGTGCCTGTCACCAATAGGACTTTCATTGGTTGGTAAGCTGGCGCCAAAAAGATTTACTTCCCTTTTATATGGTGTGTTCTTTTTATCCAATGCATCAGGTTATGCACTGGCCGGTACACTTGGTTCTATTATGCCTGCAACGGGCGACAAATTTACCAAAGCAAAAGAACTGGGTATAGACCTGCAGGCAGTGCTTGATAAAACAGTAACGCCAACTGCACAACAATTACAATTACTTGCCGAAAATAAAATAAGGGCCTTCAACCCCACTTTTGCAGGATTTACCATTCACAATCTCTTCGAATTCTTTATGGTATTTGTGGTTTTGTGCGGCATTGCATCGGCACTTCTGTTTATGCTTACACCTAAATTAAAAAAGATGATGCATGGCGTAAGATAATTTCATTTATAACTTTTTAAAAGGCGATCTCACAGTCGCCTTTTTTTATTTAACTTACCAATCTAAAAACGATTAGTATGAGCAATACTCCTAAACATCCCAAAGCCCTCCCCTTCCTTTTTTTCTCCGAAATGTGGGAACGCTTTGGATACTACCTGATGATCGGTATTTTTTTATTGTACCTGAAAAATGTAGAGCACGGTTTTGCCATGACCAATTCTGAAGCATCGGATTTGTATGGAACTTTTATTGCGTTGGTTTTTCTTACACCATTTATCGGCGGCTTAATTGCCGACCGTTATTGGGGTTACCGCAGATCTGTAATTGCAGGCGGCATTATGATGGGTGTTGGTTATTGTTTAATGGCGGTACACAGTTTGCCCATACTATATATAAGTATGGCATTGGTGATTTTTGGTAATGGTTTTTTTAAACCCAATATCTCTACCCTGCTTGGTAATTTATACAACACACCCGAGTTTATTAAAAGAAAGGATGAAGGCTATAATATTTTTTACATGGGCATTAATGTGGGTGCTTTCATCTGTAACTTTTTCAGCGCAGCCATAATTATTATTTGGGGATGGAAGTACGCTTTTGTTGCAGCCGGCATTGGAATGTTTTTGGGTGTTATCATCTTTATGCTGGGTACCAAACATTATGCTTACGGCGATGTAAGAAAACCGATGACGAAAGAAGATATGCCTTTTTCAAGGATTGTACTTACCATTTTTGTTCCGGCAATAATTGCCGGAATACTTGGCTGGATAATACCTAAAAATATTTTTGGAAGCGACAGTACTGATGCTTTCATTTTTGCCTGCATACCGGTTATTTATTTTTATGCCTCACTTTATATTCGTGCCGAAGCATCTGAGAAAAGGCCCATTGCAGCACTGCTGGCCATATTTGCAGCCGTGGTTATGTTTTGGGCTGTGTTTAAACAAAACGGAACTGCACTAACTATTTGGGCCGATAATTTTACCGACAGGCAGGTTAGCGGTACTACCGG
>JAYUZB010000122.1:0-30030 GCA_043752185.1 Chitinophagaceae bacterium
TGCATATCCTGATGAATAGCGTGGAGGATCGTAAAACATTTCCATGCCTTTGTCCGGTGTTTCTGTTTCAAAATTTACATAAGGTGTCATGTCCCAATTCTTTTCCGTCATTCCTTTGTACAGCTGCGGCTCAAAATTATTTTTTAACCATCCTCCTAAACCGGCACCCAGTTTGTCATATTGTGTTGTAAGCAATGTCATGGTATGCTGATAATCGGCACCATCGCTAACATGATTATCAATTAAAATATCCGGATCAAGCAAATGAAAAATTTGCGCAAAAGCTTTTGCTTCCTTACTGTCATTCTTTGTAAAGTCACGGTTCAGGTCAAGGTTTTGGGCATTGCCTCTAAAGCCATATTCCAGTGGCCCGTTTTGATTTGCTCTTGAATAAGAATTTCGGTTTAAGCAACCACCAATATTATACACAGGAATAAAAGCCAGTGCAACATTCTCAGGCAATTTTACCTTATTGTTTACAATATCTCTTACCAGCATCATGCTGGCATCAATGCCATCCGGCTCACCAGGGTGAATGCCGTTGTTGATGAGTATTACAGCTTTGTTTTGCTTATGCCATTGTGCAGCGTCAAACTTGCCATCATTACTAACCAGCACCAAATGCAAAGGATAACCTGCATCACTCATGCCCATTTCTTTCACCAATACTTTAGTTGAAATTTTATCTAAATTTTTATACCAATCTATGGCTTCAAAATAAGTAGCGCTTTCCAGCCCATTGGTTTTTTCAAAGCGACATTGTTGGGCATCGCTGTTATAAAAAACAGGAATCAGGATTGAAAGAATAAAGAGTTTTCTCATGCAGTTAAATTTTTGTCAATCTACAATAATTTTATTTTAATAAACCAGCTTTAATAAAAAACCGGACTGCAGTTTTTGCAGCCCGGTTTAATTAAAGAATGTAAAAGCTATTTAATAATTACAAACGACTTATTAATTATTTGGCTGTTGTTGCTTATTTTAATAAAATACTTGCCTGCAGGTAAATGATGTACTACCAGGTAAATATTTCTTTGCCCGCTTGCAACTTGCTGCTTCATTATAATTCTACCGGATAAGTCTGCAATAAGCAGGCTACTGTTTTCGGTAAACGCCTGTTGTAATTTTATAGTAAGGTTTTCTTTTGTTGGGTTTGGATAAATAACTGTGTTTAAAAAATTATTTGCAATTTTTACAGCAATTATTTTACTGTAGCTGAAGCCCCCAACATTATCAATTAGTTTTAAACGGTAATAAACGGTATCAACATTGGGCAGGGTATTATCTGTAAAAGTATAATTAGCTAAATTGCTACCTAATACTTCACCAATTTTATAAAATGCCAATCTATCAACGCTTCTTTCTATTTCATACTTTTTAAAATTGGTTTCAAAAGTAGCGTTCCATTTTAAAAGAACCGATTCGTTATTTTTTTGTCCGGTAAAATCAATAATGCTAACAGGTAATACACCTGTGCATTGCCAAACCAATGCTACATATTCCGGATGATCTATGTAAGGATTGCGGTTATTTTGTTGAGAATAAATAAGATTATTTCTGTTAATTTCTTTTGCATCAACAGGGTCAAGATTATTCCACTCTACCATCATTTTTAAATAGGGTAATTGAAAGGAAGGGTAAAGACCTCCATTAGTTACACCATCTGCAACGGTAGTAACGCTTGTTGCACCATTTAACGTAGTCCAGTTAGCTATTTCATTCTGATATCTTGTTAGAATGTAAAAGTAACCACGGGCTAAATCTCCTTTTACCGAATTGTTAGGTTCAAATGCAGATGCTGCGGTAACCCCGGGATAATTTGATGGGCCAATCTTGTCTAATACAGGGTTTGGCGGTATTGGATAATTTGGAAAAGCCCCGTTAACAGGAAACTGGTAAGTGGGTGTGCCTATACTGGCATAAGGAATATTGCCACGATTGCTATTTAATTTATAATCGGTTGCACGCACTACAAAAAGATCAGATTCGGTTGGTTGTTGGTAAGATGAGCCACTTAGCTTAAACCAACTCCTTGGAAAAGTATGCTCTTTATTCCAACACACACCTTCGGTACCACCAGTTGTGCCGCCACAAAAACCACCGCCTGGACTTTGAGATGAATTAAATTCAAATGGTTCGGCTCCGGTATTATTATTTGAGTAAATATCCCACATAATTGAGCGTAAACCATCATCACTGCGGATGGTATCAACAGCCGGTATTTGTACATTATCAATTGTTGAATAGCTTAATGCAATTTGGCCTGTTGTAATAATATTACGCAAAGCTGTTTTTAGTTGGGCACAGTTTAATCCGGCTGCAGCACTATAATAACCTGCGGGAATGCTGTTGTTAGTAGTGGTTGCAGAGCCTTTAAGACTGGTTGTATTATAAAAAGGTTCACCCGTGCAACTTCCATTAGCAGCAAAAACAAAAACATAATAAGTTGTAAGGTTGGTAAGCCCTGTTATAGTAAAAGTAATTGTACTGCCAAAGCTTACAATTTTATCGGCTCCAATAACCTGCCCTGCTGTGTAAGTTGTACCATTTGTTGGCGTAAACCCTAAAGTATTATTAAGGCTGTAAACTACTAAATATGTGTTTGCACTTGGTTGTGCGGTAAAACTGCCGTTTATTGATGTTGGTGCAGGCGTTAGTACCAAACCGCTTGCAGGCGAGGTGGGAGCAACACAGGCCGGAGCTGATAATGTAGTTACAGAATTTGTAAGCGAATTTACAGTTAAATAATTGGGAGAACCTGTACAGGAAACACTGTTGTAGGCAAAAATAAAATAGTAGTAACGTGTATTTGAACTTAAACCAGTATTTGTAAAAGAGGTGGTTGCACCCGATGTTACAATGGTGCCGTTTCCTAATGTTCCTCCTGCAGTATAAGTTGTACCATCCGCTGGGTTTGCGGTTAGGGTTGACGATAAGCTTCTAACAACCAAATAACCATCTACGATTGGTGTAGCTGCCGTAAAACTTCCGGATACAGAATTTAATGTTGCTGATAAATTTAAAACTGTTGGTTGATTGGTTGGCTCAACACATGGAGTGCCTCCAAAACTAGTCCAGCTTATATCATCAATTCCAATACGCAGCCCCGCTGTTATCTGCCTAATTTCCAAATTAAAAGATCCGCCAACATTAATATTATTAAATGTGGCAGTAGCAGTTGTGGTTGTAGGATTAGCCGTGCCAATTAAAATGTTATTAATATACACCTGCAATACCGGATTAGAGCCGGTGAAAAATTGTAGATGCTTAAAACTTAGTGTAGCAATACCATTGGGAATAGCGCTGCATAATACAGAACCGTTTCGTATGGTAATAGCTCGTCCGGTTATAACCTGATCTGTACGGGAATCGGTAGCAGACCATGGTAAAGCATTATCACCTGTCCAGTTATTAGTTGAATAAGACGATGCGTTTGCAGGGATATTTGTAAATGATTCGGTGGTTTGTGCAATGCCACAAAAGCTAAGCATGCAAAACATTGTTGATAAAAGGTGGAATTTGAACATACCTATGGAGTTTAAAATTAGATTGCAAGTTTATTAATTTTTGCAATGGAGTCACTAAATAGTTTATGAATAAAAAAGCCCGCCAGATATAATCTTGGTGGGCTTTTAATAATATAGAGAAACAAAGATTTACTTTGCCTGTGCATTCACTCTTTTAGCCAGCTTGCTTTTTAAATTGGCTGCTTTGTTTTTGTGGATGGTACCACGCTTGGCCAATTTATCAATCATGGCAGCAACTTTTGGGAAAGCTTCTGTTGCAGCTGCTTTTTCACTTGCTTTTAAATCACGTATTGCGTTACGGGTTGTTTTGCCGTAATAACGGTTACGTTCGTTACGCTTAGTACTTTGTCTTACATCTTTTTTGGTCGCTGCATGATTTGCCATGAAAATCTATTTTTTGGGCTGCAAAGATAGGGAGATACAATTAAAAATGGATAATTTACACGAGATAATTTATAAATTCGTAATTTCTCCTTTATTTCACTACAAAATTATACAAATGAACAGGTATCTGTTACTAGCAATACATGTTATTTCATTGGTTTTATTGGGTTTTGGTTGGATACTGAATGTTTTGTATATCGATATATCGGTACATTATATTGTAGATTTTAACATCTTTAGCGAAAAGAGAAGTGTTTTGGGCATGCTTGAAAAATTATGGACAGATGGTAATTACTGGCCATTTAGTTTGATTTTCATATTTGGTATCATAGTGCCGCTAATAAAATCGGGCCTCATTTTTTTTCTATTATTGAGTAAAGAACCCGATTTAAAATGGCAACGGCTGGTTAGCGCCCTCAGTAAATGGGCCATGGCCGATGTTTTTGCCATCAGCATTTTTGTAGCATTTTTGGGTGCCAATGCTATGGAAAGTACCAAAGCCATTTTGCAACCTGGCTTTTATTGTTTCTCGGGGTATGTAATTTTAAGCGGCATCGTTGCCATGTTTTGCGAAAAATTGCTTTCAAGTTCCGCAACAAATAAGGCTTAATTAACCGATATTTGCAGTCAATTTCAGCTCAATTTTTTATGTAGCAATACAAGTTCCGAATAAATTCGGGATGCCGATTTAACATCGGCAGGTGAGGACACCAATAAAGCTAAATAGAAGCATTGAGGCTGGTTACAAAAAATTTCAACTTTTTTATGAAGGATTTCCAATACATCACCAATTCCCATCCATCTTATGTAGAAGGGTTATACCAGGATTTTGTAAAAGACCCAACCAGCGTTGATGTTGATATGCGAAAGTTTTTTGAAGGCTTTGATTTTGCAGTGAGTAATGCAGGTACTGCAACTAATGGCGCCCCAACAAATGGTGCTGCAGTTTCAACCAATCAGCTTGATAAAGAGTTTGGCGTTTTTCGTTTAATACGGGCATATCGCAAAAAAGGCCACTTAGTGGCTAAAACAAATCCAATCAGGGAACGAAAAGACCGCCATGCAAAACTTGATCTCTCAAATTTTGGTTTAACAGATGCCGACCTGAGTACAACATTTGAAGCCGGCAAATTTGTGGGCATGGGAAATGCCTCGTTGCAAAGTATTATTGCTCATTTACAAAAATGCTACACCAGCCATGTGGGTGTGCAGGTTGGCTACATAAACGATCAGGTAAAATTAGACTGGCTTACCAATGCTATAGAGCAAACCATGCTGAAGCCTGTGCCTTTGCACCAAAAGAAAAGGATTTTGCAAAAGCTGAATGAAGGTGTAATGTTTGAAAAGTTTCTACACACAAAATATATTGGACAAAAACGTTTTTCGCTGGAAGGTGGCGAAACGGCGATAGCTGCACTCGATACGATCATCAACACGGCTGCAAATAATAATGTAGAAGAAGTTGTAATTGGTATGGCGCACCGGGGAAGATTGAACGTGCTGGCCAATATCATGGGTAAAACATACCAGCAAATATTTAGTGAATTTGAAGGAACCAGCATGCCCGATACCACCATGGGCAGTGGCGATGTAAAATATCACCTGGGTTTCGGCAGTGATGTAGAAACAGCCGAGGGTAAAAAAATACATTTAAAATTAAGCCCCAATCCTTCTCACCTGGAAGCGGTTGACCCGTTGGTGATTGGTTTTGCAAGAAGCAAAGCTGATATTTTATACAACAGCGATTACGATAAAATTCTTCCTATACTCATACATGGCGATGCCTCTGTTGCAGGTCAGGGTGTAGTTTACGAAGTTTTGCAAATGAGCGGACTAGAAGGTTATTATGCAGGGGGCACCATTCATTTTGTAATTAATAACCAAATTGGTTTTACAACAGATTTTGATGATGCCAGAACATCTGATTACTGCACTTCCATTGCCTCAATGGTGCATGCGCCGGTTTTTCATGTTAATGGCGATGACGCCGAAGCTGTTGTAAAAGCCTGCGAAATTGCAACACTTTACCGCCAGGAATTTAACAGCGATATTTTTATTGATATGGTTTGCTACCGCAAACACGGGCATAACGAAGGTGATGAGCCTAAGTTTACGCAGCCACAATTATATGCATTGATTGATAAACATCTTAATCCAAGAGAAGTTTATACTCAATTTTTAATACAGAATGGAGAACCCGATGCACAGGCACTTGCAAAGGAAATGGAGCAAAGGTTTTTGGCCGATCTGCAGGAGCGACTGGATGAAGTAAAGCAGAATCCTTTGCCATATAGCTATCAACCACCCGAACTGGTTTGGAAAAGTTTGCGCAAAGCAACTGCCGTTGATTTTGATGCATCGCCAGTTACAGCAATAAATAACGAAGCTTTTAAATTATTATTTGATGGATTGATGAAATGGCCTGCCGATTTCAAACCGTTGCGTAAGGTTGAAAAACTTATCAGCGATAAACTGAAATTATTCAGCGATGAAAATAAAATTGATTGGGCTACCGCCGAGTTGATGGCTTATGGAAGTTTATTGGTTGAAGGCAAAGATGTACGCATGAGCGGACAGGATGTAAAGCGTGGCACTTTCAGCCATCGCCACGCAGCTTTGTATGATGAGGTTACCAATGATGAGTACAACAGGCTGAATCATTTTACCCAAACGCAATCAGCTTTCCGCATTTATAATTCTTTACTAAGTGAATTTGCTGTGCTTGGTTTTGAATATGGTTATGCCATGGCAAACCCCAATGCATTGGTAATTTGGGAAGCACAGTTTGGCGATTTTTGCAATGGTGCACAAACAATAATTGACCAGTTTATTGCTGCAGCAGAAACCAAATGGCAGCGTATGAATGGTGTTACCTTATTATTGCCACATGGTTATGAAGGACAGGGCCCCGAGCATAGCAGTGCAAGAATGGAACGTTTTTTACAAATGTGTGCAGAGCTGAATTTTGTGGTATCGAACGTTACCACAGCGGCTAATTTTTTCCATTTGCTGCGTAGGCAATTGGCCTGGCCTTTCCGTAAACCGTTAGTTGTTTTTTCGCCGAAAGCAAATTTGCGCCACCCGGGCAGCTATAGCACCCAGGTAGAGTTTACTAGCGGAGGCTTTAAAGAAGTAATAGATGATGCAACAATCAATGAAACAGCCGAAGTAAAAAAAGTTTTATGCTGTAGCGGAAAAATTTATTTCGATTTGGCTGAACGTCAACAAAAAGAAAACAGAAAAGATGTTGCCATTATAAGACTTGAACAAATTCATCCAATACCTCAAAAGCAATTAGATGAGTTGTATAAAAAATATAGCAAAGCCATTTGGTACTGGGTGCAGGAAGAGCCTTTAAATATGGGCGCTGCCACATTCTTAAGAATGAATTTGAAAAATATCAATTTTTATATTATCAGCCGCCAGGCAAGTGCATCAACAGCCACCGGTTATGGTAAAATACATGCTAAAGAGCAGGCACAAATTATAGATACTGCATTTTCTATCTAATAAAAAAAACGGCAGGTAGTTTTTTTGCAAAGATTATCTAAGCAAAGTAAACATACCATTTAATACTATTTCCATATTGGTATCGCAAACGGCTTCCAGTATGTAAACAAAGCTACCTATCGGTTGATTTGCACCCTTGTATCTTCCATCCCAGCCAAGTAATTTATTGTTGGGCAAAAAATTTGATGCCTGAAAAACGACATTACCTCTTCTGTCGAAAATTATAAACTTTTTAATTATTTTAATACCACGTGTAAGTGGATAATAAGTGTCATTCAAATTATTTCCATCGGGCGTAAATGCGTTAGGCATGTGTATATTGGCATCATCACAACTTACAAAAATAGTAATACTGTCTTTTGCAATGCAGCCGCTATCGCTGGTAGTTGTAATAACATAGGTTTGCCTGTTATCTGCAATACCACTTACAATGGGGCAGGTGGTACAGTTTAAATTTCCTGCCGGTGCCCAGTTATAAGAAACAATGTTATTGCTATATGCCGGGCTAATGGTAAAAGGCGAATAATAAGGGTAAAATTTATCGGGCCCGGCATTAACGGTGGGCAATGTTTTTATGTTTACAGTTACATCGGCTGTTCTGGTAAAGCAGCCGGTAGAGTCAACTAATTTTGCTGTGTAAGTTGTGCTGGTTTTAGGAAACGCAAGCGGGTTATAGATATTGGGGTTTGATAAACCGGTTGTCGGTGTCCAGCTAATAACTTTATTAAGCGGTAACACATTTATATTCACGCTATCATTCAGGCAAATAAACAAAGGAGTTGCAACCGCAGTAGCAGTAAAATTTTTAATAACCGTAATAAAAGTACTATCCACAACACTGCAGCTAAAAGCATTTTGAGCCGTAACATAATATTTTGTTGAGGTAGTTGGTGTGGCATAAGTTGTATCGCAAACTGTGCATGATAAATTTGCCGGTGGCGACCATAAAATATTACCTGTATGAAAAGCAATGAGTTCTAGTGTGCTCCCTTCGCACAAAGTATCTGCACGGGGAATGATGCGTAAAAACGGAAGCGGATTTACAGTTACTTGCTTTATCAAACTGTCTTTACAACCATTAATATCTATAGCTGCTAATTTAATGTTGTAAACCCTTGCTGTGGGAAATTTTATAGGGCTGGGTTGAAAAACAGTATCATTGGCTGGCACAATATCATAGTTCCAATACCATAAATTAATTACATCGGCTGGTACAAATGGCGAGGAGGTGTTTGTGATTTTTAATGAATCATTCAGGCACAATGTAGCAGGCATGGTAAAACTTAAATTGGGCCCACGTACTAAAATGGGATTGCCTAAATAAACCGTATCGGGGCAATATTGTGTGCCGTTATTTATAATTACAAAGTTGCTGGTAAAATTACCCAGCACTGATGCTTTTATTGAGAATGGATTTGTATTGTTTGGCCCTGCCTGTAGCCCAACAACACTCCAGGTAAAAGTTGAGCTGGCATTGCTGTAATTGTTATTAATGGTAAACTGAGTAGTACTGTTTTTACAAATTGAAATATCCGGATTGGTAAGTGTAGGCGATGCCGTATAAATTGTTGCACTATAAGTATCTGAGCAGGCGGTTATATTATCAGTAACCGTTAATCTGGTCACAAATGTTCCGTTTAGCGGAAACGTATGTACAGGGTTGGGGGTAGAAACGGTTGGGCTGCCATCGCCAAAATCCCACACAATAACAGACTGATTGCCGAGTGTATTATTAGAAAAAGTAAACGTGTTTTTATTCATACAATCGTTGGCATAAGTAAAGCTGGTAATTACACCAACTATGGTAACCTGTAAGTTTGCAGGCGCACCTGCACATCCGTTAAAGAACGGAGTTACTGTAATGTTTTTTACGCCTAAAGTGCTGTATTTATGTGTAATGTTATTTGAAGTTGTAGTTGTTATTGTTCCATCTCCAAAATCCCACCGGTATGTATTTGCAGTATTTGCATTGGCAAAAAACAGTGGCGTTTCATTGCCGCAATAAATTAATTTATCAGAATTGGCTACCAAACCGGTTGGTGGTGTTCCGTAAGCAATTGCAGGATAATTATAAGTATTGGTACAACCTCCATTTGTTGTAATACTTAGCGTGGGCAAATAACTGCCAACTACAGCATAAGTATGCGTGGTTGCACCTGTAGCTGTATTGCTTACTGGACTGCCATCACCAAAATTCCAGACATAGTTTATAACATTATCGCCAGCAGGTACATTGGCTGATGCCGAAAAGCTAACAACAGCAGGTATACAACCGCTGGTGGGGGTTGCACTTGCAGAGATTACCGGCCTTTGCACCGAAACATCATATGTTGCAACAGCAAAACAGCCGGTAGCAGCAATTGCCTTTACGTTGGCGGTATAATTACCAAAGGTTAAATAATTATGCGATGTAGTTGCTGTTGTTGTAGTTGCTGTTCCGCCATCTCCAAAAGTCCATTCGTATGAACTGATGTTGCCACTGGCCGAAGCGGTAAAGTTTATTATGCCTGCTTTGCAGATATAATTTTTATCAGCAATGAGGCTTGCAGTAATGCCTGGGTTAATAGTAATGGTTTGCTGTGTTGTTTTAGCTTCATTAGCAAAAACAGCTGTTAACTTTACAACATAAGTGCCAGTTGTAAAAACTATAGAAGGATTAGCCACGCTGCTAAACTGCCCGTTACCAAAATCCCAGTTAAATGCTATTGGGTTGCCGGTACAGGTTTGTGTAAAATTTATGGTTGCAGGGTTACAAAATAAGCCATTGGCAGTTTGATAAGTAAAACTGGCCGTTTGCGCCAAAGTATGTGAAATTGTAAAAAATGTAAAGCAAAAGATTATAAATTTTCTCATCAGCAAAAAATTAAATAGAGTTTGGATATTTAGAAACAGATATTACTGTAAAATGAACAACATAGCTAAGTGAAATAAGGTTGGTTTAAAAGTATATCAGCTTTTCTTTTAAGTTCTGGATTAACACTAACAAGTTTCTTGCCACTAATTAACTTGTTAAAATTTTGTGTTACAAAAATATGGTGGTTTTTAAACCATTATACACTACAACAGATTCTGATTATAGAGAAATAGTTGCTTATAACCTTACATAAAAATCAATTTTAAGTTACACAGCTCAAAGGATTATGTACATTTGCAGCCTCAAATATTTGAAGATATGTTCAATTCACTAAGTGAAAAATTAGAATCAGCCTTTAAGAATATAAAAGGCCAGGCCCGTATAAGCGAACTCAATATTGCCAATACAGTAAAAGACATTCGCCGTGCTTTGGTTGATGCCGATGTAAATTATAAGATTGCCAAAGAGTTTACTGATAGGGTTAAGGAAAAAGCGTTGGGCGAAAAAGTATTGCTTGCGGTTAATCCCGGTCAGCAAATGGTAAAAATTGTGCAGGATGAACTTACCGAGCTGATGGGAGGAACAGAAACTGAATTTAATATCAGTGGCAGCCCCGCAATTATTTTAGTAGCAGGTTTACAGGGTAGTGGTAAAACAACATTTAGCGGTAAACTGGCCAATTATCTTAAAACAAAAAAAGGTAAATCGCCTTTGTTGGTTGCGGCAGATATTTACCGCCCTGCGGCGATTGATCAGTTGGAAGTTTTAGGAGGACAAATTGATGTTCCCGTTTACAGCGAAAGAGAAAATAAAGATGCAGTTTCTATTGTGCAAAATGCCATTAAGGAGGCAAGAGCAAAAAATAAAAATGTAATTATTATTGATACCGCCGGCCGTTTGGCAGTAGATGAAGTGATGATGACCGAGGTTGCTAATATTAAAGCGGCCATCAACCCACAGGAAATTTTATTTGTGGTTGATAGCATGACCGGACAGGATGCAGTGAACACAGCTGCTGCATTTAATGAGCGTTTGGATTTTAGTGGTGTGGTGCTTACCAAGTTAGATGGTGACACAAGAGGTGGTGCAGCTTTATCCATCAAATACACCGTAAACAAACCCATTAAATTTGCCAGCAGTGGCGAAAAAATGGATACACTTGATGTATTTTATCCCGACAGGATGGCCCAGCGTATTTTGGGTATGGGCGATATTGTAAGCCTGGTAGAAAAAGCACAGGAACAATTTGACGAAAAGGAAGCGGCAAGACTGGAGAAAAAAATCCGCAAAAATCAATTTGATTTTGAAGACTTTAAAACTCAGCTGGAACAGATAAAAAAGATGGGTAACATCAAAGACCTGATGGGTATGATACCAGGTGTAGGCAAACAGATAAAAGATGTGGATGTAAATGACGATTCTTTTAAAGGAATAGAAGCTATGATAAACTCTATGACACTACAAGAGCGACGTAACCCCGATCTGATAAACCCCGGGCGAAAAGCCAGAATTGCAAAAGGCGCCGGCAAAGACATTGCTGAGTTGAATGCTTTTTTAAAACAATTCGAACAAATGAAAGGGATGATGAAAATGATGAATAAAATGCCCAGGGGTATGATGCCAGGGATGGGCAAGCGGTAATTTACTATTTGATATTATGTAGCCTCAAACAAAAAAGTTTGAGGCTATTTTTTTAACTTTAAAGAAGAAAATCAAGAATGAAGCAACCTTTCAACATGATCAGGCGTATCATTCATAACCAAATCAGCAAAAGCAAACAGAATAAAAACAAAATATTTTGTCAGACAGGCCGGATCTGTTACATATTATCCAGGGTTGTGTAAAAGCAAACAGGGGTAGTCAAAAATTGTTTTATCAATTATATTATGGCTATGCTACTGGTATTTGTATGCGGTATTGCTCAAATTTGGATGATGCAGCAGAAATTACAAATGATGGATTTTTAAAAATATTCCGGTCGTTAGATGCTTTTAACCCCAAATACTCCGACATAGAAGCTTCGCTGAAAGGATGGATGAAGCGTATTATCGTTAACACAGCTATAGATCATTTCAGGAAAAACCGGCAGCACTTAATGGTTGCCGAAATTTTTGATGATCATTTTAATATAGCTGATGAAACAGAAACGGCGGTTGACAGGATGACTTACAAAGAGATACTTGCTGTTATCCAAAAATTATCACCGGTTTACCGGATGGTATTTAACCTCTTTGTTATTGATGGGTACAAACATGAAGAAATTGCACAGCAGTTAAAAATATCCGTTGGCGCCTCAAAATCAAATTTATCGAAAGCCAGAATGAACATAAAAAAAATGCTGCAGGAAACTAGTATAAATTATTATGAGCAAAAAGTCATTTAGCGATATTGAACAGATTATAAAAAATGCTGCAGAAGCCCATGAACCGGCTTTTGATGAACAGTCATGGAAAAAAATGGAAGTCTTACTTGATAAGGAAAAAGACAGAAGAAGACCATTTATTTTCTGGCTTTGGTGGTTGGTACCCTTATTAATTGGGGCAGGGGTAGTAAGCTATTTTACTTTTAATAAAAGCGAGAATGAAAATGAAATAACTGTTCAAAAAAATGATAATTCTGCCGGAGAAAAAATTAAAAACAATTCTTTAGATGCTGATAAAAATACAGATATAGCTGGCTCAACAAATACAAATATTACCCTGGACAATAATTCGGTTACAAAAAATGATATTGATAATAAAACCAGCGATGTGGTTATAGCCAATGATGAGGCTAAAACAAAAAATGTGGTTATAAACAATGACTTGGTGAAAAACAATGACGTGGCTGCTGTAAATAATTATAAAACTCACCGCGGAAGTACTGATACAAAAAATCGTACAGCAGATGAAGCTTTGTCTTCTTCAAAAAAAATAACTGATAAGGTTGCTGGTAAAACAAAAGTCACCATAACTCCAGCCAGCCCTGTATCCGACGAGGGAAAAACAAAAGCCTTAACAGAGACCTACACTCCGGAAAATTTAGATAAATCAAAAAAGACTGAACCCGCTAATGTCAATTCTGAAACATTAACCAAACCCGAAGAAGCCATTGTTATAAAAGTTGATGCAGGCAAACTGAATGAAAAAGAAATCGAAAAAATTATTGACAGCGCTATAACAAAATCAGTTACCCATAAAAAAACAAAAACTAAAATTTCTAAATTTTATGTAATTGTATCAGGCGGAGCCGAAGCCAGTGGTGTAAAATTATTTTCAGCAGATAAGATCACCAGCAGAGTTGGATTGGCAGCAGGTTATCAGATCAATAAAAATATAAGTGTTCAAACGGGTTTCTTTGTAAGTAATAAAAAATATATTGCTGGCAAAGAAGATTACAAAACAAAAGAAGGTTCTTACTGGAATATTGTTGATATAAAAAGTATTGATGCCAATTGCAGGGTTTACGAAATTCCACTGCAGGTTCGATATGACTTTACCCCCGAAAAAAAACTGAACATTTTTGCAACTGCTGGCCTATCATCCTATATAATGAAGAAAGAGGACTATAATATTTCTTATGAGCGATATGGAACACTACACCAGGCTACCGTAAAATATACGGGTAATAAAAACTTCTTGTCAGTATTAAGGTTGTCTGCAGGTGCCGAAAAAAAGATATCCAGGCAATTTGCTGTATTTGCTTCGCCGGGTATTGCTATACCGCTGGCCGGTGTGGGAGATGGTAAGGTTAAATTATACTCAACCGATATCATGCTGGGACTGAAATTTACCCCATCAAGAAAAAATTAATGACGGGTTTAAAGCGGATGACATCATGGAGAATAACATTAATTTAAACTACATAAAATGCTTCTATACTCAGAAGCCTTGTGAATTGACATTAAAAACTGCGGTTTCGCCCAGTCAATTCTATTATTTGGCATTTCTCATTTAGCTCACTATCTTTGTCATCCTTTTTTAAGGAAGAAACCCTATTTAATAACAACCAAAAATTTCTATTTATGGCTGTAAAAATGAGACTGCAAAGGCATGGCTCAAAGAAGCGCCCCTTTTATTTCATCGTTGTAGCAGATGGCCGTGCGCCACGTGACGGTAAATTCATCCAAAAACTTGGTACTTACAATCCTTTAACGGTTCCTGCAACAATTCAGGTAGATCGTCAGAAAGCATTGGACTGGCTGCAAAAAGGTGCTCAACCCACCGATACTGTACGTCGTATCCTTTCTTTCAAAGGTGTGTTGTATCTAAAGCATTTACTTCGTGGAGTAGGCTTAGGCTTATTTGATGAAGCTGGTGCAATGGAAAAATTCACTGCATGGACTGCTGAACACGATTCAAATGTTAGCCGTCGCCAGGGAGCCCATAAAAAGGCCCGTAGCGATAGCCGCAATCAACCGATTGTGAAAAAGGTAGAAGCTAAAGTTGAAACTCCAACCGTAGAAGCACCAGCTGCTGATACTGTTGAAGCTGAAATTGAAGCATCGGCTGCTGAAGAAACCAAAACAGAAGAATAAGTACCTCTGTTCCGTTAATTCATTTAAAGTCCTGGTTTTTTACCGGGACTTTTTTTATTCTGTCATTTCGACGAAGGAGAAATCTGCTTAATAAAATTTTAAAGATGATGTTACCAACATTTGTTCAATGGGCATCATCGTTGTGTCACTCACTTGTACGGCATACCAATAAGCAACATCTCTGAATTTTTTATTAACAAAACTATATTTAAACCTGCATGCTTATCCCTTGCAGTTTTTAACTTACAGCTTCTTTGTATCTTGCACTATCATGAATCAATATTTTAAAATAGGAAAATTGGCTGCCAGCACTGGTTTAAAAGGCGAACTTGTTTTGCAACATAACCTGGGTAAAAAAAATACTTTCAAAGGGTTGGAAGCAATTTTCCTGGAAGAAAAAAAAAATAGTTTCATTCCATATTTTATAGAATCTGCAAAAATCCGGAGTGAAAATGAGACAGTAGTAAAACTGGAAGGTATTGATATTGTAGAAACGGCCCGTAAACTAACCCCCAAAGAAGTGTGGCTTCTTGAAGACGATTTTAAAAAATTCGCCGCTAAATCATCTCCCATTGCATTGCTTGGTTTTAATATTATTAACGAAGGCGAAGACCTGGGCGAGATACTGGAAGTGATTGAACAGCCACACCAGGTTTTATGTGCCATACTTTTAAATGGTAAAGAAGCACTCATTCCCATTCATGAAGACAGCCTTGAAAAAGTAGATGCAAAGAATAGAAAAGTGTATGTTAGTTTGCCGGATGGGTTGCTGGAGATTTACCAGTAGTAAAGCTATATTTTGAAAGAGATTAACTTAATTCGAACTACTTTATATGAGATTAACTTTATTTTTATTTATTCTCGTTAGTTATTTGATACTTGTAATTGTATCAACAGTTTATTGGGCAAGCAACTTCAGTTCATATACTAAGTACAAAGGGGATGAATTTTTTTACTATGCGGAATTTCTTTATTTCTTAACAACATTTATGTTTTTGGTTCAAATCTTATTGATGAAAGTTAAAAGACTACTATTGTTACTTTTTGTACCACTTTTGACGATATTAGTTAGTGTTGCAGTAGGTTTAATTTTTCTATTTATATCATCAATGAATGGAACTCCGGGCGAGACAATTTATATTTATTCATCAGTTTATTCTTTTATCAATACTTTAATATTGATACTGGCTTATAGATCTTCTTTAAAAGAAAAGCGGACAGTTCAATAATAAAATTTACTTGTGTACAAATTGTAAATTCGTGCTGTGAACACTCCCCAACGCATCATAGTACATTTAGATCTGGATACCTTTTTTCTATCCGTTGAACTGCTCAATCATCCTCAGCATGTTGGAAAACCTGCGTTTGTTGGGGGAAAAGAAAGAGGCGTAGTTACCTCTGCCAGTTATGAAGCAAGGGCTTTTGGTGTTCGTAGTGGAATGCCCAGTCGCAAAGCTTTACAGCTTTGTCCGCAAGCGATTATATTAGGCGGGAGCCGAGGAGAATACAGTCGCTACAGCCGCTGGGTTACACAAATTATTGCAGCCAAAGCACCACTTTTTGAAAAAGCATCGGTTGATGAATTTTACATTGACCTTACCGGTATGCAAAAATTTTTTGATCCCCTGCAATGGACAATTGATCTGCGCAAGCAGATAATGGATGAAACCAAACTGCCCATTTCATTTGGTATGGCAAGCAATAAAATGATGGCAAAAATTGCAACCGACGAAGCCAAGCCCAACGGCTATTTACAAGTACCCTTTGGAAAAGAGAAAGAGTTTTTAGCACCCATGAAAGTGAATAAAATTCCCGGCGTGGGTGAACATACTTACGAAGTATTAAAAGCCATGGGCATTTTTACCATTAGAGACATCAGCGAAAAAACACAGGAAGAACTGGAAGAACGTTTGGGAAAATGGGGCATCGATCTCTGGTACAAAAGCCAGGGCATTCATCATGGCGAAGTATCCAGCTATCATGAAGCAAAATCAATTTCAAGCGAACATACTTTTGATGAGAACAAACTGGATACTGCTTTTTTAAAAAGCGAATTGGTAAGGCTTACAGAAAAAATTGCTTACGAATTGCGGCAGGATGGAAAAGTTGCAGGTTGTGTTGCAGTAAAGATCAGGTATCATGATTTTGAAACAACATCCCGACAAACAACCGTTCCTTACACCTGCGCAGATGATGAAATTATTCCGATGGTAAAGGAACTGTTTGATAAATTGTATAAGAAAGGAGAGCCTGTTCGCCTGCTGGGAGTGCGTTTGAGCGAACTTACCAACGATGCCATACAAACCAACCTGTTTGATGATGTGGAAAAAAAGACAGACTTGTACAAAGCTATAGACAATGTTAAAAATCGTTTTGGAAAGAATGCTTTAAACAGAGCCTCGTCATCTAAGAAGTAAAATATCTACTTTTGTTTTTCAACAGTTAAAAATAACCATTTATGAGTTTAAGATTAGGGGACATTGCTCCCAACTTTCAGGCAAAAACATCTTTAGGTGAAATTGATTTTTATGAATACTTAGGAGATTCATGGGGAATTTTATTTTCGCACCCTGCAGATTATACACCGGTTTGTACAACTGAACTTGGCCGTACTGCTGCTTTAAAAGACGAATTTGCAAAACGCAATGTAAAAGTACTGGCACTAAGTGTAGATCCTGTAGATAAGCATCTTAGCTGGATCAATGATATTAATGAAACACAAAACTGCTCTGTTGAATTTCCAATCATCGCAGATGATGACATGAAGGTTTCTGAATTATACGATTTTATTCATCCCAATGCTTCAGCAACAGCAACCGTGCGTTCGCTGGTAGTTATTGGCCCCGATAAAGCGGTAAAACTAATCATCACTTATCCTGCATCAACCGGAAGAAATTTTGTGGAAGTATTGCGTGTTGTAGATTCTTTACAACTTACAGCCAATTACAGCGTGGCTACACCAGCCAACTGGATTGCCGGCGAAAGAGTAATTGTGGCACCCGCAGTAAGCACTGAGGATGCGATCAAGAAATTCCCAAAAGGTGTTGAAATTGTAAAACCGTATTTGCGTTACACGCCTCAGCCAAATATTGATTAGTAGGAATTCGCCTTGCGGCGAATTAGGGAAAGGAACACGCCGTAAGGCGTGTTCTTACGTTTTAATTCTTCTTCAACTGCTGAAGTAATGCCCGTATATCTTTTGGCAACTCAGCTTTCAGGTCAATAACCTGCCCATCAGCATCTATGAATTTTAACCGGTAAGAGTGTAGTGCCAGCCTGTTCAGCATCGGCCTTTCTTCTTCATCATGCTTGCTTAATTTGTATTTTTTTTTGATGGAAGAAAGTAAAACAGGTTTACCATCGCCATATAATTCATCGCAGGCAAGCGGGTGCCCTATATTTTTGCAATGCACCCGTATCTGGTGTGTACGCCCGGTGTGCAACTGAAACTGAACCAATGAAAATGTTTTATTTTCTTCAATCACTTCATAATCGGTTACCGAAGATTTGCCTCTCTGGTGAACTATATAAAAACCTTTTTGCACGCCATGTTCTGCAATGGGAGCATCAATGGTTCCTTTTTTTGGTGTGGGAATTCCATGTACCAGGCCCATGTAATATTTTTCAATTTCTCTTCCCTCAAAAAGTTGGGAGAAGAATTTATGAGCAGCTTCTGTTTTTGCAAAGATGATAATGCCACTGGTATCTCTGTCCAACCGGTGAACAGTATAAATGGCACCGTATTTTTCCAGCAAAATATCTTTCAAAGAAGTTTGTGTTTGTTCCCTGTCTGGGATGGATAATAAACCAGCTGGTTTATTTACAGCAACAAAAGAATCGTTTTCGAAAACAATTTCAGGATTATACTTTTTCAAAGGTTATTTCTTTTTTGAAGTGTTCATGTATTTCAGCAGGCGTATTTCTTTTTCGCTCAGGTAACGCCATTTGCTGCGTTCTACATTTTTTTTGGTAAGATTGGCATACATCACCCGGTCTAATCCCTTTACATCATAACCAAGGTGTTCAAAAATACGACGTACAATGCGGTTGCGGCCGCTGTGTAGCTCAATACCAATGATGGATTTGTCTTTGCTGTCGGCATAAGCCAGGCTGTCAATTAATATTTCGCCATCTTCCAGTGTTAGGCCGTCAACAATTTTGTCAAAGTGCGATTTGGTAAGTGGTTTATCTAATTTTACTTCGTATATTTTTTTTATTTCGTAGCTGGGATGAGAAAGTTTTTGTGTAAGATCACCATCGTTGGTCAGCAATAATACACCCGATGTATTTCTGTCTAAACGACCGATAGGATAAACCCTTTCAGTTGTTGCCTGCTTTATTAATTGCAACACTGTTTTTCTTCCCTGTGGATCATCGGTGGTGGTTATATAATCTTTGGGTTTGTTTAGTAAGATGTAAACAAGATTCTTGGTAACAAATAATTTTTTACTGTTGTAAATTACTTCAGCTTTTTCCTCAATCTTATGTCCGGGTTCTGTTACCACAACGCCATTCACTTTTACTTTTCCAGCACTAATTAATTCTACGGCTTCTCTTCGGGAACAAACACCACAATGCGCCATGAATTTATTCAATGGCATAATACCAGTTGGTGCATTGTCATTTGCTGCTATTGCTTTGGCCGATTTTTGATGGGGTGTTTTTGCTGCTCCTCTGGGTTTATCAGCTGCCGGAGAAATAGGTGGTTTGCCTTTTGCATTGTCGGCAGCTTTGGGGGCCATGCCTCCTTTTTTAGCCTGGCGGGCAAGAAATTCTTCTTTCTTTTTTTCTTCAAAAAAAGCATTCCGTTCTTTACGGTACTTTTTCTTTTCCTGGCGGAACTCTTCTTTAACTACACTGTTTTTCTTTTTGGGAACAAATTTCTGGAATGGAGACTGGCTCATGATTGACGTGATTTTGCTGTTTTACAACAGTAGTGAGGGGCAAAGATATACTTTTACCGGCTTATTTTCAGGTTCATCAACTTATCCCCTTGGTTTAATTGTAACAGAGTCAGATTGAATTATTACCTGTTTTGTCCTTTCGTGGCGCTGATTTCTTGTTGTAAGTGGATGCCTGTAGATAAATATTCTAGGTTTCAAAACCCGGCTGGGTTGTTTTATACGCCTTGGAGGAAATGACCTTTGTGCATTTATTATACATGAAAGATGAACTAAAATTACAAGGCAGATTAATGCTTTCTTCATCTTGGAATATTTAAAGTGTTAAGTGATAGACTTTGAATAAGGCAGTTTGTTTAATTGCCCGTTTTCTATAACTAAAACAAAAAAAGCCATTCCTTTTGGGAACAGCTTTTTGCCGGTTTATATGGGGGGATTATTTTTTAGCTCTCGATTTTTCTCCATGGTTCTTTTTCATTTCTTCTCTTTTCTTCAACTGCTCGGGGGTAAATATTTTTTTATGCTGATCTTTTGCTTCAGATTTTAAAGCCATCATCTGCTCTTTTTTTTGCTCCCTACTCAGCGATTCATTATTTTTAATCTTCTCTGCCTTTGCATGAGTTGTTGTTCGTTGTGCTTTTAATTTTGCAACCTGCTCATCTGTTAAATTTAGGTTTGTTTTCATTTTATCCAGGCGCTTTGTATAGCCAGCTTCTTTTTTAGCTTTTTGATCCGCTCTTAACTGTGTTTGTTTTGCTTTTTGCTCCGCAGTTAATAAACCATCCATTTTTGTTTTTCTTTCTTTTTGAATGGCAGCCCTTCTGTCACGCTGTTCTTTTACAGTAATGCTTTCGTTTTTATTAAGCTCCTGCATTTTTTTGCGGCTGTCTTCATTGATTGCTTTTGCCTGGGTTTTCTGTGCTTCAGAAAAATTCAGTTGTTTGGCCATCATCCCTTTTTGATGTTTATTATGATGACTTTTTATACTCATTTTATCCTGCGCATTTACTGTAGCTGTTAAAGCAAAAATGGCAATCAGGGGAATTAATAATTTTTTCATGTGATTTTTTTAATTGTTTATCTATTGACGGGATGTTTACACCAAGGTTTAAAATATAAAATGTTAAAGAGGGTTAAATCCTCATTTTATTTGGGTGATTTCCCTGACCTAAGTACTTGCAACAGTTTAGATATTTGTTTTGCCATTCTGGAATATTGGCTTGGCCTTAAATTTTTTAAAAACTAAAACTAACATTATGAAATTAAAAACACTTTTTTCGGTAGCCTTGCTCTTTTTTATTGTCTTATCTACCACAAATTGCAAAAAAGTTGTGGAAGATATTGTTGATCCTGGTACCGGCGGTGGAGGAACCCTTGCGGGTAACCCGGGTAATCCGCGGTTTAACCTGCAGTTCAGCAACGGAAATAATGTAGATCTTGATCTTCATGTACGTACTCCCAATAACTCTGAAATTTATTTTGCCAACACCTCTGCACAAAGCGGAAGCCTGGATGTGGATTGTATCTGCGGCAGCTGCGGTACAACGGGTAACGAAAATATTTTCTGGACTAATGGAACAGCACCAAGCGGCACTTACAAAGTATGGGTATATTATTATGGCGATTGCGGAACCAGTTCTGCAACTTCTACCTATACACTCCGGGTAATGCAAAACAGCACGGTAGTAGCTACCTATACCGGCACCCTATCTAATTCAAACAGAACATCGGCCGTGTACACTTTTGTAAAATAAATTTCTCATACGCTTAGTTTTGTTTTAAAATCACCCTGCAGTTATTGCCGGGTGATTTTTTAAATAAAATGTATTCAAAAAATATAAAAAACTGTATGAAAACACAATTTTCAGGAGTAAAAAAAATAACTCATTGTTTTATTGCTTTAATCTGTTTCGGCTTATTGATGCTAAACAGTTGCGATAAGCCACCATTAGAAGAGGATTTAAATAGTGGCAGTAGCGGTTCAGGTGGGGGCTCTGGTGGTTCTGGTAATGGATGTAGTACAAGTGGGATACCAAAAACCGGGAGTTTTGGTGTAAAAGTTTATAATCCAACAGGGGCATGTGCCAATACAACATCTGGCTATAATGGATGGATAAAAGCTTATTATTATTGCCCTGCCCAATATCCATCTACTTGTGGCTATGTATCAGGAAATATTGCTACACCATCTGGTTTTGGACAAACTGATGCCGGCGGGTTATACTGGTATGCTTTATATGGCGATAATCCTCAATCGATATGCAGGGGCACCATGTATCGTATAGAATGGGAGTTTACACCCAATAAATCAAGTTACCCAACATCCTGTATAATTAGCGGATCTTCTAGTATAGATTTTCAGGGGCAATCAAAACAAGTGGTTATCAGGTGGCCATAATGATAAGGATTAGGGTTTGTTAGTTGCTATTTTTTATTCGCCAACTGCCCACAGGCTGCATCAATATCTTTACCGCGGCTGCGCCGTACCCTTACATTAACCCGGTGTTTTGCCAGGTAATCTGTAAAGACCTGTGTAGTATCTTCATCCGATTTTAAGTAGGGGATACCTGAAACCGGATTAAATTCAATTACATTTATTAAGTGCGTAGGAATTTTGCGGTATACTTTTACCAATTCTTCAGCGTCTTCTATACTGTCATTCACTCCTTTCAAAAGAACGTATTCCAGTGTGATGTCATTTTTGGTTTGCTCATAAAAATAATTGAGCGCTTCAGTCAATGATGCAATATTATTGCTTTCATTAATAGCCATGATGGTATTGCGCTTTTCATCGTTGGCAGCATGTAATGATAAGGCCAGGTTAAACCGTACTTTATCATCTCCCAACTGCTTTATCATTTTGGCAACACCTGCGGTGGAAACAGTAATTCTTTTAGGGCTCATTGCCATACTATCGCTGGCGGTAATTCTTTCAATAGATTTTAAAACATTGTTGTAATTCAATAAAGGTTCGCCCATACCCATGTAAACAATATTGGTAATTCCGGTGCCATACATTTTTTCGCTCTGCTCATTCAACATGGCTACCTGATCGTATATCTCATCAAAATGCAGGTTGCGCTTGCGGTCCATTAAGCCGGTTGCACAAAATTTGCAGGCAAGACTGCAGCCAATTTGCGATGATACACAGGCTGTATTTCTTTTTTCGGTAGGTATTATTACGCCTTCCAGCAAATGCCCGTCAAATGTTTTAAACCTCGACTTTAAAGTGCCATCACTGCTGTGCTGGGTAGCATCCACCGTCATGGTATTAAATTCAAAATCGGCAGCCAGTTTTTTACGCAGTTCAAGCGATAAATTGCTCATGTCATCAAAACTGCGGGCATTTTTTTTCCAAAGCCATTCATAGGCCTGTATGGCACGAAATTTTTTATCGCCGATGGATTCAAAATATTCTTTTAATTCTATTAGACTTAAGCTACGTATGTTTTTTAATGCTGACATGCTGCAAAGGTACTGCCGGCAGGGTTATTTTTGGTATTTATATACAATCGCAGTATATAAAATAACTGCCTGACGATAAATTTGTAAATTACAAACCAGTAGTTATCAGGGAGGTGGCATAAGAGTTTAAGCAGTAATTTGGTGTAAATTTCTAAGCCATATCTTTGTAACAGGATCATAAAAAAATTAAATGGAAACAGTTTACATAATAGATGCAATTAGAACGCCCATTGGAAAATATGGCGGCGCTTTAAGTGGCGTGAGGCCCGATGATTTACTGGCGCACGTGATAAGTGTATTGGTAAAAAGAAATGCCAATATTGATGTAAATGCCATTGAAGATGTGATTGCAGGCGCTGCCAACCAAAGCGGCGAAGATAACCGCAATGTGGCCCGTATGGCGGCTTTACTGGCGGGTTTGCCGCCAACAGTTGCCGGCAATACCGTAAACCGTTTATGTGCCAGCGGACTGCAGGCCATTATGGATTGTGCCAGGACAATTGCCTGCGGTGATGGAGAATTAATGATTGCCTGCGGAGTTGAAAGTATGAGCAGGGCTCCTTATGTAATGCCAAAAAGCACAACTGCCTTTGGTCGTGAACAACAGATTGTTGATACCACTTTAGGCTGGCGATTTGTAAATAAAAAACTGACTGAATTATACTACCCGTACACCATGGGCGAAACCGCCGAGAATGTTGCCAAGCGCTGGAACATAAGCCGGCATGCACAGGATGGATTTGCATTTGCAAGTCAGCAGAAATACGAAAAAGCTTTTGCCGAAAATAAATGGGCCGATGAAATAACTCCCATACAGGTACAAATTGGCAAAGATGTTTTTGATTTTGATAAAGATGAGCATCCAAGACTTTCCAGCATGGATAAACTGGCGCAATTAAAAGCCGCTTTTGCAAAAGACGGAACAGTTACTGCCGGCAACAGCAGCGGTATTAATGACGGTGCTGCGGCTATGTTACTGGTAAGCGAAGCCGCTGTAACTAAATATGGTTTACAACCCATGGCTAAAATTGTAAGCATGGCTGTTGCAGGTGTAGACCCTGCTATTATGGGTATTGGCCCGGTGCCAGCCACCAATAAGGCTTTGCAAAGAGCAGGCCTGCAGGTTGCAGATTTAGATTTAATTGAATTGAATGAAGCTTTTGCATCGCAATCTATTGCCTGTATACATGATTTGGGGCTTGATCTGGAAAAAGTAAATGTAAATGGCGGTGCCATAGCATTGGGGCATCCATTGGGTTGCAGCGGTGTAAGAATATCCACTACATTATTGCATGAAATGAAAAGACGTAAAGCAAAATACGGACTTGCTACTATGTGTGTGGGTGTTGGGCAGGGCTCGGCAATAATTTACGAGGCTTTATAAATTTTTCAGGTAATCAGACAGTTTTTCTAAAGGAACAATTTCTTGCTGGCCTGTTGCCAAATTTTTGACAGCGCAGTTTTTTTCTTCTATTTCTTTACTGCCAATGATAATTACAAAAGGAATATTTTTCTTTTCGGCGTAGGTAAATTGTTTATTGATTTTGGTGGCTTCGTGGTACAGCTCACAGGCAATGCCGCTGCTGCGTAATTGTTGCATAATGCCAAATGCAAAATTACTCTCCACTTCACCCATATTAAAAAACAGGGCTTTGGTGCTAACCTGCACATCCTGTGGAAATAAGTTTAATTCTTCCAGCACATCATAAATTCTATCTACACCAAAACTAATACCTACGCCTGGTATGTTGGGTACGCCAAATAAACCGGTAAGGTCGTCATAACGGCCGCCGCCGCCAATGCTGCCCATCTTCACTTGTTCGGGTGCTTTGGCTTCAAAAATAATTCCGGTATAATAATTAAGGCCTCTTGCTAAAGTAAAATCAATATTAAGGTTTGTATTTTTTGTTTGCTGAAAAATAAATTCAACTTCGGCAATTCCCTGTTTGCCAATTTCACTTGAGCCGATCAATGATCTTATTTGAGTAAGTTTTTCTTCATTGCTTCCGGTAATATTCAGGTAACTTTCTATTATTTTTATCTGCTCATCTTTTAAACCACGTTCCAGTAATTCTTCCTTTACTTTTTCCAGGCCAATCTTATCCAACTTATCAATGGCAATGGTGATGTCGATCATTTTATCGGCACCGCCACATAGTTCGGCAAGTGCAACTAATATTTTACGGCTGTTTATTTTTAATTCGTAACTCTTCAATCCCAATTGAATAAAAACCTCATGATAAATATTGGCAAGTTCAACTTCGTTCAACAAAGAAAGACTGCCCACCACATCTGCATCGCATTGCGTAAACTCACGGTAGCGGCCTTTTTGGGGTCTGTCGGCACGCCATACGGGTTGTATTTGATAACGACGAAATGGAAAAGTAAGTTTGGTATGATTCATCGCCACGTACCGGGCAAATGGAATGGTAAGATCGTATTTTAAAGCACGTTCGGTAATATCACTGCTGTTTTTCCCATCCAGTAATTTTTCAAAACCGGCTTTCGATTTTTCAATATTTTTTTCGTTGTTAATACCGTTGTTTAAAATTTTAAAGATGAGTTTATCACCTTCTTCACCATATTTACCTATCAATGTTTCCAGATTTTCCATGGCCGGTGTTTCCAAAGGCTGAAAACTGTACAGCTCAAAAATGTTTCTGATAGTAGAAAAAATATAATTCCGCTTTCTTACAACCTCGGCCGAAAAATCTCTGGTGCCCTGCGGTATAGATGGTTTAGTGCTCATGTTAGTCGTGAATGGTGAGTTGTGAATCGTGAGATCCTACCCGTATTTTTTTATTATGTTGTCGCAATTTCTGTCAATTATTTCAAATACTTCGTGATAATGAATTTCCGGTCCACTCCAAGGATCTGGTACATCTCTTTCCTCTCCCGGAAAAGATTCTTCTAAAAACAAACTTACCTTTTTTGATTGAAAATTATGTTTAGCAATTCGTTGCATATCCTGAAGTACATCATTGGCCATTGCATAAATTAAATCATAATCTTCAAAATCGGCAGCAATAAATCTTCTGCTTCTTTGTTTACTGATGTTAATGCCATTTGCAGCAGCCACTTTTATGCTTAAATGATGTGGCGGTTCACCGGTGTGATATCCGTTTGTGCCTGCACTATCAATCTGCCAGTTTAATCCTGCTTTTAATGCTTTCTCCTGTAAAATTCCTTCGGCCAGCGGGCTTCGGCAAATATTGCCGAGGCATACCATTAAAATTTTCATGCGGCAAAGATAGTTAGCAGCAGGCAGTTGACAATGCGGTTTGGAGCCTGCTTCCAAATCAACTTTCAACTTTTAACTTCCAATTTTCAACTACTTTATGGAATCTGCAAACTATCTCATCATATAGCTGAACACGGCGCCGGTTTTGATTTTATTTTTCACTTCAAAACCAACCAGCATGGAAAAGAATCTTATTCTGAAAACTGATATACTTGATATCATTTTCGAAAAACGTAACAAATTATATGGGGCTTACAACCTGCGTAAGTTTTATCCAAATCGTTTAAAGCTTGCACTGGGCTTTATGTTTATCACAGCAATTAGTTTTTCAGCTTTTACTTTCTTACCTAAAAAGGATAACAGGATAATCACAAAGCCGTATGTATTTACAAAGACTGAATTAGTAAATGTGAAAGACAAACCTAAAGAACCCGAGAAAAAAACGGAGGTTTTAAAAGTTGATAAAAAAGATGCTGCAAAAGCAACGCCGGTAAATCAGGTAAAGCACACAAATAATATTAAGGTTGTATCAAAAAATGATAACTCAGATACAGTAAAAACAATTTTGCCAACTGATATAATTGGTACAACAAATATTGTAACTGCAACAACAGGCCAGGTTTTAGTAGAACCCGTTAAAACAAATCCAGGTAATGGTGGCCAGGTAAATGTTACCCCGGTAATTGATAAAACATCACCAATGGATGGAGATGCAGTGGATGTGTTACCATCTTATCCGGGCGGTATGGATGCGTTAAGAAAATTTTTGCAAAAACACCTGCAAACTCCCGATGAACTGGAAGGTGGCCAAAGCGTAAGTGTACGGGTGAAATTTGTAGTTGATTACACCGGAAAATTAAAAAGTTTTGTAACCGTACAGGATGGTGGGCAGGCTTATAACAATGAAGTGGTAAGGGTATTAAAGAAAATGCCAGACTGGGTACCAGGTAAAACTAAAGGCGAAAACGTATCGGTATATTATGTAATTCCGGTAAGGTTTGAAACCACAGACTGATTTTAAGTGATTAATTCAGTATTTTCACCACCCGTAAATACTATAACAAAGCATTTAATTATAAATATACAATGGCACTCGAAGAATTTGAAAAAGAAGAATTGAATGACCGTGATAAAAGTTATCTCCGCATGCGCAGCATTATGGACTACGGAATGGGACTGCTGTGGATGGCCATGGGTGTATTCATGATCTTTATTGAAAAATTCAATTCAGAACTTGCTACAAGATTTGATCCGAATACCTTAAAAATTTTTGGAGCTGTTTGTGGCATTTACGGGTTGTTCAGAATTTACAGAGGATACAAGAAAAAATATTTCAGGGACAGATGAGCAGAAAAAAAACAAACCGGATCATAATAACCGCATTAAGCTGTTTTATGATCTTGTTTTTTATAACAGGATGTGAAAGTAAAGTGAAAGGCCCAACTGATACTTTGGTGAGTGGCACCATCCACATCAGTGTGGATGAATCGTTTAAACCGGTTATGGAAGAGCAGATCAGCGTTTTCGAAAAATCTTTTCCTCTGGCGCATATTATAGCCGAATATAAAACAGAAGCAGATTGTTTTAAAGATTTTTATAACGATACTTTAAACCGGATGGTTATTGTAACCAAGGGATTGAATGATAAAGAGGATGCTTATTTTTTGGATACACTTAAATTTTATCCGCATTGGGATAATATTGCCAACGATGCCATTACTGTGATTGTTAACAGCAAAAGCATCGATACCCTTTTTACACTCGAAAGATTACGCAATCAACTAAGTGGAAAAACAAACAGGAAACAAAAGATTGTTTTCGACGGATTGAATGCAACCAGTACCGTTCGGTTTGTAATGGACAGTATTTTAAAAGGAGAAAAGTTTGACACTTCTGTGGTGCAGGCAGTAAAAACCAGTCAGCAGGTAATTGATTATGTAGCCAAAACAGAAAATGCAATTGGTTTTGTTGGCATAAGCTGGGTTGGTAATCCAGAAGACAGTGCCCAGGTTAGAATGTTAAAGAATATAAAAATTGCTTACGTATCCTGTGTGGTTTGTGATAGTACACCTTACGTAAAACCAATGCAGGCAAGCATTTTAACCAGAAGGTATCCTTTGGTACGTGGTTTGTATTATATACTTAAAGAAAATTACCCTGGACTTGGTACAGGGTTTGTAAATTTCTTAAATCAGGAGAGGGGACAACTGATATTTAAAAGAGCATATTTGGGAACTAAAATGCAGTTTGGAGTACGGAGGGTAAGGATTAACCAGAAATTGTAAAAAGATTATCAGGAATTAAAGTAGAAATGTTTGAAAAATTGATATTATTGTAAAGACTTAAACAGCGAATAAAATGAAGAATTTAAAATTTACACTTATCCTATTAACCGTTTTACTGGCAACAAATTTCAGTAATGCCCAAACAATTGAAGATGGCAAAAAGTTTTTGTACTATGAAAAATTCATCAGTGCAAAAAATGTGTTTCAACAATTGCTTACTGCCAATGCAAGTAATGAAGAGGCTGCCTACTGGCTGGGGCAAACATTAATTGCTCCGGATGAAGACAAAGACATAACAGGTGCAAAAGCTGTTTATCAAACAGCACTTGCATTAAACCCCAACAGTGCATTATTAAATGCCGGTATGGGCCATATTGAATTGCTTGAAGGTAAAACCCAGCAGGCCCGCAGTCATTTTGAAAGCGCCATAAGCCTGAGTGGAGGAAAAAATATAATGGTATTAGATGCGGTTGGTTTTGCCAATGCAGATTTTGACTCTAAATCCGGAGATGCAGCTTATGCAGTTGAAAAACTGCAGCAGGCCACTACCATGAAGGGCTTTAAAGATGCCAGAATAATGACAGACCTAGGTGATGCTTACCGTAAACTGCAGGATGGGGGTAATGCACAGCGTAGTTACGAAGCTGCTTTGGCAATTGATCCTAAATATGCAAGAGCCAAATTCCGTATAGGAAGAATTTACCAGTCGCAGGGCTTTAGCCAGGCACCAATTTATTTACAGTATTACAATGATGCGATCGCTTTAGATCCAAATTATTCTAGGGTATATTTTTATCTGCATCAGTATTATTATGAAAATGATGTTGTAAAATCTGCAGCTTACCTGGATAAATATTTAGCAGCTAAAGGTTCGGATGAAACCAATGCCTGTTTCCTGAGCGCACAAATGAAATTTGCACAGGGTTTATTTGCTGAAACAATTACAGCTGCAGAGGCTTGTATAGCTGCCAGCCCAAATCCATACCCTAACCTTTTTGGATTGCTGGCTTATGCCAACTTTAAAATAGGCGATAAACGTGAAAAGGATGGCGATTCTACCGGTGCAATGGGAGCTTACGGAAATTCGAAAATTGCTTTTGATAAATATTTTCAAAAGCAAAAGCAAGCTAAGCTGGGACCAAGAGATTATTTTACATATGCATCTGTATTGCTAAAGTTCCCGGGTAATGAAGCTTTGGCAGGAAGTTTTATGCAGCAGGCAGTTGATCAGGATAGTACTGAAATTGGTAAAGTTTCCATGTTAAAAGAAGTTGCAACTTCTTTCGAAAAAAACAAGCAATATGCCGAAGCAGGAGAGTGGTATAAAAAAATACTAAATGTAAAAAA
>JAYUZB010000123.1:0-13433 GCA_043752185.1 Chitinophagaceae bacterium
AACTAGTGATTGATGAAATGGATGAAATGTTGAATCTTGGTTTTAGAACACAGATAAAAAACATAAAGCTAAAATCGGGTGATATTTCTTTTTCAAGATAGGTTGGCACATACGTAAGTAAGCCTGTGTGGGTGTTGTTGGATGTGGTAAGGCCTGTCATCACATCACGCTCATTGTACTTACTGTAATTGTAACTCATGCTTATCAGGTGAATGAGTTTTTTACCTGTAAAAGTAAAGGTTGGGTTTATACCCAGGTCGTTACTTACATTTTTTATGCCGTAAGGGTTCATACCACTGGCGGCTTGAAAACCAAAATTATTGTAGTTTACATTTAAGCTAAAGCTTTCGCTGAACTGGGTAAACCAGTTAAGGTTACCAATAAACTGTTTTGCTTTTAAGGCCGTGTTGTTTACATTATTTACCCGCTGCCCAAAACTGGCTACAATATTCATTTTATTTTTCCAGGCATTAATGCGGGTGTTCAAAGTATAATCAAGCCGGTCGCTTTGTAAAAACGGATAGCCGATTGTTTGAAACCCTGCACCCAGATATTTTACCATTACACCTAAATCCAGGTTCTTGCCTTTTTTACCAATGGCAGCCTGTGCAGCAAAGTCGGTTATGGTAGATGTATGTGCTTCTATAAAAGGTTTTAAACTTTTTAAATTAGGGCTAAGTGGCGTAGCCAGATCTTTGGTAAAAGTTGATTGTGCGCCTTCGGCTTTAAAATAAAATCCTTTCTCCAGGTATAAATCAGATACCAGGCTTATCACAATTCCTTCCTGCGGCCTGATGGTAAGCGGAGGGGGCGCTGCAGTTGTTGGCACATCTTTTCCTTTGGCAAAATTTAATGCAAATAAATATTTTCCCTCTTTTTCTGTCCCTATCTGCAGCATCCAGTTTCTTCTTTTGTAAGCACCGGTAACAATTGGCGGGCCGGCAACATAATTTATACCCTGTTGCGAAATGCCTGTAAAAAATTTAAACAGAAATGTTTTTGGCCGCAGGTCAATACCAACACCAAACACACCAATATCGCCGGTTGAAAGTTCAGAATATTTTAAATACTGCGTACCCAATTGCAGCTCGGCCCATTTGTATTTTGGATTGATGCCAAAACTATTCATTGGGTTGGTGATGAACTGTCCGAATGTTGGTTTTTTGATGCCTGCATACGGCCCCGCAAAATTGGTGGGTATGGCAGCAAAATTAAAATTAAAAGGCAGGCTGAAATTTTTACCAAACTTAAATGTTGGTGTAAAATTAAAGCGTACTTGGTTCCAGGGCCTGCGTGGCTGGTAGCCCGTCCAGCCAGATGGGTTGCGGTTAAGGCCATATCCCTCGTAGGTTACACCCATGGTTCCGCTAATGTTTAGTTTTTCTTTTGCTTTGTCTTTTGCTTTGGCAAGTAGCAACGAATCTGTTACTTCCTGTGCAAATGATGTGGCAACAAACATGCAAAGAAAAAAGCTGCCGGTTATTAATTTTTTTCTCATCATAAAATCGGTTTGGGTTTTAACCAATGTTTTTGTTTTGTTTCACGCTGAGGTAGCTGAGGAGCCGAGAGTGTTGAGTTTTCTCTGTTCCCTCTGCTACTCTGCGTTCCCTGCGTGAAATCTACTTCTTCTTAATTACAAAATCAAAACATGCAATCACTTCACACTCTTTACAATCCTTATCACGGAAAGTAAACTTCACACAAATCTTTCCTTTCAGCTCACAACAATCAATGGCGGGTACCGGTGGTAAAATAAAGTTCATGCCAATGTTTGTTCCGTTTGGTATCGCAATCGGGCTTCCATTATTCCAAATCACTTCTCTGGGGTTTTTATATGCATCCGCTCCACTGCCATTAAAAGAAGCTACTGTTGTTCCACCATACATAGTTATTAAACCCGGCGCTGCGCCAATATTTGCTGCCGATGCAATGCTTGCCCAGGTGAACGGCAGGTTAACACACTTCATGCATTCTTTACCAAAATTATCTGTTATATCGTAGCTAACCACATTGGCCCTTACCTCGGTAATAGTTGCCAATGCCAAACCATTAATAGTAAATGTTTGTGCCGCAACAGTTGCATTGGGTATTTGTGTATAATCATACTTAACAGTTCCTGTTGTTGCTTTTATATCATACGGGCAACAATCTTCTTCTTTACAATCTGTTTTAAATTTAATTACGCAACTATCACAAAGTGTTGTGCCGCACCAGCCATACATGGTTAAAGTATAGGTGCCGTTTTGAATCGGTGTAAATGTAAGCGGTAAGTTTCCGGTTGTTGGTCCGCCGGTTGGTCCTTGCAAAGAATAGGTTACTGCTCCGTTACATTTTGCATCGGCACATAAATAATTGGCATTAACTGTAACCGGTGTTTTACATTTTACATCGTACTGTTGCCCACAAGTAAATGATTTGGTATTATTATCAATCGTAACGGTGCGCTCTCCCCACTTGCTGCCTTTACAATCACACGCCACACAGTTCACTTCAAATTTAATGATACAGGTATCACATATTTTATCACCGCACCAGCCATACATGGTAAGTACATAAGTACCATTTTGTGTTGGTGTAAAATTAAATGCAGGCGGCATGGTGCCGGTAATTGGTGCGCCACTGGGCGGTTGTAAACTGTAAGTAACTTTAGCAGGGCATGCAGTATCCTTGCATAAATAACCTGCATTAATTGTGTAGGGTTTATTGCAATCAAGTTTATACGTTTTATCGCAGTTTATGCTGATGGCATTAGGATCATCAATAACAACTGCTTTGCCGGATTTGGCCAGGGCAGGATTATCTTTATCATCTTTCGGGTCCTTAACATCTTTACCCTTGGTTAATGTAATCTTATCCCACTTACTTTCTTTACAATCACACTCGCAGTTTTTAATGAATAATTGAAACACATTAGAGGTATCGGTGCAGCCATTTAGCGTAACTGCAATAGAAATATTATGCATACCCAGTGCCAATACCGATGTGTTTAAAGTATTGCATGGGTTTGGTTGCGGACTTATGGGTACGCCATTATCCAACCACACAATTGTATAGGTGGTGCACACTGTTTGTCCGGGGCCTAATGGCAATGGTGGAATAATATTGATTGGTTTATCACTGCAAATGGTATCGCAGCAGGAGGGGAAGAGGCTCAGATCGGGGCCCTCATTAATGAATACAGAATTAGACATGGCCGAACAGCCTGTATTCATATTTGTAACAATGGCATTGTAAACTCCCGATGCAGACACATTTATGGTATTGGTGTTTGCGCCGTTATTCCACAAATAATTATACCCTGCAGGTGGCGCTGTTGCGGGTGTGGGCACAGCCTGTAATGAATATACATTCCCCGAGCACAATGTTCCGCCTGGTGCATTTACAATTACTGTTGGGCTGTTGCTGGCATAAATACACAGTGTATCATAAGCCATACATCCATTAACATCTATTACCTGTAAAAATATCTGGTAATTACCAGCAGCAGTTATGGTAGCAACAGGGTTGTATATATTGGTGAAATCGAAAGTTACATTACCACTGTTGGCACTCCAGATATAAGTAGGATAACCACTCACCGCATTAGACAGGTTTATTGTTCCGGTTCCGGTATTTGGGTTTATGCAAACAGCTGAATTGCCTTTGATCTTTGCAATTGGTTTGGGGAACCAGCTTACTGTAACCGTATCTGTTTTTATTACACAGTTGCAGGCAGCACTATTGCCTGTAAGTACTGCATAATAAGTTCCGTAGTTTGTTGCGGTTAACGTTGTTGTATTTGTTCCTACCGGGTTACCATTATTATACCATTGAAATGTATAGGAAGAAAAAGTTGAGCACATGGTATTGCCGTTGGCATTGATTGATGCCGTTAATATTACCGATGTACCGGGGCAAATGGTTACCGGGTTTGGAGTTATAGTAACTTTTGGTTTAGGTTGAATTGTAACCGTAGCTGTATTTACAACTGTGCAACCTTCGGGTGTAACAACAGTTAATGTTATATTATAAGTACCCGGACCTGGATAAATATGCTGCGGCGATGCCATCAGCGAAAAACTGTTATCGCCAAACTGCCAGTTATAACTGGCCATGCCTGCGGTGGTTGAAAAGAAAACCGGCGAATCATCGCAGCTTGGGTTAGGGTTGATGGTGATGGGTGCAACCGGCAGCACAACCAGAATAGGTAAGCTATAGGTTGATGTACATCCGTTAAGCGTAATACTTAATGTTATGGTATAAGTTCCCGATAGTGTTGGGGTAATACTTTGATTGGGGCCATTGGTTAATGTTCCTGTATAAGGGCCTGAATATGTCCAGCTGTAAGATGCCCCTGCAGCCGATGGATAATAACTGGATCCATCAGTCATGGTTAAAAATCCTGTATTGCAATTATAAGATGCAGTGAATTTTGTTTTTACAGGAATTATAACCTGCTTGCAGCTGGTTATACAACAGGTATCATTAGTACTGATTTTTACTACTTTTTGTACAACACAGGCAGTGTACAATCCGGCAGCCGGATATTGGTGTGTAGTGTTCAGGCTGATAAAATCATCTGATGTTCCATCGCCATAACAAATCACCGGATGTATGGTACCTGTTGTCCATCCCGGAGGTAAGGATAATGGTGAGCCTGTAAAAACTGTTGGCTGGCAACCGGCATGTGTAAAATTAAACTGAACACCAGATATTGCGTTACAGGCTGGTGTAGTACAACAGATATTTATATCCTGTGGGATTCTGATGATATTGGAAGTATCTCTACATCCGTTGGGATCAATGATCACCATATAATAATTGCCCAGTAATGTAGCGGTATAATTACCACAGGTGGTAGATACTACCGTAAACGGCCCGCCACCCGGTGGCTGATAAAGCCATTGGCAGTTTGTTGGCGAAGGAATATTTGTTGCTACTGTTAACAGTACACTTAATGTTGCCGGGTTACAGGAAGAAACAGTGCATGGTGGTATTATTTTTACCCAATAAGGATTTGGTGGAATGGTAATACATTTTACCTGGCCACAACTGCCCGGTGCATTTGGATTAATGGTTACACAGTAAGTGCCCGGCTGATTGATGGTAACAGTTTGTGTGGTTTGTCCGGTTACTCCCGGACCATTCCATAAATAAGGTCCCGCTGTACTTGACGTTAAAGTCATTCCGGTTTTAATACAGGTGCCGCCAACTGTTATTGTTGGATAAACCGGAAGTGTTACTGTTACAGGCACTGAAACTGAACCTCCGCAATTACTTACTGTTATTGTACCCATATTGGCTACCGCATTGTTTCCATGCCATAGCACATTAATGGTACCTGAGCCCTGGCCCAAAGTGATGGTACCTAAATTATTGCTGATAGTCCAGGTGTAGATTATGCCGGGAATATAATTTGAAATTGAATAAGATGATGTTTGATCAATACAGGGATTGGGTGGTGTGGCTAAACTGGGTGCCTGTGGTTTTTTTACCGTTACAGATGCTGTGCCCTGTGAGCAGGCTAAATTAAATGCACAGTTCTGCGTGGCTGTTACGGTAACTCCTCCCAATGGAATGTTACTAAAACTTATTACAGCAGTATCTAATTGTGGGCCATTGTTGGCTACCATAGTAGCACCACCCGGCAACACCCAGTTAATGGGTGTGGTTGTTACTGTAGATGTTGCAACAAATGTAACCGGAGTATTGGGGCATGCGATGGCCGATGCCGGAAGAATAGTTAATACTGGCCTGGGTGCAACAACAATAAATGCCGATACCGGAGAATTACAATAAACTCCTGCTCCGCCTGTTCCAGTAATGGTATAAGTATTAGTTGTAGCCGATACTGGGAAACTAACGTTTGTGCTTGGGCCAAACGGAGAAGAAAATGTAAGCCCGGGAGAACCCGTCCAGGTAACCGGGCCGCCTGCTGTAGAGAAGAAAGCGTTACAACCCACACAGCTTTGCGAAGGGCCATTTATTTTTAATACCGGTTTAATAGTTACATTTTTAACACTGGTTCCGCTGCAATTCTTTTTAAGCGGATTATTATATGTGCAGGTTACCTGGCCTGTTGGGCCGGCTCCCCAGCTTACTGTTATTACAGATGTATTTACGTTTGGACCCACTATCGTTCCTCCAATTACAGTCCAATTGTAAAATACTCCGGGCATTGCAGGCAGCGAATAGGTTTGTGTGCTGAACTGACAGACGAGATTATTAAGCGGCATTATTGGAATATTGTTTACCAGTACCGGAACACTTAATGTTGCCGTATTGCCGCAGGGATTTCCACAATTGGGCGCACTTACCGAAATAGTTGTGGGATAGGAATTGCCCCAAACCACTTTTACGCACTGTGTTCCCTGGCCCGAAATAATTGTTGATCCGGGAGAGACCGTCCACGTAATTGGCCCGGCACAGGGTACGGTTATACAATACTCTGCTGTATCGCCGGCACATAAACATTGGTTAATACATACTTTGGGCACTATTAATAACGGGCTGCCTGCAACCACAGTTACCTGTTGTGTAAAAGAACTGGTACATCCGCAACAGGGTTTTTGTCCTTGCCCCGGTGGTGTTGTAGGCCTGCAGTCTGCTGTATCGTTGGTAACATAAATCGTTACATTATATACACCCGGTGCAGCATAAACATGTGTGGGATTGTTTACATTACCCGCAAAATTGCCATCGCCAAAATCCCATGAAACACCTGCTGCACCTATGGATGTGTTGCTAAAAGTTATTAAAGAACCTGCGCAGGCATTGTTAGGTGTAAAAGTAAATGAGGCAACCGGGGCATCACGTAAACATATTGTTTCCTTAATAGTTTTTTTACAGCTTCCGTCTGCGCTGGTAATGGTTACCATAATAGTACCGGTACCGCCGCCGCCCCAGGTAATAGTTACCGGATTGCCGGTGGCAGATGTTGGCGTACCGCCGGTAATAACCCATGCATAAGTATAGCCGGGTAAATTAGGTACTACCAAAAATGTATTGGTGCTGTACTTACACATGCTGGCAGTAAAGTGTTCTTCGTTGCCGCCAATCGGTCCCTGCAAACAAGAGCCTTCCCTGGTACAATCAAAATCTCTTTTGAAAACCATTTTAAACTCCGGGCAGCAGGCTGCTTGTTGTGCCTGCGCAGCGCTGGCAAAAACAAATAATGCAATAAGTATGTTGAGTATTTTTTTCATGGCTGATTATTTTTGGTTTTTATCAGGGTTAGCTTTTTCACAACCTTCTTTTCTCTTCTCGTAACAAACTAATTTGTTACAGGTGGTACAGTCTTTAAATTCTATCTTATACCTGATGCACCATTTAAACACAGCACTGCAACACGGTGTAAGTTGGGGTGTGGTTATATTTATATTTAATGATTGTTGTGGCCCGTTCCATTCCTGGCTGTTGATACCGTTTGAAAAATGCCCGTAAGTATCAGCATCTTTGTTGCAGGGTATGCACATATCATTTTCAGGCACCATTTCAAAATACACCAGTTCGGCTTTTATAGATTTGATGGTTTTTGCAGGATTGGTTGTTATGGTTATAGGCTGATTAAATATAATGGTATTGTTGCTGATGGTAATGTTGCCGGGTGCAGGCGCATTTAATGTAAAATTCTTTTCATCACATGCAGTACAGGCACATTTCAAAGTATCCCAGGCTGTTTCATTATTAATATTGTCAGGGTCGGTTGGCCAGATGGTTTCTACAATGAATTTTATTGTCTTCATACTATCTACACAATTAATAGTGGCCGTAAATGCCTGTGATGAGTTGGCATTAATGGTAAAAGGTATTGCCGGGGTGGTAGGCGTTAAAGTAGTTAGCGGCCCGGTTCCGTTAACGCGGTATTTAATAGCCGTTACCTGTGCCTGGTTGGTGGGGTGCAGGTTACTCACTTTAACATAAATCGTTTGTTTTCCTTTATCACAACAACCAACTTTTACACTGTCAATTTTTGTGTTGATATTATCATCCAGAATTTTAAAAGTATAAGGTTCGCTTTTGCCTTCATTTTTTGTGCAAGCTGGTTTCCCTTCCCTGGTCAGTGCCTGCACTTCCCAAATAAAATCGCAGAGATAAGGCGGTTTACATGGACCGGTATAAAGGCCGGCAACAGATGCCTCGGTAACATTTATTACATCTTTTTCAGCAAAGGGCTTATTGCTAAGCATTGCCTGCTGCCCATTTTGTCCCTGCATAAGCTGCCACACTTTTATGCGATAGGTTACCGCTTCCTGGGGTTTGGGTACAACGGGCGTCCAACGGAACATTACCGGCGCCGCCATATCCTTTTTTATAAATTTCTTTTCGTTTTCGGGTGTTGTCAATCTTGGTGGCGAACATTCTGTTGCTTTTGTGTCTTCCACCTTAAATGTATAAGGTTCACTTTTACCTTCATTTCTACCCATTGGTTTCCCTTCCCTGTTAACAGCCTGCACCTGCCAGATAAAGTCGCAGAGATATGGAGGTTTGCAGGGGCCAGTGTAAAGGCCGCTTACAACAGCCTGCGTAATATTATCAACATCTTTTGTAATAATGGGTTGGTTGCTACGGATAGCCTGCATACCATTTTGCCCCTGCATGAGTTGCCAAACCTTTAGGCGATAAGTAACCGCTTCCCTTGGTTTAGGTACAAGAGGTGTCCACCGGAAAGTAACAGGCCTGCTTAATTCCGCTTCGGTGTATGATTTTCCGTTTTCAGGATTTATTAAAGTTGGTGGAGCATAATCTGTTTCTTTGGGTGTTTCAACTGTAAATTCTTTGCACACTTCGTTGCTGATGGCCACCCGGTCAACATTAAAAAACTGAACACAAATAGAGTAGCTGCCATCTTTTAAATCATGGCATCCCTGTAAACTACCGGTTAATTCATTGGCCGAAAATGTTCGGGTGGTAAACTCATCAACCTGTAAACCGCCTGCCGAATTATTACTGCAGATAATGGCGCCACCGGCTTTTATCTGTACCATAAGCCTGATGCCTTTTACCCGTACACCCGGCGGTGTTTGTGCTACCAGCAGCAATGAGCCCGGAATGTTATTCCAGTTATCAATTACTGCCGGCAATTGGTTTTTTACAGTAAAGCTTACAATTTTTATTTGTTGTAGCTGGCTATAGCCAGCTACACAAAAAAATGCTGATAACAGCATCAACAGCAGTTTTTTCATAAATGAGATTTTTGGTAATGCAATTTAATGCCTGTTGTTTTCAATTAACAAAGTACTCTTATTAAATATTGTATACAAGCTAAATTTTTAAAGGGCTGTTAATTACTTTTTGAGCACACAGCTTTGCTTTAACCGAACAGGGCTGTTTTTCTGTCTTTTTATTACTATGTTGCTTCTTCCGAAAATTTAGTTTCAGCAGCCGTTCTGAAAATTGTTTAAAAATTGCCCGTACATTTAGGTCGGTTAATTTTATATTTGCCAAATAAAGATATAATTATGAAGTTTATTGTTTCCTCATCGGCCCTGCTTAAGCAATTGCAACAGATCAGCGGTGTAATTAATGCCAATACTGTTCTACCTATACTGGAAGACTTTTTGTTTGAAGTAGAAAAAAATAAACTGACCGTGGTTGCCACCGACCTGGAAACTGTAATGAAGGTTCACCTGGATATTGAAGCAAAAGAAAGCGGCAAAGTGTGTATCCCGGCAAAAATATTGCTGGACTCTTTAAAGAATATTGCCGAGCAGCCGCTTACTTTTAATATAGATAAAAACTTTGCGGTAGAAATTACCAGTGATAATGGTAAGTACAAGGTAATGGGCGAAACACCCGACAACTTCCCCAAAGAACCGGCTGCAGATGATGCCAATGCTTTTACAATGACCTCAACGGGTTTGGTTACCGCCATCAACAAAGCGCTGTTTGCAGTAAGTAATGATGATTTGCGCCCCGCCATGACAGGCGTGTTTTTTGAGCTGGATAAAAAATCAATCACTTTTGTTGCCACAGATGCTCACCGTTTGGTGCGTTATACCCGTTCCGATGTAAGCTGCCCTAAAAAAGATTCTTTCATCGTTCCAAAAAAACCATTGAACTTATTAAAAAGCGCCTTGCCTGATAATGAAGATGAGTTGAACATTTCTTACAATAGCAATCATTTGTTTGTAAAGCATGGTAGTACCGAATTGGTTTGCCGGTTAATTGATGCCCGTTTTCCGGATTATAAAGTGGTGATACCGGTTGATAACCCGTATAAGATGACGGTTAACAAACACGATTTTCAAAATGCATTGCGCCGGGTGAGTGTGTTTAGTAACAAAAGCACCAACCAGGTTGCATTAAGCATTAGCGGCAGCGAATTACAGCTGGCTGCGCAGGATGTTGATTTTAGTTTTGAAGGTAACGAACGCATGGCCTGCCAGTACGATGGCGAAGATTTACAAATTGCTTTTAATGCAAAATTTTTAATTGAAATGCTGGGCGGTGCCGATACCGGCGATATTAATATGGAACTGAGTACGCCCACAAAAGCAGGCATCATTAAACCAACCGAGCAGGGTGAGGGAGAAGAGTTATTGATGCTGGTAATGCCGTTGATGTTGAATAATTAAAAGCCCCCTAACCCCCTGCCCTTCGACTACGCTCAGGATGAGGGGGAACTGGAGCCTGATAATTTTTAACCGCTTTCGTTTCTGAAAGCGGTTTTTATTTCTGGCATGTGCAAAACCATTGCCTTAATTATTAATTCTTTTATTGAACTTACATCTCTAAACTATCTAATCATGTTTTTAATCGTAATCGGCTTCATCATCCTGGTTGTAACTGCAGTAGTTCTTAAGAACAATCCTGCATTGGCAAAATTTAAACCCATTGGCCGCATTGCCGGCGTAATTTTTATTTTGCTGGGTATTTTAAATGCCTGTGTAAAACAGATTGATGCAGGCCAGGTGGGTGTAAAGGTTTTATTTGGCAGCATACAAAATGATGTGATGGGCAGTGGCCTGCATTTTATAAATCCGCTGCTGGATGTAAAAAAGCTGGATGTAAAAACACAGAACTATACCATGAGTGGTGTGCATGATGAGGGCAACCAGGTTGGCGATGATGCCATCAGGGTTTTAACAAGCGACGGGCTTGAAGTAACCATTGACCTTACCGTTTTATACCGTGTGGTTGGTGCAGATGCTCCCAGGTTGTTAAGAGAAACCGGTGATGATTACCGCGATAAAATTGTACGCCCCATTACCCGTACAAAAATTAGAGACAATGCAGTTTACTACCAGGCTGTAGATTTATTTGGCAGCAAAAGAGATGTTTTTCAGCAACGCATTTATAAAAGTATTGAAGATGATTTTAAAAAACGTGGGTTGATGCTGGAGCAGTTACTGGTGCGTAACATCACTTTACCCAATTCGGTAAAGGCATCTATCGAATCTAAAATAAATGCCGAGCAGGATGCTAAAAAAATGGAGTTTGTTTTACTTAAAGAAAAGCAGGAAGCTGAGCGTAAAAGAGTAGAAGCACAGGGTATTGCCGATTATCAGCGCATTATTAATACCGGCCTTACCGATCAGCAACTGCAATACGAGCAGATAAAAGCCATGAAAGAACTAGCACTCAGCACAAACTCAAAAGTTATTGTAATGGGTAAGGGAAATACACCGATCATCATTGATGGAAAACAATAGCAACATGAAGTTTAAACAAATAGCCTCTTACGATAATTACATGCTGGCCAATATGACCATGGGGCTACTTACCGAAAATGATATTAAATGCCAGATGAAAGATGAGCATATTGTAACTGTGGACCCGTTGCTCAATCCTGCAGTTGGTGGTATTAAATTGCTGGTAGAAGAAAATGATTTTGACCGTGCCGTTGCTTTAATGAAAGAAGCAGAGAATGATTACTTAAAAGATATAGCCTGCCCCAATTGCAAAAGCCATGCATTAATTGTAGAAGAAAAAACAAATAACCCAACCGATTTTTGGGGCAGGTTAAAAAACCAGGTTTTGTATGGCCAAACATCTACCTACAGCAAAGGCTATCGGTGTACAAGCTGTAAAAAATATTTTGCTGAATTACCACCTTCATTTTAAGTATTTAACCACAAAGCGCACAAAGAAAATACAACACAAAGCACACGAAAGGACCTTCGTGCCTTTTGTGAAAAAACTTCGTGTACTTTGTGGTTAAAATAAACGCTTCAAATGAAAAAAATTGCCATGATACCGGCACGCTATGCTGCCACCCGTTTTCCGGCCAAACTGATGCAGATGCTGGGCAATAAAACTGTTATTCTTCACACTTACAACAATACCGTTGCCACCAGTTTATTTGACGAAGTAATGGTGGTTACCGATAGTGAAATCATCTTCAATGAAATTGTAACTAACGGCGGCAAAGCCGTTATGAGCATTGCAGCACATGAAAGTGGCAGCGACCGCATTGCAGAAGCCATTGCAGATATGCCGGTTGATATTGTAGTAAATGTACAAGGCGATGAACCCTTTGTACAAAAAGAACCGCTTGAAAAATTACTGGAAGTTTTTAAAGACGAAAGTGTACAGGTTGCATCGCTAATGCAAGTATTAACCGAAGAAAATTTTATTGCCGATCCCAACTATGTAAAAGTAGCTGTAGACAAAAACATGAACGCCCTCATGTTTAGCCGCAGCCCCATACCTTACCACCGTGATAAAAATACAACGCCCATTTATTACGAACATATTGGTGTATATGCTTTTCGCAAACAGGCATTATTAAATTTTACAGCCTGGCCCATTACGCCGCTGGAGGCAGCAGAAAAAATTGAATGCCTGCGTTATTTAGAAAACGGTATCTCTTTAAAAATGATTGTAACCGAATACATGGGCGTAGAGATTGATACGCCTGAAGATTTGGTGAGGGCAGCTTCGCTGCTGAAGGATTAACAGAGAAATTAACCACAGATTAACTCAGATTGATTCACAGATTTTCACAGAAATAATCCCTTGCCATCTGTGACATTAATCTGAGTTAATCTGTGGTTCAAAATAAATAAAATGGAATCTATAAATGACCTGACTTATAAAATCATTGGCGCTGCATATAAAGTACATAGTGCGCTTGGTCCGGGTTTATTAGAGAGCGCTTACAAGGAATGTCTTTATTATGTTTTAGCCAAAGAAGGCATTTTTGTTGAAAAAGAAAAAGGATTGCCATTGTTGTTTGAAGAAGTAAAACTGGAAATAGGTTATCGAATTGATTTATTTGTTGAACATAAAGTAGTAATAGAAATTAAAGCTGTAGAAGCTTTTACAGATGTACATATGGCACAGGTTTTAACCTACTTAAAACTTTCAGGCTGTACAATTGGCTTATTGCTTAATTTTAATGTGGCAGATATAAAAAAAGGAATAAAAAGAATAATAATTTAAGATTAAAATAATTAACCACAGATAAACACAGATTGATTCACAGATTTACTCAGATTATTTGTGGCTAT
>JAYUZB010000124.1:0-2077 GCA_043752185.1 Chitinophagaceae bacterium
TTTCCAAAAACCCAGCGTCCATCATATTCTCCATTTGTTTTCGACATTTGTACGTGATGCAAATCATCCCAGGGCACAAACCCATGTGATGTGTTTAACATCGGTTTTGTTTCTTCGCTGTAACCATAGCCCTTTTCAGGGTCTACCGAAAAAACAGGAATTACACGCAGCAATCGGCCCGAGGGCAATCCATAAGCACTCATCTGCCCGCTAAAGCCTCCTGAAACAAAATTGTAAAACTCATCATACTTTCCGGGGGCAACATATGTTTTGGCTGCAGCATCGGAACTTACTGCCGAGCCGGCATTTTTTGGTTTGCAGGCATTAAAGCCCAACAATAAACTGAATGCGAAAACAGCTATTGTTAACAGTTTAAAATTTTTCATTTTGGTTTATTTATATATTGAAGGTTAGTTTTATTTTATGCCATCGTTCTTACGCATAAACTCATACAAAGCCCTTGCATCATCATCAGCAATATTTTGATTGGGCATGCGTACCAAACAAATTTCCAGTTGTGCCTGTGCCTTAGGATCCTTATTCAGCATGGCATCTGTATTGGTTGTAAAATTCATAATCCATGGTGCAGCATGACGGTCTGTAACACCTAACCAACCCGGACCAACAAGTTTTTCGCTGGTTAGTTTATGGCAACTAACGCATTTTACATTGTATACTTTTTCGCCAGCAGCAGCCATAGTTGCATCTAATTTTTCACCAACTGCTACCTCAGTAAATTTTCCTTCGCCACGCTCAGGATCGTAGGAAGGATTACCAGTTTCAGATTTTGTGGTTTCAGTCGTTGTTTCTGAATTTGTGGCTGGTTTATCAGAAGAACCACCACCACAAGCCGCTATGAATGCGCCCATAAACAGAATGATTGCCAATTTTTTCATGTTATTTTAGTTTTATTATAAAATTTGATTGTACAAGATTACTTGCTACACCAACAATAATTTATGCGTTCAGTCATAACTATTTAAAAAATAAAAATCTGATGTAATTATTCTTTATTGATACGTATTAAATGAGTTGAAAAAGACTGATTCAGTTATATTTCATGATTAAAATCATAAAAGTACCTGTCATCAATCATCCAGCCTGATTTGAGTCCTGTCTACTTTTGACAAACACAGAAATTACGCAACATGATGATAGACATTGATACACTGCTTGCCTGGGGAGCTGCTTATAAAAAGGTAGCTGCAGATGAAATTATTTTTTTGGAAGGAACAAATTCTTCTTTTTATTATCAATTGGTTTCTGGTAAAGTGCGCTGGGTAAATATTAATGACGAGGGGAAGGAATTTATTCAGACAATAATTGAACCCGATGAATGTTTTGGTGAATTTCCGTTATTTGATGACGAGCCTTTTGCTGCCAGTGCAATTGCTGATGAAGATTCGGTTATCATCAGGCTGCACCGTTCTGCATTTCATCAGTTATTAAAAGAAAATCCCGATCTGCATTTTAAATTCAGCAGTCTACTTACCCAAAGATTACGGTTTAAATTTTTGATTCTGAAAGAACTGGCTAAACATAATCCCGAAAACAGTATATCTACCTTACTTACTTATTTTAAACAAAACCGTAAAAATATTTGTACCAAATGCAATAAATTAAATTTAACACGCCAGCAAATAGCCGATATGACCGGACTACGGGTTGAAACAGTAATTCGTACCATGAAATTTATGCAGCAAAAAGGTGAACTTCAAATTACAAAAGGAAAGGTTTATTGCTGATTGTGATTTGAATCATACTATTATTGTAACCGCCTTGGTTATTTTGCTTAAACGGTAAATATGGAATTTCCCCTGTTCCGCTGGTTAAAAATTTCAGTGTTAAATTTATTGATAGTAGCCTCATTAGGCCTTATACTGAGGTATAAAATTTTGTATCCGCTGCCGTTTATTGATCAAAAGCATTTTTTGCATGGCCATTCGCATTTTGCCTTTGCCGGATGGATAACACAAGCACTCATGGCCCTGCTTGTTTCTTACCTGGCAAAACAAAAAGGAGATAATATTTATAAAAAGTACCAATGGCTTTTGTATGCAAATCTTTTTACTGCTTA
>JAYUZB010000125.1:0-5573 GCA_043752185.1 Chitinophagaceae bacterium
TTCACATGTTGAAATCTTGATAGATTCCATCTTCCTGTATTATCCTCCGATATTAATTTTTCATTGTCTATGTAAATATCAAACTTCCTGTTTCCCCATTCTGCACCCCAATATTTTACTACAAGTATCAAATCTGTTTCATTACCCGTAGAAAGTTTATAGCTGAAATACCCGCCATTGCGGGCATCCCGCCAAAATTCATCTAAGTGATTTCCTGAAGATGAATTTTCTTTGAGTATTTGGTGGTCAGCCTCCGGTTGTTGTTCGCCGGGTGCAACAAAATCTATTGTGCGTTGTTGTAACGCAAGTTTTTCCTTTTCCAAAGTTGCTACAGAATCAACATAACTGGTATACTGGTTGTTTGTCAATGCCATCCAGTACATCATATATCTTGTATCATGTACCTGGTAAAAGGGTTGCAGCAGCTCGTTCACGGGGTTAATTATTTTTAATCCGGGCATAATAAAATTTAGTGGCTTTCCTTTTACTGGCACCAATTCATTGGTAATGCCCGATAAATTATCTTTAATAATTATTGGAGCTATATCAACAGCAAGTCTTTTACCGTTGGCTATATGTCCCCATCGGCCATCATCGGCAATAAGACCTTTTAAATCTTCTGTTCCTGTTTTTGCAGCGAGTAATACAGGGCCGTGCATGATGGCAATATATTCAGGTACATTTGGTAAATGTTCAATAGTATTTTTCATTGGCAAATCCACATGTACCACATCACCTTTTTTCCAGGCTCTGTTTATTATGATATAAGAAGAGGGAGCTGCATTGTAGAAATAAACCTTTCCATTTATAAAAATCTTCAAAGCACCATCCTTTACCCAGGATGCATAGCGGATTAATAATTTAAATTTCCCAGAACCTTCAGTAATGGTCAGTTTTGTTTTTTCTTCGTAAGGAAAAGAAGTTTCCTGTTTAATTTTTATCCCTTTGTTTTTCCAGTTAAGTTCAGAAGCGATAAAAAGATTTACCAATAATGAATCATGCTGGTGGGTGTAGATTAATTCATTGTACTTACCATGATTTTCCATACCACTACCCACACAGCACCACATGGCTTCGTTGGGAGTGGAATATACCCGGTAATGATTGGGACGTACTGGTGTAAAATATACATAGCCGCCGGTTACGGGGTTTTGAGTTGACAGAATATGATTGTATAGAGTCCTTTCGTAATAATCTATATACTTTACCAAAGGATTTGTTCTGAACAGATCTTCGGTAAGCTTCAACATGTTGTAAGAATTGCATGATTCGGGACCTTCCACATCATCAATAAAATCAGTGGAGGAAGCGATGGATGGAAAAAATTCTCTTCTGCTATTTCCTCCAAATGCAAGTGTGCGGTTGGAGACAACAGTTTGCCAGAAAAAACTTCCTGCCTTTTCATACGTACTATCATCATCCAGTTCTCCTATTCTTGCAAAGCCCACAGCCTTGGGTACCTGTGTGTTGGCATGCTTATTATCGAGGTTATCAATGCCTTTCGCCATCGCATTGAGCAGCATTTTATGAGAGAATCTTTTGGCAGCAGTTAAATATTTTTTGTCGCCTGTCATTTGATAGGCATCTGCAAAAATTTCATTCATGCCGCCATGTTCTATATCCAGCATCGTTTGCATTTGCTCATCAGTTAATCCATTAGTGATGGATATACCCCAATCACAAAAATCAAGAAAAATTGTTTTGGCATCGGTATTACCAATATATAACCAGGCATCTCTTAAACCAGCATACATTTTATGTACATTATACCAGGGTACCCATGCGGCACGAAAGGCTGTGAAATCGCCTTTTTGAAAACTGCTCCAAATTTTTTTACTGTCGGGTACGCCGCCTACATATCCAATTGCCCATTCTCCATTGTTTTTTGCATTTGCAAACTGACAGGCTTTGAGTTCTGCAATCATATATTCCAACCGTTTCCTGCAAGCTTCATTTCCGGTTGCAGCATAATTCATAGCTAAAGCAGATAAATAATGTCCGCCTACATGTCCATCCAGCCCGGCCCAGTTGGTAAATCGTTTTCCTTTTTCGGGCAATCCTGCTTCTTTCAAAAAGGGTTGCATCAAACGGTCAACATCATATTCCAACAGCACTTTAATATTCAGATCACGGGCATGCTTAAAAGGGCCAATCAGTAATTTTACATCAGCTAAAGGAAATTGGTTTGCATATAACTTTTCCTGTGCATCCACATTATTAAGTGTGAGCAGGAAATAAAGTACAACAACGATTATTTTTATTTTATTTAAAAACTTGCTCATTTAAAAAACACTTTTGTTCGAGTTACTACCATAATTGATGAACTGCTTTTTTAATATATTTTTCATAAATATCTTGCACAACTTGTATTTGCGCTTCAGACAAATCAGCTACCTCTAATGCACTGATATTTGACTCAACCTGCTCCGGATTGGAAGCACCCGGAATGACACAGCTTACCGCATCAAATTGTAAGATCCACTTCAGTGCAAGTGCAGCCAGGTTATCGTTGTGGGGAAATATTTTTTTTAATTCTTCAACAGCCTTCAATCCTGTTTCATAATCGATACCGGAAAAAGTTTCTCCCTTATCAAAAGCTTCGCCGGCACGGTTGAAGGTTCTATGATCTCCGGGTGTAAATTGTGTGACGGATGAAAATTTTCCGGTTAATAAACCGCTTGCTAAAGGAACCCTTACTATAATGCCAATATTTTTTTTCTTTGCTTCGCTGAAAAATAATTCAGCAGGCCGCTGCCTGAACATGTTAAAAATTATCTGCACAGTAGTTACATTGTCGTATTCAATTGCCTTTAAAGCTTCCTCCACTTTTTCCACGCTAACACCAAGGTGTTGAATTTTACCTTCTTGCTTCAACTGCTCAAACAGTTCAAAAATTTCGGGGCGGTAATAAACAGCGCTGGGTGGACAGTGAAGCTGAATCAGGTCAATAGTTTCCAAGCCCATGTTTATCAAACTTGCTTCTACAAATTTTCGTAATGCAGCTGGTTGGTATGCTTCGGTAATATGTGGTGATAATTGCCTGCCGCATTTGGTGGCTACATAAATTTTTTCTTTGCGTGAACGAACTAACCGGCCTACTGCTTTTTCGCTGTCTCCATTGCTATATACATCGGCTGTATCTATAAAATTGATGCCGGCATCTACTGCTTTATTTAAAATAGTATCTGCATTGGCGTCGCTAAAATCATCACCCCATTTGCCACCTACCTGCCAGGTACCGAGGCTGATTGCCGAAACATTAATATTTGTTTTACCGAGCTTTCTGTATTGCATTATTTAACTATTTTATTATTTAACTGTAATTTTATACCCCATTAACGAAAGCATTTTTTCTGCATACCTTTTTCCAAATTTTGTATATCCCTCTGCATCAAAATGTAAATTATCTGCAGCATCGGTACAACCGGCTGATGAAATGACGTAGGAGTTTTTAATCATACCCGGCAGCGTTGCAATGATTTTATTCATTCCTGCACAAATTCCTCCCTGATCTGCATGCACCGTTTCACCAGCAAGCAATGGAGCTTTTTTTGCCTTAAGATGTAAATCTTTTAAAAGGTTATCATAAACTATTTTTACTTTTTTTGTCCAGAATGAATCTTTGGGATTAGATTCTCCCTGGTGAAGCAATATTCCTTTTATTACGCCATCTTTCTGTGCAAGCTTTGCCATCTCCATCAATCGTTGATAAGGATTGCCATCGTATTCTTTTATCATCCCCTGCATCCAATTTGGAGCGGTAGTAACATAAGATTGATAATTGTCTTTATCAAACAATTCTATTTTGCAACCACCCACTGCTACGTTGATGATACCCACCCTTACGTCTTTTGGTAAATTGGCCACCATTGTTCTGCCAAAAAAATCTGTGAGGGTGAGCCCGGTTTTGCCACGGCACAATGGCGGTATTGCGGTGTACCATTTTCCTTTTTCTCTCCCGAGGTTTGGGCAATCTACTGCTTCCATTACCTGGAGACGGCTATCCACACCAACAGTATCTTCCGGCCGTATTCTTGCATTGCCTTCCATATTGGATTGCCCAAAGCTGAGAAAGATATAGAATTTTTTATCCTGCGACATTGACGTGAAGGCTGCCAGGATAAAAATTGCAGATAAAATAATTTTGTTTTTCATCATTATACCAGTTGCTTTCATTTTATTAAAATCATTATCCTATTTAGCCACCTGCAGTTGTAAAATATTTACCGAGTAAGGGTCCAGTGTTCTTTTAAATTTTGATGCTATACCTTTTATAATTGTACTTGCAGGTACAATTTTTTCGGGATCCAGAATTGAATTGGTGCTTTCAGGTGTATCACCTTTAATTACAAACAGGGTGGCTTCCGGCAAAACTTTCGCAATACCATTGAGGTTTGTATTAACCGGTTGCTTTTTGCCGGTTGCATTCACCAGTTTAAGATAAACAGTTCCTGATTTTTCATCCATTGTCGCACTGTAAAAAACAGCAGGTACCTGCGGGGCTACTTTAATTCCATCTGTACTATCTCTACGTGTAAGCGGCCTCGGTTGTGTTGGAATTTTATAAGCAGTTATGGGTACAATTTTATCTCCCAATAAGTTGCCGAATAATTTTTGTACATAGTATGATGGAGAGCCGTAACTGTTTAGTGCATTGTATCCAATTAAATCAGAATCCCATTGCCATGCTTTAGGTGCTGTAGCGGTTGCAGTATTCACATTTACAAACAGTGGAGCATAGCAGGACATGATGATATGGTCTGAATTTCGTTCCATACCCGTCATCCAGGCTGCATCACCCAACGCTGCCTGTAGGTTGGTAGTGGGTACACCTTCTCTTGTTGCCCATTCGCCAACAAATATTTTTGGACTGTTGCGGTCGTAGGTATCATATTGCGATGCGTTTTGAAACATCTCCCACGAACTGCGATAATAATGTTCATCCAAAACTTCGGGCTTATTATCACCGGTAACTTTAAGGTTTGGGTACTGTGCATCAGCTATTGTAGAGATTACATTTAATGATGGATATTTTTTTTCAATCGCCGCCCTGAACTGTTTGAACCTGCCATCATAACTATTTGTTCTGTCGAACCAATCTTCATTACCCACTTCAACATAAGTCATTTTAAACGGTGCCGGATGTCCGTCAGCAGCACGTTTAGCTCCCCAATAAGTAGTTACATCACCCATTACATATTCTATTTCATCTAAAGCATCATCTACATAAGGTTTTAAAAGTGGGCCAGCATCTATATGGTCGCCATTCAATGAATAACCTGCATACACGCCTAATAGTGGCTCTGCTCCTATATCTTCACACCATTGTAAAAATTCAAGTAGTCCCATGCCATCAGAAGCCCGGTAACCCCAGGAACCTTTGTGCCCGGGCCTTTGTTCCAATGCACCCAATGTTGTTTTCCAGGGAAAGGCATCGGTAATCAATGGGCCTTCCAAATAATTGCCTCCGGGAAAACGTAAAAACCTTGGTTTCATATCGGCCATCATTTTTATCAGGTCGGCACGAAAGCCATTCGGTTTATTATTGAAGGTGGGTGGAAATAATGAAACGA
>JAYUZB010000126.1:0-13400 GCA_043752185.1 Chitinophagaceae bacterium
AAAAAGAATCTGCTACCCGCTTTAATTTTTAGCTGCATCACAATTATGGTTGCATCCTGTAATACACCCAGGCATATTTACAGCCCGGCTGCACACAATGTGCCTGTGCTTACCCAAAAAGGCGATAGTAAGATTGGGGCTGTTTACTCTACCAATGCTGTTGGCCAGGAAACAAAGGACGGCGTTAAAATTGATAACCGCAGCCGTGGTTACGATCTGCAGGGTGCTGTAGCCATCACCAATAATTTTGCCATACAGGCAAATCATTTTTACCGTTGGGAAAAAACAGAAGGTGGCCCCGACAGCTTAACCTTAGAATATAAAAGAAACCTTACTGAAATTGGTTTGGGTTACTACCTGCCAATTAATGATAAAAAGAATACCTTTTTTCAGGTGTTTGCCGGAGCCGGTTTAGGCAGGTTCAGTTTTACTGATAATGATAAAAGCGGAAAATATTTTCACCAGGCAAACATTACAAAAATTTACCTCCAGCCTGCAATTCTTTTTAAAAGTAAGGGAAGCTTTACCACATCCGTTTCTGTCAGATTTAGTGGCATCACTTACAGTAAAGTAAAAACCAACTATGTTGCAAACCAGCTAAACGATTATTACCTGGATAATTTAACAGGCAGGGCAAAATGGTTTTTTGAACCCGCTACGGTAACCAGTTTTGGTTTAAAAAATGTACCGGGCCTGCGGTTTGAGGTCCAGGGCGGATTGTCTTTTTTAATGGCAAGGGAATATCGTGACTATCGTAAGTTTAATTTTTCAATAGGTACTTGGCTTGATATGGGCCAATTATTTAATAAAAAAACTGAGTAAGCTGCTTATTTCAGTTATTATTTTTTCCAGTCTTTAATCAGTAATTTTACAATTCGATTGTTTGCTTTTGCTATTGGCGAAGCCCAAAAATTAATTACTGATTTATTATGTCATTTACACTTCAAAATAAAGTTCGTATTGTAACAGCCGCTGCCTTATTCGATGGGCACGATGCAGCCATTAATATTATGCGCCGCATTATGCAAAGCAAGGGCGCCGAAATTATTCACCTGGGGCACAACCGCAGTGTGGCCGAAATTGTAGAATGTGCTATTGAGGAAGATGTACAAGGCATTGCCATTACCAGTTACCAGGGCGGGCATGTTGAGTTTTTTAAATACATGAAAGACCTGCTGAATGAAAATGGTTGCGGCCATATAAAAATATTTGGAGGTGGGGGAGGAACAATTCTGCCAAGTGAAATAGAAGAACTGCACAATTACGGTATTACCAGAATTTATAGTCCTGATGATGGAAGAAATATGGGGCTTGAAGGGATGATTGAAGATGTAGTGAAAACCTGTGATTTTGCGGCCCCCTCTAAATCTTCCCCCACGGGGGAGACTTCACACTCTGCTAACGGTAATGGTTCTTATGCTCTTGGAGAGTGGAAGGATGTAAAAAAAATTGCCCGTGCTATTACAATGGCTGAAAATGGCGAAGATTACCGCCATCTGTTTAACGGGCAAGCCACTCATGAATATTTTGAAACTGCCGATAAGGTTTACAATAAATCCTTAAAAGAGTTTGTTTTACAAAACAGGAGTAAACCAACAGAAACGGAAAATATTTTGTGGCAATATTTAAGAGACAAGCAACTTGATGGAATAAAATTCAGAAGACAGCATATTATTGATAAATACATTGCTGATTTTATTTCATTGGAAAACAGACTGATTGTAGAAGTAGATGGTTCAATTCATCAACTGCCCGAAAATAAAGAGAATGATAAGCAACGTACTGAAAGATTAAACGAGTTGGGTTTCACTGTCATCAGATTTGCCAATAATGAGGTACTGCACAATATTGATGCTGTTACCAATAGCATAAAAGAAAAGTGGCAACAAATTTCAGGGTCTAAAGTCTCCCACGTGGGGGGAGATTTAGAGGGGGCCGTAAAGATTCCAGTTCTTGGAATAACTGGAACCGGTGGCGCAGGAAAGTCCTCTGTTACAGATGAGATTGTTCGTCGGTTTTTGAATGGATATGCAGATAAAACCATCGCAGTAATTTCTGTTGATCCATCCAAGAAAAAAACCGGAGGTGCTTTATTGGGCGATCGCATCAGAATGAATTCCATCTCTTCTCCACGTGCTTATATGCGTAGCCTTGCAACAAGAGAAAGTGATAAAGCATTAAGCGAATATGTGCAGGAAGCAATTGATATCTGCAAAGCAGCAAACTATGATTTTATTATTTTAGAAAGCGCCGGTGTTGGGCAAAGTGATGCTTCTATTTTGGATTATGTAGATGTGAGTATGTATGTGATGACACCTGAATACGGTGCCGCATCGCAACTGGAAAAAATAAACATGCTCGATTATGCTGATATAGTTTGTGTAAATAAATTTGATAAAGCTGGTGCACTGGATGCATTGCATGATGTACGAAAGCAATACAAACGCAATCATACTTTATGGAGTGCAAAGGATGAAGAATTACCCATCATTGGTACTATTGCTGCACAGTTTAACGATGCCGGTGTAAATGAATTATTTGAAAGGTTGATGGAAAAAGTTGCAGAGAAATGCGGTGTTAAATTTAGTGACGAAATAGAGCATCATGCATATACCAAAGAAACTTTCAGCCAGTCAACAATCATTCCGCCAAAAAGAGTAAGATACCTGGCAGAGATTGCTGAAACCATTTCAACGTATGATAACTGGGTTATTGAGCAATCAACCATTGCAACCAAATTGTATCAACTTGACGGAACCCTGACATCGGCTTCAGCGCTTTCGGCGGTTGTAAAGGAAGAATTAAGTAAGATAAAAAATTCATTAGAAGAACAATTACATCCTGAGTGCAAAAAATTAATTCAATCCTGGCCGGATGTTGTTGAACGTTACAAAAAGGAGTTTTACGAATTTAAAGTACGGGATAAAGTAATTAAGCAACCCCTTACTTATAAAAGTTTATCAGGTACGGTGCTTTCAAAAGTCATCTTACCAAAATATAAAGACTGGGGCGATATTTTAAAATGGCAGTTGCAGGAAAATGTGCCGGGCGAATTTCCATTCACCGCAGGTGTGTTTCCTTTAAAGCGTGAGGGCGAAGATCCAACACGCATGTTTGCCGGTGAGGGTGGGCCAGAAAGAACAAACAGGCGTTTTCATTATGTAAGTCTGGGCCAGCCTGCAAAGCGCCTTAGCACTGCATTTGATAGTGTTACCCTGTACGGCGAAGATCCGGATTACCGCCCCGATATTTATGGTAAAGTAGGTAACAGCGGAGTAAGCATTGCATCTGTTGATGATGCAAAAAAATTATACAGCGGCTTTGATTTGTGCGATGCCAAAACTTCTGTAAGCATGACCATCAATGGCCCGGCGCCCATGTTGCTTGCATTTTTTATGAATGCTGCTATTGATCAGCAATGCGAAAAATATATTCTTGAAAACAACCTGAAGGGTGAAGTAAATAAAAAGATTGAGTCTTTATATGGTATCAACACACTTCCAAAATACGTAGGTACTGATGGGAAAGAAATTATTCCTGTAAAAGGCGAATTGGCAGGAGCTTTACCGCAGGGAAATGATGGCTTGGGTTTACGCCTTTTAGGATTAAGCGGCCAGGATGTTTTACCTCCTGAAGTTTATGCGGAGATAAAAGCAAAAGCATTAGCAACTGTACGTGGTACCGTTCAGGCCGATATTTTAAAAGAAGACCAGGCGCAAAATACTTGCATCTTCTCTACCGAGTTTGCATTAAAACTGATGGGTGATGTGCAGGAATATTTTATTACCAACAAAGTGCAGAATTTCTACAGTGTAAGTATCAGTGGTTATCATATTGCCGAAGCCGGCGCTAATCCAATTACACAGCTGGCCTTTACTTTATCAAACGGGTTTACATATGTAGAATACTATTTAAGCCGTGGAATGAACATTGATGATTTTGCACCAAACCTTTCTTTCTTCTTCAGCAATGGGATGGATCCTGAATATAGTGTGATAGGAAGAGTGGCCAGAAGAATATGGGCGAAGGCCATGAAGAATAAATATAAAGCCAACGACAGAAGTCAAAAATTAAAATACCATATTCAAACATCCGGCCGCAGTTTACATGCGCAGGAAATTGATTTTAATGATATCCGCACAACCCTGCAGGCACTTTATGCCATTTATGATAATTGTAATTCGCTGCATACTAACGCATACGATGAGGCCATTACAACACCTACGGAAGAAAGTGTACGCAGGGCAATGGCCATTCAGCTTATTATAAACAGGGAACTGGGTACAGCTAAAAATGAAAATCCAAACCAGGGAGCATTTTTGATTGAAGAGCTGACAGATATTGTGGAAGAGGCTGTGATGGCCGAGTTTCAGCGGTTAACAGAAAGAGGCGGTGTGTTAGGTGCTATGGAGCGTATGTACCAGCGAAATAAAATACAGGAAGAAAGTTTATACTACGAAACTTTAAAACACACCGGTGAGTATCCTATTGTTGGTGTAAATACATTCTTAAATAAAAAAGGAAGTCCTACTATCTTACCAACAGAAGTAATTCGTTCTACCACCGAAGAAAAAGAATTTCAGATTAAAACCCTGCAGGCTTTTCATAAGCGGCATGAAGCAAAAAGTGCTTCGATGCTGAAACAGCTACAACAGGCTGCAGTTAACAACGAAAACCTTTTTGCTGAACTGATGGAAACGGTTAAGTATTGTTCGCTGGGACAAATTACTAATGCGCTTTATGCTGTGGGTGGACAGTATAGAAGAAATATGTGATTGGCATTCGTAACTTTATGTGCAATAAAAAACCGGAACAATCAGTTCCGGTTTTTTAATATGTTGTTTTAATTATCTGCCTAAAGGAACTATCAGCGAAACTTTAAATTGTCTTGCCCGATTATTTGCAAAACCATTTTGTAATCCGGGAATGGAAATACGTTCTGTTGATGTTTTTAGCCTGGCTTTCCTGGCTTCACGTTTTAGATTGCTTGCTTTATTTGAAAAATGAATGCTGTATAATGCTGCGGCTATTCCAACAAGGGCTACGGCGGAACCTATGATAATTTCACTGTTATGATTTTTAGTATTTCTAACATAATTACCATTCATGTCATAATAATCTATATAATCTACTCTATCGGCAAGGCCATAAATTAAAAGTCCTATACCACCTGCTGCGATAACAGGACCTGTTGCAACGAGGATAGTACCTGTAGTTCTGGCTCTGCGTGATTTTCTTATTAATTCATCGTACGAATCCTGCGCAAATATTGAAGTGGTAATGCTTAAAAGAATAAGGTTTAAAAGTAGTTTTTTCATTTTCCTAATTTTTAATTATCTGCCTAAAGGAACTATTAGCGAAACTTTAAATTGTCTTGCCCTGTTATTTGCAAATCCATTTTGAAATCCGGGAATGGAAATTCGTTCTGTTGATGTTTTTAACTTAGTTTTCCTGGCTTCTCGTTTTAAATTGCTTGCTTTGTTTGAAAAATGTATACTGGTTAAGGCCAGGGCTATCCCAGCCGCAGCACCGGCAGCACCTATAATAATTTCCGTTGTATATTTTCTTGGAGGTAAATCCCCAACGTAGTTACCATTTTGATCATACAGATACTGTGGCTCAGCCAATTCATTCTGCAGCAAACCATACAGTAATGTTCCAATACCACCGGCTGCTATAACCGGCCCGGCAGCTACAAAAATGGTACTGGTGGTTCTGGCTTTGCGGGATTTACGCATTAATTCATCATAATCTCCACCATCTTGTGCAAAAGCTGCACCGGTAATAAGTAAGAGGGTTAAAATTGAAAATAGAGTTTTCATAAGTTTATTTTTAGTTTTTGAAAGACAAAGATATACGAAAACCTTATTCATTAAACAGCATCCATTACCGTTAACAAAGTATGGCTAAACTGTTTTGTAAATTGCTTGCATTTAAAAAAAAGAAAAAGTATCTTTTCATTTCATTACTGATCAGGATATGTTTTCAACTGTTTTATTCTGTCAGCCTTATATTATTTATCATTTAAAAAAACTCTTAAAATGAAAAGACTATTGCTTTTTGCATGCATTACCATTTTTGTTACCAGTTGTAATAACAGTGGAGAAAAAACGGAAACCAAGGCTGCTGATAGTACATCATCAGCAAAATATGATTATCCTTATACACTTACCGAAGCTTACCGCGACTGGCAACCCGGGGATCAGCAGCACGCCGTAACAGCCATGAAGGCATTAAAAGCTTTTGAAACCGGTGATATAGACGGCTGTGCGGTCAATTTTGCTGATAGTGTTGAAGTACGCTTTGATTATTTTCATGCAAAAATGAGTAATGATAGCCTGAAAAAATTCTTCACCACACAGCGGGCCAATTATACCAGTATGACCATTAATATGGGCGACTGGGAATCTGTTATTTCAAAAGATAAAAAAACAGAGTATGTTACTATGTGGTACAAGAAGATATGGACTGATAAGAACGGGAAAACCGATTCATTAGCTGTAATTGATGATTGTAAAATTGTAAATGGTAAAATTGCAGAACTGGACGAAAAAACGCAGCATTATCCTGCAAAAAAATAATGGTTTAGTTTTATTGAAATGCCCAGGCCTAAAAAGCCTGGGCATTTTTATTTTGCAATTACAGTAAAAACTTAAACCAGCTCCTGGCAATAATAACCTGCTTTAAAAATAATCTGTTCAACCTCCGTGGCTGGTATATTTTGGGCAACTACCCTAAGCACTTTATCGCAGTCATGCAGGTCTACATTCCATTCTAATATATGCGGATGATGATTTAATGGTAAACATACTTTACCAATATGATCAACATTGCTAAGATTGGTTTTAAAAACAAGTATTTCCATACCCCCTCCGCCTCCGCCAACCGGCGGAGAAACTGTTGAGACATCATGTTGGTTTGGATACTTCATTATGTAAGAGTATGTTTATGTTTAAAAAAGCTTTCATTGTTTTGAAGTGTTCAGGTTCCCCTTCAGGGGGCGGAGGGGGCTCCCCATCGGCCACCACATTTGTTTTTCCATTCTGCTTTAAATTTTTCTCTTTCTTCCGGTGTCATGCCCGAAAATTTTTCTTTCATCTCCACCCATTTTCCTTTGTTGCGCCAGCCACCCCTATGGCGGCCACCGCCAAAACCACCAAACAAAATTTTACTAAGCAATAAAATACCTAATGCCTGTATAAATGTAATTGCTTTTACACCCAGCACAGCCGGTAAAATAGCGTTCCATAAACTCATTACTACCAGGCCAAATACCAGTATGGCTACAATGCAAAATACCAATATCATCAATCCTTTTTTAATCCAAAATGTTTTCATGTTGTTTGTTTTATTTGCCACAGAAACACGGAAGCACAGAAGTTGTATTCTTTACAATAATGTGCTTACTTGTTTTGTAACATTATTTAATAATTTTTTAAATGTTTTGCCAGGATGTTTCAGAAATCAAGAATTTTTAATTGTCTTTTTTGTGTTTCTGAGCTTCCCGAAAATGTCGGCACAGATCCGTAGCAACGATTAATAATTTAATAATTCATCTTTTAATACCGAAAGGCGGTTGCGTAAATGTACCACTGCATAACGTTTCCGGCTGATAAGTGTGGCCACACTTTCACCTGTTTGTTCGGCTATATCTTTAAAAGGTACTCCTTCAATTTCATTTAGTATAAACACGGCTCTTTGTGCAGCCGGTAATTCATCTAGCGCAGCTTTTAACTCTTCCCAAAAAATATTACGCAGGTATTCTGTTTCGGGTGTAGAGTCTGCCGGTAACAGCATTTCTTTCCAGTTAAAATTATCTTCATCACCTTCTGCATTGCTGAAAATATCATCGGCCAGCGGCAATTTATGTTTGCGGTAATTATCGGTTATTTTATTGCGGGCTACTTTGTATAGCCAGCCGGTTGCCTGTTCAATGGGTTCGGTATTACCGGCAAACTGGTAAAAAACCTCCTGCAGAATATCCTCCGCATCCTCGGTACTGGCAACCCGTTGTTTGATAAATCCAAACAAACGGTTGCTTATTGATTTAATAGTGTTGGTAATATTTTTATTACGCTCGGCCGTCATTTCTATGGCTAATGTCATTGCTTCGTCTTTCTGTACTATAAAAGACGAACCGGCATTAAAAATGTTTTAAACTGCTGTAAATATTTTTAAGATAGTATTTTCTGCCCTAAATAAGCATAAAAGGGACCTAATAGTAAAAATCCAGTACGGTATTGGTGCCGTACTTTTTATGGGGCTGTATGGATACACCCACCTTTGAATAATTGCTCAGGCAAATATCCCGGTGGCCCAGGGATGGAATCCCTTCATCAATAAGCAGCGATAAAACAATTTCAAGTGCATCTTTATGGCCATAATCGCAACACTCTCCGTAGTAATGCTTCTTTAATTTTGAGTCAGGTGCTTTGCGCTCATGGCCCACATAACCGGTAATACCCGATTGGTAAGCATGTGATTTTGCGCTGATGAAACAAGCCTTATCCGGATAAAGCATTTGCATTGGTGCCAGTGTAAGCAATGTATCAACCAGCGATTTAAAATAGTAGGTATCATCGACCAGGTAATCATTACCTGAAATAGCCGGGTATTTTTTAAGTACAGTTTTGGCGAACAATGCAGGGTAGCTGCGGATGAGATTTAAAATATAGATGACATCTTTTTCGGATTTGCGCAGGTACGGCGCATTAGCAGCCGTGTTGCATTTGCTGTATTTATCATCGTTCCATTGGCTGCTATATAAAGCCAGCGGAGAGACAACAATGACTGGCTTAATACTGTTTTGCGAAAACAATAATAAAGATGATTGCAATAAAAATAAGATGAGAAGACTTTTCATTTGCCGGGTGTAAGGATATTTTACGGCAAGCTGCTTATTTTATTGTGTAAGAAAAAATACTAGGTCCTTTTTTACGAAAGGATTAACAGTTCATCAATAAGTATTTGTCATGTCTTCGTCCACACAAATAATATAATCTGCTTTGCCTTTATTTTCGGCCAGCAGTTCTTTTATATTTTTTTGAGATACGGTGGTAATGGTTGCATACTTCAAATCGGGTTGTTTTCTTTTTAAATACCAGTTAATGCCATCATAATTCTCTGAATGAAAAGAACCATTGTAATGTATGAACAGGTTGCCGGGTTTAAAATTCTGCAAAATAAAATACGCCATGGTAGCATCTTTACTGGCCTGTGCCTTTGGCATGTTAGGGCCGCCATGCCCACCCATCATCTCAATCATTTTTACATAACCGGGTAGCTGGGCATCATAGTCCATGGGTAAGGGAGCAATCCATATTTTTTCTAAAGCAGATAAAGTGTCCAATGCTTCAAACCCTTTTTTTGAAACCAACGAAGCATAGCGCCTTGGAATGTTGGTAGCAATAAATGGTGCATTTTTTTCTTTGGCAAAATTTACAATGGGCGCATAATCTGTTTTGTAATTATTCCACAGGCGGGCTGATGAGTCTAAACCCTTGGCTGTTATTTTACCGGCCAGGTAATTATTTAATGCTTGCTGGTTATCGGCTTCAAACATTTCGGCACCAAAAGTTAAATTTCTTTTTTCGCTTAGGTCTTTTGCTACTGCCAGCTCAAGCCAATGCGAAATAGCATTGTTATGAAACTCGCCAAACAGCACGATATCTTTTTTTGCCAGTTGTTTGATCATCTTATTATATGATACTTTCTTTCCTTCGGAATTATATAAAATATATGCAGGCTTTTGCTGGGCAAAAGCAATTGCAGAAGTAAGTATTAATGTAATTAACCAAAAGCACTTTTTCATAAAACTTGATTTAAGCGGAAAGGTAAAACGAATTGAGCAGAACACTGCAACCTACATTTGATGAGATCAACTTTAATGAATTAAGATTTGTTGTGTAACTTTCAGATAATACAAGCAGTTTATGAAAATAAGCAAACTCATTACTATTTTATTTATTGTTGCTGCAACAGGCAGTTGCAGTAACAATAAATATGCAACAACCAACCGTAGTTATAAACAGCAGGCAAAAGCTTTTGCCAACGAGTTAAAAAAGCAGCCTGCCGGTGTTGACAGTGCCATGATGGCCGGCCAATGGGTGGGTACCACCAATTTTGGAATGCGTAAACCCAACTTTGTAATTATACACCACACAGCACAAACAGCCTGCGATACTACACTTAAAACTTTCACCCTGCCCCGTACACAGGTAAGTGCCCATTATGTAATTTGTAAAGATGGTACCATTAACCATATGCTGAACGATTACCTGCGGGCATGGCATGCCGGCAACAGCAAATGGGGCAATGTTACAGATATAAACAGTGTTAGTATTGGTATAGAACTGGATAATAATGGCTTTGAACCGTTTACCGAAACACAGATAAAAAGTTTACTGGATGTGCTCAAAAAATTAAAGAAAGACAATAACATACCTACCGCTAATTTTATTGGCCATGCCGATATTGCACCAAAAAGAAAAGTAGACCCCAATAAATATTTTCCGTGGCAGCAACTGGCGGCCACTGGTTTTGGTTATTGGTATGATACAACAAATGTAAAGCTGCCCGAAAATTTTAATGCCATGCAGGGCTTGCGTATTATTGGATATGATACCAGAGATTCTATTGCCGCCATCAGGGCTTTTAAACTGCATTTTGTGCAGCAGGATGTGGAGGCAAAACTTACAGATGCTGACAGGAAAATTATTTACGACCTGTACAGAAAATATTAACTGCTAAAGTATTTGCCAACCACAGGTAGCTTCGCCAGTTCCTTAGCTTCAACCCGGCTGACAAACCAGGTAAAGAAAGCGAATAGTAAAAAACCGGTACCTAATGAGAAAAGATAATTATTGGGTAAGAGTTTCACCATTCCGAAGTGTACAAAGTAAATTAGCACAACCAGCATGATATAGGAGATGAGTTTTTTTACCGCATAAGGTATAGGATAATATTTTTGTCCCAGCAAATAACTGCTCACCATCATAAATAAGTAACAACAAAATGTTGCAACGGCTGCACCGGTATAATGCCAGATGGGTATCAACACAATATTTAAAACAATGGTAATGGCAGCACCGCAAATAGTAATATAAGCACCGTACAAATTTTTATTGGTAAGTTTATACCAAACACTCAGGTTATAATAAATACCCAGAAAGATATTACCTAATGCCAGTAAAGGCACTACTTCCAAACCTTCGGCCCATTGCTTATTTGCAAAAGTTATAAATATCCAGCGAAAGGCATCTAAAAATAAACCGATGAATAAAAACATAAAGCAACAGGCAATTACAAAAAATTTCATTACACGGGCGTAAGTTTTTTGCGCATTTTCATCTTTACTTTTATTAAAGAAAAAAGGCTCAGCTGCCATACGAAAAGCCTGTATCATAATGGTGATGAGCAATGCAATACGGAAGATGTTTGCAAAAATACCCAGCTCATGATCGGCCTGCTGCTGTGGCAAATCAACAACATGCCTATAAATTAAGCGGCTAAGCACATCGTTTACCATACCACCTAACCCCACAATAATTAATGGGGCACTGTAGCGCATTACTTCTTTCCAGAGTGTAAAATCAAAGCGAATTTTTATCTGCCTTATTTCTTTTGAGAGTACAACTAAAGTAAAAAGGCTGCCGCAAAGATTACCCAGCAGGTAATAGCCAAGGCCAATATCTTTATTATAGATTTTGTTTAAAAAACTATCCGGGTTTGATTCCAGTATTTTTGGAACAACACCCAGAAAAAAAATAACCACGCAAACATTTAAAACAATACCGGCTACTCTTGCAAATGCATAGCGCCGGGGCCTGTTCTCTTGCCGTAGTTTGGCAAAGGGTAAGGTGTTTAAATTATCAACCGCAATGATGGCAATCATCCACAATACATAATCGGGATGTTGGTTAAGATCGGCTGCACCAACCAACGAATCTTTACAAAGCAATAAAAGAACGGTAAATAAAATACTGCTAAACAACAGCGAAAGCGAAAGTGTGTTGTACAGTTTTTGTTTATCGTGTGTTTGAGAAAAACGGAAATACGCAGTTTCTAATCCATAAGCATACAGCACATTTAAAAACGGGATGATGGTGTACACCTGCACCAGGTCGGCAGTTTTTTCGGGCATTGCCACAAAAAAGGGCAGAGCCATATTCATTAAATATCCCAGGAAACGGCTGGCAATGGTAGGCACACCATACCACAATGTTTGTCCTGCTAATTTTTTAATGCCGCTCAACTATATTTTAAATTTAGGTTCAAATTTACCTTTATAATTTTTAAATACAGTAGTGTGCTGTAATTTTCTAATGCAGGGTTTACTTTGCAAACCTTGGATTACGGGTCATACTTGTATCCGTAAGCGTGTTTAAAAAATAGATCAACTCATATTTTTGAGTATTTGTAAAAGATATTCTGTTAACCAACAGGGGGTCTAAAGTTGCTTGTGTAGTAACAATGCCATTGCGGTAATGCTCAATTGCGGCGCCCAGCGAATAAAACCTCCCATCGTGCATATAAGGAAAACTAACTGCCACATTACGCAGGCTGGGCACTTTAAATGTAAGTGAATCTTTTGGCTTGCCGGTTATCTTCATCCTGCCATAATCATTTAAATAGGCATTTATTTCAAGGCCGTTGTTTCTAAAACTGTTATCGGTAAACAGCGGCTCTTTGTGGCAGGCAGCACATTTTACTTTAAAAAGATTATAACCATTTTCTTCGCCATAGGTAAATTTTGCTTCGCCCCTCAATACCTTATCGTATTTTGAATTGGCCGATACAATGGAACCTGTAAACTGTGCCAATGCCTTTAACATGCGCTGGCTGTTTATCTCTTCGGTACCAAAAGCGGCTTTAAAAAGTTTTGGGTAACCGGTATCTGCTTTTAATTTGTTTAAAACATTTTTCAGCGTTTCGCCCATTTCGGTTGGTGATGTTATTGGAGATAGTGGCTGCACTTCAATATGGTTTATGCCGCCATCCCAATGCAGATTTTTCATCCAGGCCAGGTTAAATAAAGCAGGCGCATTGCGGGTGGTATGCTGGTCGTTAAGGCCATGGCTAAAATCGTGATCGTAGGTGGCAAAAGCAGCAAACTGCTGGTGGCAGTTTGCACAGGAAATGCTACTGTCTTTACTCAACCTGGTATCATAAAATAATTTTTTGCCCAATTGAAAACCCTGCTCACTTAATTTATTTTTTGCAAAAATATTAGTGGGCGGTTTTGGCCAGCCGGCCGGAATTTTAAATTCAATATAGTCGGGTAAGTTACCATCTGCAAATTTTACAGCAGCGTTATCCGCTGCGCCAATCAGCAATGCAGACAATGTTGTACATATACAAAGTAGTATGATGATCGTTGTTTTCAAAGCTAGCCTCACCCC
>JAYUZB010000127.1:0-2055 GCA_043752185.1 Chitinophagaceae bacterium
AAGAGTTTTCTCACTTTTTTAGATTGCTGCGAAGATATTTAAAATGTAACGGAGTTTGTCACAATTTGAACCACATAGCACATAGTAAACAATAGAAAAACACATAGGTCTATGTTTTGATGCTATGTTTTTATGCTTCTATGTGGTTCAATATTTCTTAAGTTTTTGTTTAATTCAGTTTGGCTTATTTTTGCTTACAACGACATTGGTTTTTAAAGTAACTTACCAGCATAAAATTATATAACATGCATGTTCCAACAATGGCAGAAATGATGGCGAAAGGCGAAAGCCCCGAAGTTTTATTTTGGGTTGGCTGCGCCGGAAGTTATGATCAGCGGGCACAAAAAATAACCAAGGCATTTGTAACCATATTGGATAAAGTAGGCATCAACTACGCCATACTTGGTAAAGAAGAAATGTGTACCGGCGATCCAGCCCGCCGTGCAGGCAACGAGTTTATGTTTCAGATGATGGCTTACCAAAACATTCAGATCTTAAATGGTTATGGCATTAAAAAAATTGTAACGGCCTGTCCGCATTGTTTTAATACGCTTAAAAATGAATACCCCGAACTGGGCGGCACGTATGAAGTCATTCATCATGCTACATTTTTACAGCAACTGATTGATGAAGGCAAAATAAAAATGACCGAAGGCGGTACTTTCAAAGGCAAAAAAATTACGTACCACGATAGCTGTTATCTTGGCCGTGCCAATAACATTTATGAGGCACCACGTAAAGTTTTAGAAGCTTTGGATGTTTCTTTGGTTGAAATGAAACGCTGCCGCAGCAATGGTTTATGCTGTGGCGCAGGTGGGGCACAAATGTTTAAAGAAGAAGAAAAAGGCGACACCCGTATTAATATTGACCGCAGCAATGAAGCTATTGAAACCGGCGCCAGCATTATTGCAGCAGCCTGCCCTTTTTGTAATACCATGATGACGGATGGTGTAAAGAACAGCAATAAGGAAGAGGAAGTGCAGGTATTGGATATTGCGGAACTGGTGGCGGCATCAATGTCAAATTAAAAATGAAGAATTAAAAATGGATTTAGATATTACAGAACATATCCCCAATGATTTTGCAGATACCTCCCGTGTGTGGATATACCAAAGCAGCCGCTTATTCTTCATCAGCGAAGCATTGGAAATGGAAGACATGCTGAATGATTTTGCTGCCAACTGGAAAAGCCATGGTACACCTGTAAAAGGTTTTGCCAATTTATTTTTTGGCCGTTTTATTGTGCTGATGGCCGATGAAACTGCAACCGGCGTAAGTGGCTGTAGTACCGACAGCTCAGTTCATCTCATTAAATCCATCGAAGAGAAATACAAAGTACAAATGTTCGACAGGCAAAACCTGGCTTTTGTAGTAAAAGATAAAATAGAGTTATTACCGCTTAGTCAACTGGAATATGCTGTAGAGAATAATTTCATCAATGCAGATACTTTGTATTTCAACAACACAGTCTTATCCAAAAAAGAAATAGTTGAAAAATGGATCATCCCGGTAAAAGACAGTTGGCTTGCAAAGCGGGTGAACTTTACGGAAAAAGCAAGTTAAAATACAACTTCACAAAAACTGACTGAATTTTAAAAAAGCTGTCAGGTTGAGCTTGTCGAAACCGGTGTACTGGAACGAACCCGCCTTCGACAAGCTCAGGCTGACAGCTTACTATTTAAAGAGTTTATTTCTTCTGCAACTGTTTCAGCAACGCTTCCCTACCCGATTTTTTTTCTTTCTTCTTAAATGTATAACTCACTACCAGCCTATAGTTACGGGTATTGGTTGTACTGGAGCTTTCCAGGTAAAAATTACTTCCGTAAGTAAAATTTTTATTCTGCTGCTGGCGAAAAGGATCAATAATGTTGAACGTTACGGTAATTTTTTTGGCAAAGAATTTTTGCTGAACACCAAAATTCATACTAAGCGTACTGCGTACCGAGCCCTGCGGATTTGCAAAACGGTTAAAAGTAAAACTGGCATTGGCATTCATTAAAGTAGTAAACTGGTAACTTCCATTTAAGGTAGAATAAAATGATCCGCCATTTCTAA
>JAYUZB010000128.1:0-29604 GCA_043752185.1 Chitinophagaceae bacterium
TTAGTGATTAGTATTGCTGTGTTTGGTGAAAATGATTTGGTGGTTGCAAAAACAAATGGCTTGCAACTGATAGAGTCAAGCGATGTATTGTGGCGATATTTTTTCGCATTTGGTTTTGCTTTTATTGCCATGATGGTGGTGGCAGCTATTTCACTCTTATTATCTGTGCTGTCAGAAAATTCGATTGGCCCAATAGTGGCTACTGTAGGCATTATCATTGTGTGTACATTAATAAGTGAGATGGAAATACCCATTTACCAAAAATATATTAAGCCTTACCTGTTTACTACTTATATGCTGGGCTGGAAAGGATTTTTTTATATTGGCTCAACAGAAGATGGTGAAACCATAAAAGGATCTATACAGTACCTGCCGGGCATTTTAAAAAGTATTGCTGCATTGTTGGTATATATTGTTGGCCTGGTTTCTGCATCTGTTTTTATTTTTCGAAAAAAAGATATCTTATCATAAATGTATTCTATGAAACGTTCACTGGTCTTTCTCATTCTTTTTCAATTTTCTGTTTTTGCGGAGGCACAGGATATTAATGTACTGGTACAAAAAGTAAAGGATAAAATTAACCTGGTAAATGATTATGAAGCAAATGGCAGAATGAAAACCAATGTGGTTTTTTTAAAGGTTCCGGTTGCTACCGTTAAACTTTTTTTTAAAAAACCCAACCGTCTTAGGATTAAAAATGAAAAAGGAATTTCATTTGTACCCAAAGGTGCAGTAAATATAAATATGAGCAATGTACTCAGCAGCGGTAAATATAGTGTGCTGGATGCTGGTAATGATAAAGTTGGTAACACGGCTGTGAAAGTGGTGAAACTATTGCCTGAGGATGACAATGCAGATGTGGTACTATCTACCTTATACATTGACCCCATAAACCAGGTAATACTTAAAACAAAAACTACTACAAGCGATAATGGTACTTACGAGCTGGAAATGAGTTATGGAAAATATATTGCGTATGGCCTGCCCGATAAAATAATCTTCTCCTTTAATACCAAAGATTATAAAATGCCCAAGGGTGTAACTTTTGATTTTGAAGATGGCAGCCAAAAGAAAACGGCTGCTGAAAAAGAAAAACTTAAAAATCAAAAAGGAAAAATGGAAATTTTTATTAGTGGTTATAGCATCAATAAAGGAATTGCAGACAGTGTTTTTAATTAGAAACTTAAAACTAACTATAAAAACTTTTTGAATCAATGAGCCGAATAATTAAGTTATTCGGCTCATCTTCTAACTTTTTTTGAGTCGATTAGGCCTTGCCTTACTCAGGTATATCAGTAATCTTCTGATCAACAGCATTGGCCACCATCCGAGAACTTATCTTTTTTAATGGGTTATTATACTGCCCGTCGTATTCTCTTCGGCCATTAATAATATCAATGCATTTAAAAATAGCTTCTCTAAAAGATGATTCATCTGCTTTACCCTGCCCGGCAATATCAAATGCCACACCATGATCGGGTGATGTGCGTACGCCTTGTAAACCGGCGGTATAATTTACACCTTCGCCAATAGCTAAAGATTTAAATGGAATAAGGCCCTGGTCGTGATACATGGCCAGCACCGCATCAAATTTTTCGTACTGCCCACGTGCAAAAAATGCATCGGCAGGGTAGGGACCAAAACAAAAAATATCCCGCTGCTTTGCTTCTTTAATAGCGGGCTTAATAATTTCTTCTTCTTCTTTACCAATCAATCCTTCATCGCCGGCATGTGGGTTTAGGCCAAGTACAGCAATACGTGGTTTATTAATATTAAAATCTCTTTTTAAAGAATTGTTGATGATCTGCAGCTTGCTGATGATGCCTTCCCTGGTAATGTGTTTGGCAACATCCTGCACAGGCAAATGTTCTGTTACCAATCCAATACGCATATTTTCGGCAATCATAAACATAACCACCTCGGCTGCGCCATATAAATTTTTAAGGTATGGTGTATGGCCGGTAAAATTAAACTCGTTGCTTTGTGTATTGTTTTTGTGAATGGGTGCGGTAACAAGGCCATCAATCAAATTATCTTTTAAAGCTTTGCCTGCCATAGTGAGGCTTTTAATTGCATACTTGCCGCCAATATCATTTAATATGCCGGGGTTAATATTTATTTCTTCTTCCCAGCAGCTAAAAAGATTTACCTGCTTTGGGTTTAAGCGGTTAAGCTCTTTGGTGGCAGCATAAGTAATATTGATATCGGGTACACTTTTTCTATAAAAATTCATTGCTTTATTGCTGGCAAAAATTACCGGAATACATAAATCTAAAATCCTGTTATCGCCCAGGGTTTTTATCAGCAGTTCAATTCCTATTCCATTTACATCACCGCAGGTAAAGCCAATTACAGGTTTATTATCTAAGCTTGAACTCATGTTTTAATAATTAAGTTTGTAAAAATACAAATTCCTGATGGTATGTATTTAAATTAAGCCTTCTTTTCAATACAAGGCCTTATGATTAATACAACTTAATGGGGTGTGATGAATGTGTTATACAAAAAAGCAGCCCTGCGGATAGCAAGGCTGCTTTTTTGTATGCATCAATAAATTATCTTATTATAATCAGTTGTTTAATTATTTTTTCAGCAGCAGTTTCAAATATCAATGCATAAACACCGGGGCTGTAGCTGTTTAGGTTTATGGTAATGTTATTGAAACCCTTAGTTAATTTTTCTCCTTGTGTGTATACTCTTTTTCCAACTTTATCAATTAAAGTTAACGTGGTGGTTATGTTTGCATCAACATATACGTTTACGTTTACGTAGCTGTTTGCCGGGTTTGGCATCAGGGTAACCGGGGTTTGCGTTTGTTTTTTTCTTACATAAATTACCTGGCTGTATTTTACTTCTCCGGCCTTGCCAATTACTTTTAAACGGTAATAAATAATATCACTGTTTACATTTGTAATATCATCGGGGGTAGAAAAATTTTGCTGTACCTGCAGTATTACCTGGTCGGTTACCGTTTTTATTTTTGTAAAAGTACTGTTGTTGGTACTTCGCTCAATTTCAAAGCGGTCTATCTCTTTGTCGGCTATAACAGACCATTTGAGTAGTACATTGTTATTGTTTTGCGATGCGGTAAAACTTAAAAACTGAACTGGCAAAACAAAGCCTGAATAACGCCAGTCCCTGTCGGGTTGCGAAAGCAATGTTCTTTGCACCGTTGTTCTGGAACCAGGTGCAGCATCACCGGTGAAACTACCTAAGTTACCCATACGGTATGATGTTCCTTTAATATTGGTTACCGAGTTTAATGAATCAAATCGGTTGTCCAATCCATCGCCATCTGTATCAAGCCCGGTTAAGGTTACATTATCATCGGCTTCACCGTTGAGGTTAAAGTCATTACCCTCCACCCTGTCTATCAGCCCATCTGCATCTGTATCCAGGTCTCTGTAATCGGGTGTATTATCAACATCATGATCATACACAAATATTCCTGCTCCACTGAATGCTGCCGGCAGATTATCATAAGGATTCATCAATCCATCACCATCTGCATCAACCAAAGTTGGTAGTCTGTAACCTGCTGTTGATTGCCCCTCAATATTATCCGGTATTCCATCTTCATCTGAGTCTATATCCAGATAATCAAAATTATTAATGCCATCCGTATTTCTTAAACCTAATGCGCCTAAAGCAGAAACAGTTGTTGACCACCCATTGGTACCCATCACTCCATCAACAATTCCGTTTAAATCTGCATCAGGCAATCCTGCTTCAATTACATCCACAATACCATCGCCATCTGCATCTACATCATATGCATTGGGCCTTAAATCCCTGTCCAGGTTTTTATTAGGCCAATCATCTGCACGGCCAAAGGGTGCAATTAAATCGGCCCCGGTTAATAATAATGCAGATGCAGTGGTATCATTATCACTAAAGCCATCATAGTTTGCATCTAAAAAAACATCAATTTTACCATTATTATTAACATCGGCTCCGGCTACTTCAACCAGGTCCGGAATTCCATCGTTATCACTATCTGTATCTAAATAATTAGGAATACCATCGCCATCAAGATCGGGTGCTCCAAGTCCGTTGCCCGAAAGGTTTACGCCAGTAGCATTAGCATCCACATTTTGCGAAAAACCATCGCCATCGGTATCGGTATAGTTGTCAATAATACCATTGCCATTTGTATCTACCCCATACGATTCTACCACATCCGGAATACCATCATTATCACTATCCTTGTCCAGCTGATTAGGAATTCCATCCAGGTCTTTATCAGACAGATCATTAACACCATCTGTATTGCTATCAACCCAGGGCAGGAAATTAATATCCATATAATTAGGTATGCCATCGTTATCTGAATCGGCTCCGTAATCAAAATTGTCATTAACGCCATCAACATTATTATCCACCCATGGGCCTGTTAATGGATCATTCCAGTTAGGTATACCATTGCTGTTTGCATCTTGTAATGCAACTGGGTTATTAAATTCAACATAATCAGGTATGCCATCATTATCATCATCAATATCTAAGCAATTGTTTATAGTTAAAGCAACCGGTATAACATCAGAATAATTACAAGTGCCTGATAGGTTGGCAACCGTTGTGGCAACCACTACTCTGTAAAGATCGCCATTATTTAATAAAATTGTCCAGGCAGGTGGTACTGTATAAACAGCAACAAATTGGTACATGCCATTAACAAGAACAGGAGAAGCAGTCGCTGTGGTTCCTGCAATATCTACCCAGTTAGTTCCACCATCTGTACTTCTTTGCCATTTATATTGTATATAAGTATTATAATAAGATCTTACTGTATCACGAATAGTTATTGTGCTGTTTGCACAAACTGTTGGTGTAACTGATGGCGAGTAAGACATGTTTGGATAACATGTTCTTAAGGTAATATCATCTAAAGCCCAGTCATTGCCACCACCACCCGGGGCATTATTTCTTATGGTAAGTATAAAGCCTGTTTCGGTAGGACCGGTTCTGTAAACAAAAGATTTTCGAACCCATTTATTTAAAGTATCAGAACCCGTTTGAGTACCTCCAATGCCAAGGCCCTGGTAAACTATATCACCGGTTGTATAATAGTCAACGCCATTTATTTCATAAGCAAGATTTGGTCTTACGCCCGATGAATCTCCAAATCCGGCTGGTCCGGCTACAGTAGGAATATAAAAAGGAGGACCCGCCGGATCGCTTGCATTTCTTCCATTTACATCACCACTGCATTTGTAACATATATTTTTTACCCAGGAAGATATCTCATAATAAGTATTTGGACATGCCCCTGTAACTGTAAAGTTGAATGCAACGTCGGTACGGTAAGCTGCATTTACTACAAGCATATAACCACATGGATTGTTTACGCTGATAGGCAGGCCCGGATTGCAGGGCAAGTTTCCTTTGGCAGTATCGGCAGCTCCTGTATGATCGCCACCTATATCCCATACCTGAAACACCCGTACTCCGGCAGCTGATTGTTTAGGTACTGTTTGAACAATAGAATTATTAGCACTGGTATTATTGGCAACAGCATAAAAATAATCTCCGGGACCACCAGGGTTAAAGGGTTGGTAAGCATAAGTGGTATTAGATGAAGTTCCCCTGTTTTGTGAACCGGCGCTGGCCGGTGGAGCGCCAAATGTTCCATTAAATTCATCACCCAAAATATTTGTTTGGGCAACCGAATTTGGACAAATACCAACACTTTCAAACACCATAAGGCTGTCTGGTGGAAAATTTATTCTTATAGCGCCACCTGTGGCTGCATTTCTGTAAACAAATGCTCCGCCCCCATAATTTATTTTTGTACCATATCCTCCTGTTACAGTTACCCGGTAAGTTGCCATAACGATGCAGTTACTATAGAAAGTAGGTAAAGAGTTACCATTTAAAGCTCCCCTGCTTGTTCGGGTTGCGGTTGGGCCCAGATTGATTTGTATAGATGCATCTGCTCCAACGGGAGCCGTCCAGCCTGCATCAGCATCAGCAGCGTTATCTGTGAATGATTGATAAATTTTTCCTTCATTGGTCCGGGTAGCGATCGTACCGGGATTTAGTGTCAAACCTATTCCGGATCTTAATGTATCATAATAGGCAAGGCTGTCCACATTTACGGCAGCACCTCTTACTACAAATGTGGCTCTTATTTCCAGCACGTCGCCTGGGTTAATGGTACCACCTACTGTACCATCAGTTATATTAATATAGCTCTTTGCGTAATCAATAACGGTGATCGCAAGCGGTGTTGGATCGGTAATACAAATATTAAAAGTATACGCTCCGGCACCTACAGGTGCTACCAGCGTATTGTGGGTAATTCTTACAAAATAAATTTGACCAATTGTAAGGCCTACACCACCAGGATTATTTAAGGTATTTAACACTGTTGAGGCCGCTGCGGGAATGTTGTGGCAAGAGCCTACTGGTATTAAAGAGCCACAAGAACCGGTTAATAATTGTACACGGCCATTAGTTTGCAAATTGGCACCTATAGAACTTAAGTTAATTAGTGGATAATTTGATTGGGCCACAAAGCTGAACCAAACATCAGGTGCCAGCGCATTACCACATGAACCAGGTACTACCGGAGCGCTTGCAGTTGCATTTATCAATGTACCAGCAGTGTTCGAACAGGTAGGCCCACTTATTAATAAAATTGCACTGCTGCAATTATCATTTCCGGGCGGTGCTGCTAAGTTGGTAATGCAAATAGAAAAATTGCCTACTCCACCGGTTCCAGTAGCTGCCACGCCAAAGTTTGCTATACGTACAAAATAAACGGTGCCTATCAAAAGACCACCTTGTGTTAATGTTGTTGCACTGGCACAACCTATTGGGGTAGCTGCTGCACAGTTTGCAAAGATCTGTATCCTTGGTTGTGTAATGCCCGAACCAACACCACTAAGTGTAATGGTTTGTGTAACTGATGCTGCTGTAAACCTGTACCATACATCAAAATAAGTTCCAACTACCAAACATCCTGACGCAGCAGCTACAACAGTAGGCGTGGCCAGGTCAAGTGTGCCGACTGTATTTACACAAGTAGCGCCAGGAGTAATCGTTGTTGCATTGGCACAAAGATCATTAACAGGAGGGTTTTGAAGACAAATATCAAAAGTTCTGTTTGCAGATGTAGGGCTGGTTATTACATACAATCTCACGTAATAAGTGTTGCCAGGGGTTAATGCCGTATTTGTAATTCTGCCACCCGTAGTGGAAACAGCCTGGCAGCTCAAAGAAGTTAAAATACCAGCACAGTTATTAGTACTGCTGCTGAGTAATTGCATAAAAGTATTAGCAGCAGTAAGTCCGCTACCTAAATTGCTGACTGTAACTGCATGGGTTGTAGAAGAAGCTACAAAAGAATACCACACATCAAAAGTGGTAGTTGCAGTAGCGCCGCCACAGGCTCCTGTTGGAGCCGCATTTGTTGCATATTGAAGATTACCTGTAATGTTATTACAGGTAGGTGTTGGATTAGATGTTAATAGAATAGCCCCCGAGCAATTGTCATTTGACGGTGATGGTGGTGGATGTGTGACACACAAATCAAACCGATCATTTGATGAAATTGCAGCTCCAAAATTAGATACTCTGATGTAATATGTATTTCCAATAATTAAAGCTGCAGTGGTAACGGTGGTAGTACCACATGCTATTGAAACCGGCGCACCACAAGTACCGCCTATTAATTGAATCCTTGGGTTTGTAAAATTACTTTGAAAATTACTTATTGTTGCTGTATGCGATGTGCTTAGGGCAGTGAAGCTGAACCATACATCATAGTAATTACCCGCTGGCGCACATCCAAAACCACCTGCACCCATACTTTGTGTGGCATTTCTTAAACGATACTGGGTATTATTACAAGATGTACTTGATGTGCGGCTTATTGCATTATTGCAATTATCATTGGATGGCTGGGCAAAAACAGAAACAGTAATAAATAAACAAAAGGAAAACAAAAGCAGTGCTTTACGACAGATCAGCTGTTTTAGTAAAAGTGAGCGCATACAGGATTTTTATTGATTTATCAGGATATATTGGAAAAACAAAAAATTAAATGCATTTTATACTACAGCCCATGGGCTTAAATTCGATAAAACGTAATTTAATTTCTACATAACGACACTTAATCTATTTTATTGTAAACCGACGTTTTTCTACAGTAAAACAGCTTGTCATTACGTAAACAGGTTCGGCATTACTGTTTTTACAGTTTTATTTTTTTGTGATAAAACAATATTTTCCATTTTTGGCTGTTAACTAAGTTGATTTTGAGGTAAAGTATTTACTACAATAGGTAAATGCTTATCTATTATCCTAATAATCTCATTCAAAAGCCAATTTTTATGAAACCAATGCTACTTAGCTTTGCGCTTGTTTTATCTAATTTTTTCTTTCTTTCATCAACTTTACTGGCACAGGCCCCTACTAATGATAATTGCGCAAGTGCCAGGTTAATTTCTACTGATTCTGTTTGTGTTACTAACACAAGCAGGCTTATAGGGCAAACTTTAACCAACGCCACTAACCAGGTATATACACTTACATCCAGCTGCGGTTATTTAGCTACTGCTTCTGACGTTTGGTATAAGTTTGTAGCTAAAACCAAATACCCATCTGTAACCATAAGTAACCAGGGCTCTGGTTGGAGTGGTATAGGTAATGTAAGAATCCAGATATTTTCGGGCACTTGCGGAACATTTACTGAAAGAGCTTGTGGACTCGGGTCAACCACTGTTCCTGTTACACCTTTGCTTACCAACCCGGTTACAGTGGGTGATACCTGTTATGTAAGAATACACAAGAATGTAGCGGGCGCTATAGCTGCTAATCATACTTTTGATATTTGTGTTACCGATGCATTTACCAAGGGAAGCCGTTTAGGTGAGATCTTTTCAAGAACTGTGCTTTCGCCGGCAACTGTACTCAATTATCCCTGGGAAATTACTTATGGCCGCGATAATTATTTATGGATAACAGAATCAAAAGGATATAGAGTTCAGAGGATGGACCCTAATACCGGCGTAAAAACATTGGTATTGGATATTTCGCAGGGAAGTACTTTCCTTCCTGCAGCCGATCGTCCTCTTTATAATTGCCAGTTTAGTAATGGAGCAGGGGCACAGGGCGGACTAGCCGGCTTAGTACTGCATCCCAATTTTATGGATGGTACAGCCAACCAAAGAAACTGGGTTTATATCTCTTATATCTATAGTTCAAATGGGGGAAGTTCTCCATCAGGAATTTTTTTTACTAACAAAATTGTGCGTTTTACATATAGCGGCGGTGTATTAGGTTCTCCGGTTGCTGTTGCCAGTTCCTTACCCGGTAGCAGTGATCATAATTCCCAAAGAATGATCATAGCACCAACTACGGTAGGGGGTATAAAATACCTTTTTTATGCTTCGGGTGATATGGGCTCAGGCCAGTTCGGTAACAGAACCCGCCCAATTAATTCACAAGTTGCTTTAAATCTTGAAGGAAAGATATTAAGATATAATCTCGACACAGTTGGTGGCATTCCATGGATACCTATATCTAATCCATACTCTTCTACCAGCCCGGTATGGAGTATTGGAATTCGTAATAACCAGGGCTTTGCTTATGATACTGCATTAAATATTTTATACGGGTCATCTCATGGAGCATATAGCGATGATGAAATAAATATTATAGATCCATTTAAAAATTACGGCCACCCTTTGGTGATAGGTTATGCCGACGGTAATTATAATGGTAATGCATCGTCCGGAACAAATACCAGCGTTTCGGCCGGCGCACCATGGGCAGATAACAGTGGTGCTTCAACCTGTCTACCCATAGGAAGTGAAACCACCAGGATGAATAATATTAATGCAGCCGCAGCTACAACTGGCGCTTATAAAGGCCCGCTGTTCTCTGCTTATGCAACCCCGGCTGCAACACTCCTCAGTACCTGGCAAACAGTTCCGACCCCTGGCAATAATACGTGGCTTTCAGAAGGATGGTCAGGATTAGATCTTTATCAAAATAACATGATACCTGGCTGGAATAAATCATTAGTAGCAGCGGGTTTAAAATGGGGCCGTCTCATCAGGTTAAGATTGGGAACTACAGGAAGAACAACACTTCCAAGTAACCTTGATTCTCTCAATACAAGTGACACCGTTACTTATTTTCAAAGTACTAATCGCTACAGAGACCTGACTTTTGCTCCCAATGGTAAAGACGTTTTTTTAGTGATGGACAATAGTTCGGCTACCTCAGGTCCTGGTGTGGGTAACCCAACAGTGCCAGCTTGCCAGGGTTGTGTAGTTAAATATTCTTTTCTCGGTTATAATGATGCCGGAGGTTTTAGTACAATACCTAAAACAACCCCGGTAAGCGATGGCTCAGCTACCTGCAACCAGGGTACGCCCATAACAATTGATGGCAGCAATAATTTCTTATGGGTTCCTATTACAGGCCCCGATGGAAATATCGTGGCAGAAATAAATGCCATGGGACAAAGCCTGGGATTGGTTACTTCATCTTTTTATAAAAATTCGGGCGCTATTCGTGAAAAGGGAAGTGTTCGTTATCTGGACAGGAATATTACCATTACACCGGCTGTAACCAGTTTTGCAACCCCTGTTAAAGTAAGGTTGTATATTTCAAAAGCTGAATTTGACCTGCTTGCTGCAGATCCATTAAGTGGATTGGGATCTGTGCTACAATTAAAGGTGATTAAGAATAATGACCCCTGTAGCCCAGCAATGGTTTCAACTACAACAACATTATTAACACCTACAAATACCCAGCTTGCCGATTTGCAACACGGTACAAACGGATATGTTTTACAGGCGAATGTTACAGGATTTTCTTCTTTCTATTTTGCATCAAGCAATGCAGCACTGCCGCTGCAACTGATTTCATTCACTGGCACACTTAAAAATAATACAACAACAAATCTTAACTGGAAAACTACCAATGAGCTTAATACATCACATTTTATTGTAGAAAGAAGTATTGATGCACAACAGTTCTCTGCAATAGGAACTGTTACTGCAAAAGGAAACGGGGCTGCTGAAACCAGCTACTTATTTGACGATCCTGATGTTGAGGATCTGCAGTCGCAGCAAATTTATTACCGCCTCAAGATGTTTGACAATAACGGTACTTACCGCTACTCAAATATTATCAGGGTAAATCTTCCGGGCTTGCAGAATGATATAACCATATCTCCAAACCCTGTGGCAAGTGAGGTAAATGCATCAATAATTTCTGCAGAAGCATGCAGCGCAGAATGGACTATCATTGATAACGGAGGCAGGGTGATGTTGCAAAATAATACCTTGCTTAAAAAAGGAACAAATACACTGGGAGTTTATATCGGCCAGATTGCTTCGGGGTCGTATTACATGACAGTAAAAGGCGAGTGTATTGACCTGAAGATCAGGTTCCAGAAATTATAATATTATTTAACAGCGGCCGGCATAAAAATCTTTTGAGAGGCCCTAACCTCTCAAAAGATTTTGGTACGCTCTTTAAAAAAAAGGAAATTTACCAAACCTTACTAACCGACTTACATGAAAAAGATTATCCATTGCCTGATTATTTGCCTATTGCTTCAGCATTTTGTATTTGCACAAAAAACGGAGATTACAGATTCTTCCAAAACACTGAATGAAGTTGTTATAACTGCTTTTGAACAAAACAGGGATATCAGTTGCGGCACAATAGTAAAGGTTATTAATAGTGCCAATGCCGACAGGTACAATAAAACATCGCTGGTGCATGCATTCAATTCAATAGCCGGTGCCAGGATGGAAGAGCGCTCTCCCGGAAGTTACCGAATCAATATCCGTGGCAGTTCACTGCGTTCTCCTTTTGGTGTTCGAAATGTAAAAGTTTATTGGAACGATATTCCCATAACCGATCCGGGCGGCAATACTTATTTCAACCAGTTTGCTTTCAATAATTTTTCTTCTGTAGAAATATTTAAGGGTCCTGCAGGCAGTATGTATGGTGCCGGTACGGGCGGGCTATTGTTAATGCACAGTTTTGATAATAACTGGCAGCCAGGTGTAAGTGCTGAATATGTTACCGGCAGCTATGGATTGCAAAATATTTTTTCGTCTGTTGGCTTTGGAGAAAAGAACAGCCGTAACCAAATTACCTATAACCATACCGAAACTGATGGCTACCGCAGCCATACCAAAAGCAAAAGAGATAATGTAAGTTTTGTATCTCAGTTTAAATTATCAAACAAACAACAATTAACCAGCAGCATCCTGTACAATAATTTATTTTATGAAACGCCCGGAGGATTAAATAAAACAGAATTTCTGGCAAACCCAAAACAGGCAAGGCCTGCAGCAGGCGGATTTCCGAGTGCAGATGGAGCTAAAGCTGCCATTTACCAGAAAAACTTTACGATCGGTATTAATCACCGTTATAATTTTACATCCCGGTTTATAAATGCAACATCTGTTTTTGGCACAATAGCCCAAATACAAAACCCAACATTTCGTAATTACGAAAGGCGCAACGAGCCAGGCTTTGGAGGAAGAACTTCTTTTATTTATGAAATGAAAATAAGCGAAACCAAAATACAACTGATAGCCGGAGCAGAATTACAGAAGGGATTTTTTAATACACAGGTTTCGAAAAATAAAAATGGCAATGCCGATACCCTGCAAACCAATGATGATATAGAATATTTTACCAGCAGTATTTTTGCCCAGGGCGATATCAGCATAAAAGATAACTGGATCATTACAGCTGGCGCCAGCATTAATAAATCTAAAGTAGATTTTGCAAGACTGAATAAATACCCGGTTTTGCACCAGGGCCGTACTTATAAAAATGAAATATCACCACGATTGGCTTTGCAGAAAAAGTTTAAAAAAGGCAATGCGGTTTTTGCAAGTATATCAAGGGGTTTTTCTCCGCCAACAATTTCTGAGTTGCTGCCATCAACCGGCGTTATCAGCACTTTTCTTGAAGCTGAAGAGGGGATTAATTATGAGCTGGGCGGAAAACTCTTTTTATTAAATGGAAAACTCAGGCTTGAAGCCACCGGTTATTATTTTAAATTAAATAATGCATTGGTAAGCCGTAAAGACAGTTCCAATGCAGATTATTTTGTAAATGTTGGAGATACCAAACAAAAAGGGATTGAAATAAGTGCAGATTATTCAGCCTCTTTTTTTACAAGCGCTGTGCTTAAAAACATAAACATTAAAACCGCTTATACATTAAGTGATTTCAGGTATGGTAAATTTAAAAAAGGAAATGTTGATTTTTCGGATAAAAGATTGCCCGGTGTACCTGAACATACCATTGCAGTACTGGCAGATTTGCAGTTTAAAAAAGGAATTTATTTTAACAGCACGCTCTATTATGCAACCCGAATGTTTTTAGATGATGCCAATACTGTTGCTACAGATGCTTATCATTTGGTAGGTTGCCGTGCAGGCTGGAAACCAATTATAAAATCTAAACTTAAAATGAATTTGTATGCAGGCGTTGATAATCTGTTAAACGAAACCTATAGCCTGGGTAATGACATCAATGCTGCTGCAGGACGTTATTATAATGCGGCACCCAAAAGAAATTTTTATGCAGGCATCATGTTTCAATGGAATTATTCAAAAATTCAATAGCATTGGCCAGGCATAATTGCCAGTGTACTGAACCGGTTTTACTAAAGCATTTCACCCTTTTTCTGGATATTGTAAGTTTTTTTCTACAAAACCATACGCAGTAGTTGTACTGTTGATAATTAATTCAAAAAAATATACAGATTGTAATAGCCCCCGCTTACTTAAAAATATATTTATTTAACTCTCCGAATATTTTAAGGGATGCCCACTCAAAGTAAATTTTATCAATAATTGTAGTTGGGTATTGTTTAGCTTTTAAAGCATAAAAGAGCGGCTAAAATTATTTTTAAAAATGTTTGTCAACCGCCACTTCGTATCTGAAGTGGCGGACTTCGTTTTATACATAGTTAGTTTACGAATTAAATTTATCAAAGATTTGACTTGTAATAATTATTAAAATAACCCCGTTTGTAATTGAACGCAATGGTTTTAAAAACATCAAAAATTGTGAACCGCCCAAATGTATCAATTCTTGTAGTATGATATGGGGTTACGCTATAGACTTTTTATTACAAAATCTAAAGCAACATCATTTATGAAAACTGTATACCTAACACTTACTGCTTTTTTAATGCTGGTATCTGCTAAAGTAAATTCAAAAGAACTTAGCGGCAATGGTATTATTTTGTCAACAGTTTCTATTAATAGAGATGAAATTTTCATTGACAACAATGCACATGACAAATTTTCAACTTCACCACCGCCTGTATTAACGAGGGGGCCTTACCTACAGATTGGTACACAAACAAGTATAATCATCAGGTGGAGAACCGATATTGCTGAAAACTCAAGAGTAAGCTGGGGAACAGTTTTTGGTACTTATCCCTATACGGTTGACTCTGCAACATCTACAACAGAACATATTGTACAGATTACCGGATTAACTGCCGAGACAAAATATTGGTATACCATTGGCAGCAGTACACAAACACTGCAGGCAACCAATACCAATTATTTTTTAACCTTACCACTCTCAAACACTACCCGTAAACTCAGGTTTTTAGCTTTGGGCGATTGTGGTAACAACTCTGCCAACCAGGTTAATGTTAAAAACACTTTTATTAATTATATCGGTACAAACGATGTTGATGCCATGATATTATTGGGTGATAATGCATACAGCTCGGGTACTGATGCAGAGTATCAAAGTAATTTTTTTAACGTTTATAAAGATGATCTTTTAAAATATTACAAATTATATCCTGCGCCGGGCAATCATGATTACGGTAATACATCAGCAAACACCGGTAAAACCGGAGCTACACCAGCTCTTAGTATGCCCTATCATTCAAGTTTTTCTGTTCCATCCGCCGGACAAAATGGAGGAGTGGCTTCCAATGTCAAAAATTATTATTCTTACAATATCGGCAATGTGCATTTTATTTCGCTTGATTCCTACGGAAAAGATGATGGCAATACTACAAAAATGTACGATACTTCAGGTGCACAGGCAACCTGGTTAAAGGCCGACCTCGCAGCAAATACCAAAAAATGGACCGTCGCTTATTTTCATCACCCACCCTATACAAAAACAAGTCACAGTTCAGATTATAATGGTGGTGCCGGTGAACTTGACCTGGTAGCAGTAAGGGAAAAATTTGTTCGTATTCTGGAGCGAAACGGAGTAGACCTGATTTTGTGTGGCCATTCGCACGGATACGAAAGAAGTTATCTTTTAAAAAATTTTTACAATACTTATGCAAGTCCGCTGGAGGATGCAAATTTTAATGCAGCCACACACACAGCAACCGGTAATACTCAAAACGGAAAGTATGATGGTAGCGCAAATTCCTGCGCCTTTACTTATAATTCAGGGCTGTATAATCATGGCAGTATATATATTGTTGCCGGTTCTGCAGGCCAGGTAGGTAATGCAACGCAGGCTTCGGGATATCCGCAAAACTGTATGTACTATTCTTATGTCAATGTAAATAATGGTGGCTGCCTTTATTTTGAAGTTGACAGCAACCGGCTTGATGTAAAATTCATTTCATATACCACGGCACCAACTCCAATTGTACGAGACCAGTTTACCATATTTAAAGATGTAAACAAATCAGAAAACATTAATGCGGTTTTAAATGAACCTGTTACACTTACTGCTTCGTGGAAAGGAACTTATTACTGGCCAAACAATGGTGGCGCAACAACACAAAGTGTTACGGTTAATAATTCAACTATTGGTGTATTTAATTACACGGTAAGAGATGCTAATAGCAGCAGTTGTATACAGGATGTATTTAACGTTTCTGTGTCTGTTTCGTTGCCTGTAACAATCAGTTCATTTAATGCAACATTAAATAATGATAAGGTACTGCTTAACTGGAGTACATCTCAGGAAAGTAATAATAAATATTTTACAATCGAAAAATCGGGTGACGGAATCAACTTTGTTTTTTTGGGAAAAGTAAACGGAGCAGGCACTTCAACAGTAAATAACAACTACCAGCTGTTTGATTATACTCCCTGGGAAGGAATCAATTATTACCGGTTATCGCAAACAAATTTTGACGGCAGTATGCACAATTACCAAACAAAAAGGGTTAGCTATAAAAGCAATCAAATCTTCAATGTTGGTATACTTAATAATGGAAACGGGCAAATTAGTATGGTAATAAAAACTGCTAAAGCGGTACATGTGCAAATGAAGATTGTAGACCTGCTCGGAAAGGAAATTTTAAAAGAATACTTTTCTGTAAACAGCAACGGAATGGTAAAAAGTATTCATTTGAAAACGGGAGTTTATATAATTGTTGTAACCAATGATTGTGGAGAACGAATAAGTAATAAAGTAGTTGTACAATAATTGAATGCCTGGCAAGTCAGTATTTTAATGAGGATAATATTTTTATTATTCTGAGAAGAACAGAGAAATCCGTACAATGAAAAAACTATTATGCATACTAACTGGATTGCTGTTATTTGCCTGCGGTGCAGGGGCACAAATAATACGGCCGTTTTCAGCCAGGTATTATAATCCTTCAGTTAAAGGAAATATAGTTTATGTATCAAACAGTATCATTTCTACATCGGGTGTAGGAGCAGGAAATCCCGGTACTGGCGAACCGCCGCCAAGCGGCACCAGTAAAGACAATGCAGGCACTGGAATAAATATTGATATAGATAATTATTCAGTTGTTAAATTACCTTTTGCCAGTACATGGAATTATTTTGCAAGAGGATCTGCCCCGGCAAATGATGGCAGTGGTAATGTTTGGAATCAATCGGCATATACTCTAACCGGGCTCTGGAACACCGGTGCTTCTCCGGTAAATGGGCCTGGTAAATATGGTTATAGTGCTTCACAGGCTACTTGCATTCCCTCGGGCGGTGGCGGAACTGTTTGTGTACCCACCGGAACGAAATACTCGGCTTATTATTTTCGCAGCACAGTAAATTTTACAGCTGCTGAGCTGGCAACAACTTTTTATTCTATACAACTTAACATGTTAAGAGACGATGGAATTGTAGTGTATGTAAACGGGATAGAAAGAGTTAGAAATAATATGCCAACCGGAGGCATCACTTACAGTACATTGGCATCTTCAAATATAACACCGGGTGCGGCTGAAGCTGTTTCAGTTAATTTAAGTCCTGCATTTTTTTCAGCAGGTGTAAATACCATAGCAGTAGAAGTTCATTTAAGAACTACTAATTCCGCTGATATGTCTTTTGATATGGAAGTACAGGGATTAAGTAATGCGGAAACTTTTAATTCCTCATCTGCCGATCTTAATATTCCCGCCTGCTCACAAGTATTATTTGCAGGGTTGTATTGGGGGGCAGATCAGGGAACATCCGGAACAGACAGTGCCTGGATAACTGCAGGATTTAACACTGTAAAATTAAAAATTCCCGGGGCCTCATCCTACACAACACTTACGTCAACACAAACCGACAAACATACCGCAGCCTATTCACCAGGGTTGCCGCATACTGGTTATTTGTGTTTTAAAGATATCACTTCCCTCATCAACACAACAAATGCAAACGGTACTTATACCGCAGCCGATGTGCTTGGCCCTATTGGCATTACCAATAGTTGCGGAGGTTGGACAATCGCAATTGCCTATGCCAACTCCTCACTTCAACCACGTAACCTTACCGTGTTTGACGGCAGTGTGATTATTAACCAGGGCGATCCGCCTGTTGATGTAAATATCAGCGGATTTTTAACACCTCCCTCGGGGCCGGTAAGTTGCGAATTGGGTGCTGTTGTATATGATGGAGACAGGGGTTCAACAGATTCTTTTGCATTTAAACAAAACGGAGCAGCACTATTTTATAACCTTGCAAATGTAGGCGTTCCGCTTAATGGTGCTGCAGATGCATGGAACAGTAAAATATCTAATAACGGCGTTGTGGTTACCACCCGCAATCCGGCTTTTCAAAATACACTGGGTTACGATGCTCCCATATTTGATCTTCCCAATAGCAGTAACACACAGCTGAGTAATAACCAGACTGCAGCCACGGTTCGTTTCTCATCGCCTGGCGAAAATTATTTTGTGCATGTACTTACTACCTCCATCTCACAATACAATCCAACCTTTGCTTTTGATAAAACGGCAACAGATGTTAATGGAGGTTTACTTGTACCCGGAGATATTTTGCGTTACCAGATTAATTTTAATAATACCGGCAACGACTCCAGTACCAATACAGTTATTTATGATAATATTCCTTTAGGGTCAACCTATTTACCGGGCTCATTAAAAATAAATGGCGTTGTAAAAACAGATGTATCGGGCGATGATCAGGCAGAATATGTTTTTGCAGCAAATCGGGTTGTGTTGCGTGTTGGAACAGGGGCTGGTGCAGTAACAGGGGGTAATATTGGTCCGGGTGTTTCGGGTAATATTCAGTTTGATGTTGTTACAGCTTCTTCCTGCGATATACTTGCCTGTTCAGGCTCTTTAAGAAATGAAGCCAGGATAAGTTATAATGGTAAAAGATCGGGATCAGTTTTATACGATTCCAGTGGTGTAAGTACAAATGGCTGTATTGTGAAAGGGCCGGTAATTTCTCCGGTCACAGGTTCATGTTTTAGTCCAAAAGATACATTGCTGGTAGTGCGTTGCCCTGTTTTGAGTATTATGTTGCCATCGGCAAGATATGCAGGATATACTTTTTATGCTGCCAAGCCATTTATTCCGGCAAATATTTATAATCCACAAACTCCGGTAACTGTATCAGGAATTTATTGGGCTTATTTTAATAATGGTGAAGGCTGTTCTGATACAGCAAGGATACAGGTAATTATTACGCAGTGTCCGGATATTGATGATGATGATGATGGCATACCGGATTATGTTGAGTTTAATAATCCGCTGGCATTGCAGGATGCTAACAGCAACGGCATTCCAAACTGGAATGACCCAACTTATGCAGGATTTGTGGATTATAACAGCGATAATTACAATGATAATTTTGATTGGGGAGCCGATTCGGATAATGATGGTATTCCTAATTTTCAGGACACCGGTTTTTGGATAGCATGGCTTGATGTAAATGCAGATGGTGTAAATGATAATTGTGATAAAGACCTGGATGGATTACCCAATCAATACGACCGGGATAGCGATAATGATGGCATACCGGATGTGGTGGAATCTTATGGAGTTGATACAAACGGCGATGGTATCATTGACAATTTTACAGAAACTGATTACGATGGTTTTTCACAAAATGTAGATGCCAATAATACCGGCGTAAATAATTCGGGTGTTGGTTTGGGAGCACAAGATTTTGATGGAGATGGAATTCCCAATTATCTGGATCTGGATAGTGACAACGATGGTATTCCTGATGCTGTGGAAGTGGGTGCACCGGATGTAAATAACGATGGCAAACCCGATGCTTTGGTTGATAACAATGGTAATGGTTTGCATGATAGTTATGAACTGGCAAGTGGCTTATTGTTTACCGGTGTTGATGTTAGCCCGGTTAATGGCAGGGCAGATAATTATCCGTTTAAAAATAAGGATCGTGATTTCAGGCCCAATGCCTACGATTTGGATAGTGATGGTGATGGAATTGCAGATGTTATTGAAGCAGGTTTTCCGGATGTGAATCTTAATGGCATCATTGACGGAGCCATTGGAACCAATGGATGGGCAACAGCTATTTCTTCATTGAGTTCTTTAGGATTACGGTTTACAGATGCTGATCTTTATGCCGATTATCTGGATATAGATGCAGATGATGATGGTATACCTGATAATATTGAAGGACAAACAACCGCAGGTTATTTACTACCTGGTATTACGGATACCGATGGTGATGGCATTGTAAACACTTACGATAATGTTGCCGGCTTTGGAGGCTCCGGCATACTTGTTTACGATCATGATGTAGATAATACGCCAGATTACAGAGACCTGGATACTGATGCAGACGGGCTTATAGACAGGGTAGAAGGGAATGATTTTAACCTGAACGAAATAGCAGATGATGATGTAGCATTAACCGGACTGGATACTGATGGCGATGGGTTGGATAATAAATTTGATTCGCTTAACTCAGTAACCAATATTAAAGGAACATCTTACAGGATGGGCAATGGCGGCTCGTTTACAGGTGACGCAGCACCAGGTTCAAGAACTACGGTTCAAAAATCTACCATGTCTCAAACAGACCGTGATTGGCGCTTTGTCGGTTTGGTGTTACCAGTTCATTTCCTAAACTTTACGGCAGCTAACAACAACAATAATGTTTTATTAAATTGGACAATTATTGCCGATAAAGAAGTTGAGCGCTTTGAAATTGAACGAAGCCTGAATGGAGTAGATTTTATTAAAACAACAACTGTAAACGGAACTGTTGTATTACAGGTGCAGCAAAGCTTTACGGCAACCGATAATATTACCAATGTAAACAGTACAGTTATTTATTATCGTTTAAAAGTAATTGGTAAGTCAGCAGCAATAAAATACAGTAATACCATCAGCATTAGAAAAAGTACAGGCAATAACGAAATAACTATTCTTCCCAATCCGGCTAATCATTATTTAGTAATAAGCATTTATGCAGATGCAGTTGGCGAAAGTATGATCTGGTTAGTTGATAATGCAGGAAAAATTATATTTAAACAGAAACAAAAACTAGTGAAAGGATTCAACAATATTCAGCTTAACCAGTTATATAAATACAGCAATGGTTTTTACGAACTTAATATAGAATTGAATGGAAATCTAAACACTAAAAAAATTATTATACACCATTAAAGAATTATAGACCAGTTTTAAAATGAAGGCCCCTCTTGCAAAGGGGCTTTTTTACGCTACTTTTGCAATCATGTACACACATAAAAAATCACTGGGGCAGCATTTTTTAAAAGATGAAGCGGTAATAAAAAAGATCATCGAAGCTTTACAGGAAGATGGGTTTAAAAATCTGCTGGAAGTAGGGCCTGGCGCAGGCGCCCTAACAAAATACCTGATGGGTATTGCCAATATTAACTTTAAGGCTGTAGAACTGGATGAAGAAAAAGTAGTTTATCTCTCCAATAAATACCCGGTACTTGCAGATAAAATAATTCATCAAAGTTTTTTGGATATGGAAAAACCATTTGATGCACCCTTTACAGTGATTGGCAATTTCCCCTATAACATCTCTACACAAATTTTATTCAAAGTGCTTGAATGGAAAGATGATGTGCCCTGCATTATTCGTATGTTTCAAAAAGAAGTAGCACAAAGGGCTGCATCTAAAGAAGGAAGCAAAGTGTATGGTGTGTTAAGTGTGCTGATGCAGGCTTATTACGAAATTGAATATTTATTTGATGTAGGTAACGAATGCTTTGATCCGCCGCCAAAAGTACAAAGTGGTGTTATACGCATGAAAAGAAAAACTACGGCATTGGATTATAAAAGCGAAAGAGCTTTTTGGGTATTGGTAAAAACCGCTTTTAACCAGCGCCGCAAAACCATGCGTAATGCCGTTAAAAGTTTATTTACGGCCGAGGTTTTGCAGGATGAAATATTTTTAAGACGTGCCGAAACCCTCAGTGTAGCTGAATTTGCTGCACTAACCTTTCTTATGCAATAAAAAGAAATATAATTTTGAAAAATGGATGACAGTTTTTTTATTTACCTGGAGCAGCTTGAACTCCTGTTGTTTTTTTCGGGTTACGCACTTGTTTACTTTCTAATTGGTGCTATTGCAGAAGCGGATTGGGTAAAAAAAATATTCAAAAGTAACATCTCCCTCCTGCTGCCATATGCCTATGCTTTTGTAGGTGTTTTGTATCTTGGCTTTTTACTAAAAAGTTATTATCCCAATTATAGTTTTAGTAGTATTTTATCGGCAACAAAAATTCCGGCATTAAAAATATGGGGCTTATTATCTATCCTTTTCTTTATACCATTGTTTGCTAAGAAACCAGTTTACAGTTTATTGCACAGCCTGGTTTTTGTCTTTTTTATTTTCCGTGATTTATACTTTTATGTATTTAAAACACTGGATAAATTGGTACTCAAAAATGAAATGAATTTATATGCCTACAGCCTGCTCATAAATCTGACCGCATTTGTATTTGTAATAGCAATTGCTTCCCTCGTTTTCAAACCCTGTAATAAAAGACCTGATTAATCACTTTTTTATTTTCCTGCATTTTACTAAATCTGTTTCATGTCCATTCATATGGGCTATGCAAAAAATATAGTTAATCTCTAACTGTACTTACAAAATCATGACATATCTCATAGACACTCTTGATTACAGTCAGAGATTAAATACCTGCTTGAAAATACTTTTATGTAGCGATTTTAATTATTTACTAAACGAAATTTTTTATGAAACACTTAAATAACAAATTACAATTACTAGTTGTAATTCTCATCAGTGGATTTGGGTATATAGTGAGTTGTACTCATGATAATTCATTTCCACCACCACCTGCAGTTACAGGGCCAGTAATCACCAGAGGTACAAATATTCACCTTCCGGGCAGTATGACGGTGGGAAATGTAAATGAATGGAAAATGGATAAATCACATTCCAGCGTATTGTGGTCAACCAATTATGTTGCAGCATCAGGGTTGCTTACCGGCCGATTTAACCAGTTTGGTATGAATGATGTGCAGCCTGCAGCAATGCTGAATTATGCAGTAACCGGTCAGCCATTAAAAGACAGTTCCTGGGCTTTTTATGAAAACGAACCGGCCAAAACATATTTTAACGGGTATGTGCAAATTAATACTTCTAATACAGGAGAGCCTGGCCGGGATGCAGGTTGCAATATTGCCGGCATGGGTACTACCGCTATTGTACCGGGTACACAAAACCTTACGGTTACCAATCTTGCCAAGATCAAAACAACTGAAGTAAAATTTGATCCATTGAGTAATGAATATATAGTAACACTTACAATGACCTGGCAGGGAAAATTAACAGCACCGCTCACAAAAACACTCGTTGGTAAATTGAAGTATATTCCAAAAGCAAATGTAAATGCTACATACGATGTTTTTGGTCTGCAACTTAAGTTTCAGTTTAACTGCAGAGATTATGGAATTACTAGCACCAGTATATCCGACAAAATGGATATTGAGTGTAACATGAACTTTCACAATAAGTAATCATTAAAAGAATTACAATGAAACGAATAACAAAATATCTCATACTCATTTTAATAATGATAATGGGTTTAAGTATCACAGGCTGTTATAAAGACATTATCCTGCCAGATGTGGCGGTTGATCCTGATGGACCGCCACAGTCAGTGAGTTTTAAGACAGATCTGGCACCAATATTTAACAGTAAATGTGCTTTATCTGGCTGCCATGTTTCCGGTGCCCGAAAACCATTCCTGAATACAGCTATATCTTACCAGGAAATTGTAAGTGGCGGATTTGTGAATATCATAGTGCCTAAGGAAAGTATACTGTATAAGGCTGTTAACGGGAGTATGAAAGAATATATTCCATCCGCTGTTGATAGACAAAAAGTGTATGACTGGATCAGGAACGGAGCACCCAATAATTAAGTGATCTTAAAATCTAAAAAAATGAAACTTAAAACTAAAATATCAAACAGACTTATGGCTTTACCGGTGTTTTTGTTCTGCAGCCTGCTTTTATTTCAAACCACAGTAATGGCACAGGACGAAAAAGAGGCTAAAACCGAAAAACCCGCCAAGCCAAAAGTAAAGCCTGTAAAAAACAGTTTTCAAAGTGTATGGATAATAGATAACCAGACTGTATTGGTACCGGTAAAAGGTACTTTAGAAATGGATATACAGCACCGCTTTGGAACCGTACAAAAAGGCTATCAGGATTTCTGGGGATTTTTTGCACCATCCAATATAAGGATGGGTGTAAGTTATGCTCCCATTAATAAATTAAATATAGGTATCGGAATAACAAAAAGAAATATGCTTTGGGATGCCAGTGCTAAATACGCCATCATAACACAAACCCCCCGCAAATGGCCGGTAAGTGTTAGCTACTATGCCAACATGGCTTACGATACCCGGAAGGATAAAGACAAAAGCATATTTAAATACCGGTCCCAAAGATTATCCTTCTTCCACCAATTGATCATAGCCCGTAAAATAACAGATAAATTATCTGTGCAGGTTGCACCAAGCCTCTCTCATCAAAACTCTGTAAATGGTTTTTATACAAAGAATGACAGCACAGGCACTGCAACTTTTAAGGAAATGAAATTTGATCATTTTGCCATTGCATTTTCTGCCAGGTATAAGCTTACCAATGTAATGTCTGCTATGATTAATTACGATCAGCCACTTACCAGACATGCTACTAAAAACCCCAATCCTAATTTTTCTTTTGGTATAGAGATGAATACAAGCAGTCACTCATTTCAGTTGTTCGTAGGTAATTACTACAACCTAAATCCACAACAAAACAACTTGTACAATACAAATGCCCCTTTTGGATATAAGGATTTTGACGGAACCAAGGTGGAAGGCGGAGCGTTTGTTATCGGTTTTAATATTACCAGGTTATGGAACTATTAATATTGTAAATGAAATGATCGCATATGTTTTCCTCACTAAAGAACCCTGAATTTTATTGCAGGGTTCTTTAGTGAGAACTAAATATCATTCTGGTTAAGTACATGAAAAGTATCAGTTATCTTTTAGCGGTATCATTTTTGGCCTGGCAGTTTTTGACTGTATTTGCCTGTAATAATAACGGCTATAAAAATAGTGAAACCAAGACTGTAAACACTGAAGTAAATAAAAAAAATATATTCAAACCACCGGCTGCTTATACCGATACCTTACAAATAGATTTTTCTGCAGCTGTTTTCTACCATCCAGATTCGACGCAACTGTTAAAGATAAAGGAACAGACAGATTCAGCGGTATTTGATGGGTCTATGCATGAATTTTTTTACCAGATGCGGAATGCCCGGAGGGTAATACAAAAAACCTGGCCTGGTTTAAAAATTACAGAAGCAAAAAATTACAGGTATTTACTTTTTGTAACATTGGATAAAACCCGTCATTGCATTGATCTTGATACAAAAAATGATGCTTATGGGTTATTGGTATTTAATCAAAAAAAACTTCCACTTACTGTAGATATGATGAATATTGAAACCGAAATTTCATTTTACTTGAAATGATTAATTAATTCAGCATATCCGGATTATTCAGCATTATGGATTTAAGCTATTGATTCAATCTAAAATCGGCATGATTAAAATCATATTGCGATATTATAACTGTCAGTTGTTTTTAAATCATATGCATTTACCTTGCTAATAAGAGTATAAGTTAAACAAATTAAAAATTCAGAATTATGAAAAAAATATTTTTGATCCTAGCGTTAATGATGGGGCTAACCGGTATTAGTTTTACTGTAACGAACAGTACAGATCCCAAGCCCTGGCCGGTACCAGACAATTATAAAAAGATGAAAAACCCGATAGCTTCAGATGCAGCTTCTATTGCTGATGGCAAAGCCTTGTGGAGTACCCATTGTAAATCATGCCATGGTGCTAAAGGTTTGGGTGATGGTTCAAAAGCGGCACAATTAAAAACAGAACCGGGAGATTTTTCAAAAGCTGATTTTCAGGCTCAGAGTGATGGTGCTATTTTTTATAAAACCTCGGAAGGCAGAGATGATATGCCAAATTTTAAAAAGAAAATACCTGATGCTGATGAAAGATGGAGCCTCGTTAATTTTATCAGAACAATGAAAAAATAGTTTTATATGGACTATGTTTAGAATTCCAGATTCAAAAAAACCCGGTGTAAAATGCCGGGTTTTTTATTTACCGAATATGCAATGTGATTATACTCATTTTGTAAAATGATTGAAGTCAGGAAAATTAAATTATTCAAAAACTACCTTGCTGCTTGTTAAATTAGTTATTACTTATTATTTATTTTTTTTAAAAAAGCAAAAATGACAACCGAAAATAAAAATCAAAGCCGCAGGAAGTTTATTAGTTGGGGTGTTGCATCTGCGGCTGTACTTGCTGCTTTTAAATTTATAAAACCTGCTGCAAAAAAAACCGAAACTGTTAAAATGCTTACGCAGGAAGGAAAGCTGGTGGAAGTAGATATAGCAGCTCTTTCGGCCAGCAGAAAAAAAATATCCGACACAGAATTGCAAAACTGGATAAAAAAATAAACAAGCAGTATAACCAAAAGACAACAAAATGGATCAAAAAAAATCACGAAGAGAATTTATTGCAGCCGGGTTGCTTACCACTGCGGCAGTTGCCTGCAACTCCAATAATTCGCCTTTTACTCCAGAAGATGATATTAAACCATCGGGCGAAAAAATAAAATTACTTTCGGTAGATGGTGAAATTATTGAAGTCGACAGGGCTTTTTTAAAACCCGTACCGCATATGCCACCTGTAAGCAACACCGAAGCCAGGCAGGGAATACCGGGTAAAAAATTTGTGATGGTTATAGATCTTGCACGGTGTAAAAATGTAAAGGCCTGCCAAACTGCCTGTAATCATGCCCATCAATTAAAGGATGGACAAAACTGGATAAAGGTTTATCCAATGAAGGATGCTGAGCATACTGCCGATTACTGGCAACCCACAACCTGCATGCATTGCGATGAACCACCTTGCGTAAAAGTTTGCCCGGTAGATGCAACTTTTAAAAGACAGGATGGAATTGTATTGATAGACAGCGATCGTTGTATTGGTTGCCGATTTTGCATGGCAGCTTGCCCTTACTCAACCAGGGTATTTAATTGGGGCGACCCCGGTGTTTCAACAGAAGTTGCAACGCAACATTATTCCTGCGAAACCAGTGTACCTCAAAAAACAGGTACCGTTGGTAAATGCGATTTTTGTGCCGATATGACACGTATGGGGATGGTACCACATTGCGTATCTGCTTGTCCTAATGGCGTATTTATGTTTGGGGATATGATTGAAGACTCTGTAACAAACGGGGCTGAAACATTCAGGTTCAGCGATCTGATTAAAGATAAATCGGGTTACCGGCTGATGGAAGATCTGGGAACAAAACCGAGTGTTTATTATCTGCCACCTGTAAACCGGAATTTTAAATTTGAAGACGGGCTTAATAAAGAAGAGCCTGCCGAAAAAAAATTGTAAACTCTTATCGTGGAAAAGCTACCAAAATTTTCTCCCGAAAAAATCACAAGTGATTTACTGCCGCAAAAATTTGGCCGCAGGGGAATGATATGGACAGGTACCTTAATTTTTATCTGTGCCATTGGCGCTGTTGCTTATATACAGCAATTAAGAAAAGGTTTAATTGTTACCAATATGGGCGATTACGTTTCCTGGGGAATTTATATCTCAAACTTTGTTTTTTTTGTTGCCATCAGCCTGGTTGGTTCATTAATCACCGCCATCTTTCGCCTGGCAAATGTTCCCTGGCGCACACCACTTACCCGTATTTCAGAAATGATAGCTGTATCTGCCATCACTTTTGCATCACTCATTATTATTGTTGATATGGGTCGGCCCGAAAGATTGTTTTATCTCTTCACCCATGGTCGCATTCAATCTCCCATAATGTGGGATGTGATTGTGATAACTACTTACTTTTTTTTAAGCCTGTTTTTATTATACATTACTCTGCTGCCCGATATCAGGATCATGATTCGGGCAAAAGAAAAACTGGGTAAACCATTCTCAAAATTATACCGCTGGCTAGGTTCATTCTGGAAAGGAACTGCCGACCAGGAAAAAATAAGAGACAGGTCAATCACTATACTTTGTATTACAATAATACCTGTAGCATTTTGTATTCACACAGTAACATCCTGGTTGTTTGCAACCACGTACCGCCCTGGGTGGGACAGTACAAACTTTGGGGCATACTTTGTATCAGGTGCATTTTTGGTTGGTGCAGGAGGTGTTGTGGTGGCTATGTATGTTTTTCGCAGGGTATACAAACTGGAACATTATATTACCGAAAGGCATTTTGATAAGATGGGTAAAATTTTGGTAATGCTTGCTTTATTATACCTGTATTTTAATGTAAACGAATATCTGGTACCGGCATTTAAAATGAAAAAACCCGAAGAAGAACATTTGACCATGTTATTTGCCGGTGAATTTGCACCTATGTTTTGGTTTGCCATTTTTGTGGGTATGATTATTCCCATATTTATTCTTGTATTTCGCAAGGGAAGAAAACCCAATGCCATGTTTGTAGCCGGGGTAATGGTTGTAGTGGGGGCGTGGTTTAAACGCTACCTGATTGTTACACCAACAATGTTACATCCCTTTTTACCAAAATATGATTCACCGGTCAGCTACAGCCATTATTTTCCAAGCTGGCAAGAGTGGGCAATTGCCATGGGTTCATTGGCTGGTGTATTACTGGTCATTACTTTTTTTGCAAGAGTATTTCCTGTGATATCAATTTATAAAACAATAACCGATCATGAAGAAGAGCAACCATCATAAACTATTAATCATATTGCTGCTGTTAATTACGTCTGGTAAACTACAGGCGCAGGATTCTGTTGAAGTACCACCAACAATACTTTCGTTACGGTATTTTTTGCCTGAAAATAAAGTGCCCTATATTATTATAAATACAAAAAAAAAGGTAGCAAGAAAATTTGAACCTGTGAAGAATATAACTGTACATGTTTATTTTAACGAAGCATCAGAAAATAATCTGCTTGCAAAAATAACTACAGCAGAAAATGGTGAGGGCAGAATAGCTTTTCCAATATCATTTAAAAATACATGGGACTCTCTTAATGAATTTAAATTCGTTGCAGTATCTGTTCCTGTAAAAGGAGAAGAAACTTTAGAAACAAACCTTACTATTAAAAAAGCAATACTGGTAGTTGATACATTGGTTGATTCAGAAACAAGAACAGTAACTGCACAGCTTAAAGAAAAAGTTGGAAACGAATGGGTGGCGGTTAAGGAAATAGAATTGAAGCTTGGTTTAAAACGTTCATTGGGAAATTTAACTGTTGGCGATGCAGAAACCTTTACCTCCGATTCAACAGGTATTGCCAGCGCAGCTTTTATCAGAGACTCAATGCCGGGTGATGAAAAAGGTAACCTCGTTTTAGTTGCCAGGGTAGAAGACAATGATATTTATGGAAACTTGGTTGTTGAAAAACTGGTACCATGGGGCACCAAAATAAAAACAGAAAAAAACTTCTGGCATCGTACACTTTGGTCAACCGGTAACCGGGCACCAATCTGGCTGTTGTTTCTGGCACTCTCCATTGTTATTGGTGTTTGGGGAACTTTGTTTTACCTGCTTAAGCAATTGCTAAAAATAAAAAAGTTGGGCAAAGCATACGAACAGGCACACAGCACTTAAAAATAAAAGCCCCGTTAAAATATGGTGCTATACTTTTAAAATTAAAGATTTACAATTAAAATATTCATCTGCCAGTGCATTTGAATATTTTTGTTTTAGTGATGCAGCTAATCTGGTTAAAATGTCATCTGTAAATCAAAATGCTTATTTTAAACGAATCAAACAATGAAAAAGAATCTGCTACCCTCTTTAATTTTTGGCTGCATCACAATTATG
>JAYUZB010000129.1:0-2041 GCA_043752185.1 Chitinophagaceae bacterium
CAGCCCCAATTAAAGTAGCGCCCGATGCATTGTTGAATTCAAGATTTGAGAATGTTCTGGCTCCTGCAAATTGTGCTGCTAAACCATTAAACTCAATTGTTGAACCTGTATTTAAAGTAAGCCCTGCCGATGCAGATAAATTATTTTCAACAGCGCCTGAAACACTTATTGAACCAACTCTTGCCCTGCCGCCATTGTTTACGGTAATGGCCCCGGTGCCATTTACTGCAAGTACCCCACAATTTAAAATTCCATTTATTGTTAGGGATCTTGAAGTTGCAAGTGGCAGATTACTATTAAGTGTTATCTCAGCACCGGCATTAATAATCCAGTCTAAATTACCATTAGTAAAAGTCCCGCCAGACTGGGTAAATGTTCTGCCTACTCCCGTCATTGTAATAGGTACAACAGCAGCTGAACTCTGAAATACGCCTGCAGTATGTGCAAAATTTCCGCCAATACTTACAGTAGTAGCACCTGATGCATCATTATCTAAATTATGATTTGCTTCAACGGTATAATTACCGGCAACAACTAAATTTAATGAAGCTGAAGCTGTCATCCTTAACGCAGTAGCACCTGCTCCAGTATTTTGTACCCGGAAATTACCATTGATGGTTGCCAGCGTACCGGTAAGATTTATGTTACCTATTTGGCCAATACTGTTCCAGGTAAAATTGCCAAAAGTTTGGTTTCCGCAGTTCAATGTAGTTGCCGATATTATACCTGTGATTTCTGCTGTTGAAGTAGTGGCCCAGGTTGCCGGTAAAACAATTCCTCCATCTTTTAGGTGTTGATATAAACTACCGGCATTAAATGCAATAGTACCATTAACAACATGATTGCCTGTAACCAGTGCATTTATTACTGTACCATCAACGCTCATATCAGTAGCTGCTGCACCATTAGCAACTGTAAAGATAGCGGCCAAAGTGAGTGTGGCAGTAGGCTCTACAAATAACTGATCTGCTGTTACCGGTAAAGCAACTGTTACAACATGTGTGTTTCTGATAGTTATTGTATTTGCATTATCATCAGGCGTTAATGTTGCATCCATCCAGGTAATATTATCACTGGAAGATTCCCAGGTACCTGTTAAGTTCCAATCACCGGTTATTTTTGAACGGAAATAATCTGTATTTAATGTTACAACGGCAGGCGTTGCACTAACCTCTACACCTGCGCTCCAGGTAGTACCAAAGCGGGTAAAAAATTTATAGAAATAAGGAGTACCATTTGTTAAACCAGTTACGGTTTGACCAGAAGTTGATCCCTTATAAACAACAAATCCATTGCCATAAGCTGTACCACTTCCGTAAGCCAAAGCTGCAGTATATGCACCACCATTACCAGCTGGTGCACCGCCTGTATTGGCTGCACCTTGCGATGCAATGATCATAATTTCATCGTAACAACCTGCAGGATTTACCCAGGTTAAATTTGAACTCATATTGGCTACCGATGCCGCAGGTGTTGTTACATTATTGGGCGTTGCGGCAATAATGGTTTGTAAACCACCTGCAGAAGCAGTGCCTGATTTGGTACCACTAACAAAGCTGATATCGGCAGGTGTTATTGCATCTACTGAAATATTGTTGCCGACAGCAGCTGCACAAGGCATATCAGCAGTTATAAAAATATAACCAGTACTACCAGTAGATATTATTTGGCTTTGGAATGATGGAAAAACATGTGCGCCTGTTCCAAGTGCAGTAGTTTTAGTTGATAATAATACATCTCCTGCTGCATTAAAAATATTATCTGCAGAATACCAGCATTTAAAATTGGTAATATCTGTTGCTGCATAAGTGCCTGCTGTATTAATGGTAACGCCGTTTAAAGTTGCATCGGCAATTGTAACAGCCAAATCAAACCTGTAAATAGGATTGTTTACACTGCCTTGTGTAATATTACCAACTGGCACTGCTGGTGATGGCGATGATAAAACAATATCAGGTACCGCTGCAGTAGTTGTTCCACTTCCCGGGCTTTCTGCAGAATAATTAAATGCTTTATCAACGGTATAAACCTTATAATAATA
>JAYUZB010000130.1:0-2037 GCA_043752185.1 Chitinophagaceae bacterium
ACAACCAACTGCAAAGCATTATCAACAGTGCATTAGATGGGATATTAGAGAAGCTACAAAAGCAACAATCAAAGAAGAAATAAACGGTTCAATGGTTCAAAGCAGTTCATTGATATAGTGAACTGTTCAAACCTAATACCATAAAGCGTTTTAATAAGCAGTTCGTAAAGTTCACCGTTTTTAGAAGGTACACCCCACAAATTATTTTACAAATGTTAAGCCTTGAAATAAAATCAACCCAGTATAATTATTTACTCAAAAGCTACAAAGAATATTTGCAAACATTGGGCTATGCAACAGGCACGGCAGAAAGTTGGCCAATCCATGTACGGGAGTTTTTACACTACATAGAAACAAACGGCGTACAAAGCATTTTAAATATCGAAACCAGCCACATTACAAACTTTATAAGGCATATTAAACAACGGACAAACAAACGAAATAAAGGCACAGCATTAAGCAGCAGCAGTATCAATAAAATTATCAATGCGGTAAATGTGTTTATAAAGTTCCTCAACTCAACAGGAAAATTTATTGTAGAAACCACAGCACAACGGGCAGAAGATAATATTGGAGAAAGAAGCATCCTAACTATTGCAGAAATCAAACAGCTTTATGAAACAACTTTTTTGCCACACCGTCAAAACTCCATAGCGATGGGGCAAAGAGACAGGGCAATTATAGCAGTTTTTTACGGTTGCGGTTTACGAAGAAGTGAAGGAAGGCAATTAAATATTACTGATATTGATTTACAAAAAAAATTATTGTTTGTACGAAAAGGCAAAGGAAATAAACAGCGATATGTACCAATAGCAGCCAAACATTTTACGGACATCAAAGATTATTTACAGGAAAGCAGGGAATGGTTTTTAATGAATAACGATGCAAACGAAACATGGCAAAGCAAAAGGCACGGAGTGCCATTAGTAAAAAAAACAAATGCAGATGATGCAGCATTTTTTATAAACATTTTTGGAGAAAGGATGCAGCACGGCTTTGACCAGCGGATAAAGCAAATGCAACAAAGAGCAGAAATAAAAAAGCCCATCACCTTGCACGGCTTACGCCACAGCATTGCAACCCATCTTTTACAAAGCGGCATGGGTATAGAAGAGATTGCAAAATTTTTAGGGCATAGTTCTTTGGCATCAACTCAAATTTATACTCACATCATTAATGAAAAAATAAAAGTTGAAAATGATTGAACAGTTTAAAGAGTATCTACAGCAAAAAAGGTTTAGAGAAAGTACGATAAATGCACACTGTTTAAATGCAGGTTACTTTTTAAAATGGATAGAAAACAATGGATTACATGAGGCAGAAAATATGCAGTACACCGATTTATTAAACTATGTGCAGTACGAACAGAAAAGAAATAAAGATGTATCAACAATCAATTTACGGATAAGCAGCATCAGCAAATATTTTGAGTTTTTAAAAGAAGAAAATTTAGTTACAAGAAACCCGGCAAGAACTTTAAGAATAAAAGGCAAAGCAAAAACAGTAATCCAGAACCCATTAAAATATGACGAACTGCAAAACCTTTACAACGGCTACAAGTCAATAACAAAAGAAGTTCCAGCACACATACAAGAGAAATCAACATTAGCCCATCAAAGAAATATTATCATTGTAGGTTTATTAATATGGCAGGGTTTACATAGTGGCGAGTTAGAAAAGTTAGAAGTCAATCATGTGAATTTAAATGAAGGAACAATTTATATACCATCAACAGCAAGAAGCAACAGCAGAACGTTGAAATTATCTACACAACAAATCCTCACACTACACACATACATACACGGCGGTACAAGAGACAAGCAAAAGCCAGTTAATGAAAAATTATTTGCAGGAAATTTACAGAATACAATTAGTTTATTATCCGAAGAACTGAAAGGCATTAATCCACAAATAAAAAATGCGTTGCACATAAGAGCCAGTGTAATTTTAAATTGGTTGAGACAGCATAACAAAAGACAAGTGCAATACATGGCAGGGCATAAATATATTAACAGTACCGAAGCTTACGAAGTACAA
>JAYUZB010000131.1:0-2037 GCA_043752185.1 Chitinophagaceae bacterium
CACTTTTATGTATTGTGCAGCATCAATATTATTCTATACCTGAGCCGGGGGCATACTGTTGCTGAAGGATTAAAGGGAGTACCGGGAATGCCCTGGAAATTTGTAGCGCCTGGCGAAGGTTTTAGCCTGGCTGTAGCCTATGCAATCTGGATATCTGTTGTAGTTGCCTTATACCCTTTGTGCAAATGGTATGATAAATACAAGAGCAGCCATCCCGAAAAAAAGTGGCTGAGCTATATATAAAAAATGAATTCCTACGGTAGCTGGCTACAACTAAAATGGCCTGGCATTGAATTGTGGTTGATTGAGATTAATATGTAAGCACATAAAGCGAAAATAAATGACTGACGAAAACGAAGGCCTCAAAAGAGAATTGGGCATTGCTGATGTGGCCATCAATGTCATAAACATTGCCATTGCCAGCGGCATCTTTTTATTGCCGGCATTGATAGCCGGTATTTTAGGTAATGCCAGTATTGTTGCTTATGCAGTCTGCGGACTCATGTTTTTACTGGTGGCGCTTTGTTATGCAGAAGTTAGCAGCCGCATTACTACATCGGGTGGGATGTATGCGTATATCGAAAAAGCTTTCGGTCCTTTCTGGGGCTTTTTAGCCAACACCCTTTTTTGGTTTGGCACCGGCGCTTTTGTTGCTGCTGCCCTCATCAATGGTATTGCCGATATGCTGTCCATTCCTTTTCCAATTCTTAACCAATATTTTTACCGTGGACTTTTGTTCCTTATCATTTTTATTGGGGTTGCTTACAGTAATATCACTGGTACAAAGCAGGGAATGATCGTAATTAAAATTGTTACGCTCATAAAAATTTTACCACTCATCTTAATAGTAGTAGCGGGACTTGTACAACTTAATACAGATAACCTTACCTGGCAAGGATTTCCTTCTGTTGATAAATTAGGCGATGCTTCGCTCATTTTATTTTTTGCTTTTGCCGGTGGCGAAACTGCTTTAAATATCAGCGGCGAAATGAAAAATCCAAATCGTACAGCACCGCTTGGTTTAATATTGGGTGTTATTATCCTGGTAGTTTTTTATGCTTTAATACAAATTGTTTCTCAGAGTGCATTGGGTGCAGAGTTGACCAATCAGAAAGCACCACTTGCTGCGGTTGCTGGCGTATTGCTGGGTAGTTGGGGTATTAAGGTTTTGATAGCCTCTGGTGTCATTGCTATTTTCGGAAGTTTTTATTCTACCATACTTGGCTTTCCCCGGGTGTTGTTTGCAGGTGCTAAAGATGGTTTGCTGCCAAAGTTTTTATCAGCAGTGCATCCCAAATATGCAACACCGCATCTGGCCATTATTACCTTTTCAACCATTGCATTTATTATGGCAGTTTCCGGTGGCTTCAGGCAATTGATTGTTTTGGCTACCATTACCTTACTCATTACTTATGCAGGTGTTACGTTGGCGTTAATAAAATTTCGGTTAAAGGAAAATAAATTATATCCGGCAGGTTTCAAACTGCCCGGTGGTTTGCTTATACCTGTTGTTACTTTAATTATTCTTGGCTGGTTTCTATGTCAATCAAAATTAAATGAAATAATTGCGGTAGGTATTTTTTTAGCAGTGCTTTCGGTAATGTATGCGGTGAAAATATTTTTTATTAAAAAAACATAAACGTATTAATTAAAACGCAGCTCCCGGTTTATTGGCAAACAGAAAATAAATTTTAAAATAGTTCTTTATTATTAATCTAAAAATAAAACAAAATGAAAAAAACAATCCTTCTTATTACTTACGTATCATGCGTATTACTGTTTACATCTTGCCAGGAAGCAGAAAAAAAAGAGACTGCCGCAGAAACTACTGTAGCTGAACCTGCAAAGCCCGATCTGGCACAAATTCGTTCCGAAATAGTTGCCATTGAAAATGCATGGGCTGCTGCCCAGAATGCAAAAGACATCAATGCATTGATGGCCATGTATGCCGATGATGCAGTGAGCATGCCCGATGGCGAGCCCATGGTTACTGGTAAAGCCGCTATACAAAAAAAGCAGGAGGCCGATTTCGCAAAA